>NZ_JARVRQ010000015.1:0-401420 GCF_030209635.1 Enterobacter sp. MEB024 | reverse complement strand
AGATAAGAGCTCGTACGAAAGTACGGGCTTTTTTCTTTTATATTCCCCGGACAGGACGCCCGCACAAAAAACAAAGCCCGGTTTCCCGGGCTTTGAACACAACGGGTAACTCAATAGTACGCTTGCAGCGTGCGCTGGCAGAGCGCTGAACGCACGCAGTCTTCTTTCGTGAAGCGTACCACCCCAATCATCTCATCTTCCTCAAAACGTGACATGGCGTCGCTCAGTCCGGACTTCACGCCCGACGGCAGATCGCACTGGGTAATATCACCATTGACGATGACCGTCACGTTTTCCCCGAGGCGCGTTAAAAACATCTTCATTTGCGCTGCGGTCACGTTCTGAGCCTCGTCAAGAATGACGACCGCATTTTCAAATGTACGTCCGCGCATATAAGCGAACGGCGCGATTTCCACCTTGCCAATCTCTGGTCGCAGACAGTACTGCATAAAGGATGCTCCCAGACGTTTCACCAGCACGTCATAGACGGGCCTGAAGTAAGGGGCAAACTTCTCTGAAATATCTCCGGGCAAGAAGCCAAGATCTTCATCAGCCTGCAGTACCGGACGGGTGACAATAATTCTCTCCACGTCTTTATGGATCAGCGCCTCTGCCGCTTTGGCTGCACTGATCCACGTTTTCCCGCATCCGGCTTCGCCGGTTGCAAAGATGAGCTGTTTACTCTCGATAGCATTCAGGTAGTGCGCCTGAGCCTCATTGCGCGCCACAATTGGAGAATTATCACGGCTGTCTCGGGCCATGCCAATTGCTTCTACGCCACTCATCTGCACAAGCGAGGTGACCGATTCTTCTTCACGCTGTTTATGGCTACGTGAATCCCGTCTCAGCACACGTTTTGCTTCGCGACGAGCTTTGATCACTGCTTTTTGTCTTCCCATGGATAGCACCTTGAGTTGTTGGTATTCATCACACGTGCCAGTTTCAGCACGATTATGCGCACGAACATCAGAGGGTTGGCTTCCTTGTAAGCCATTGCTTGCTTTACCGGATGACGCAACAGAACGGCTACGCGCACCATTCTGCACGTCGGTCGAAAGAGATTCTTGAGTCGAGGGGGATAATTTTGTGGTGAGGAAATCGCTGCCGGAGTCTGAGCCTCCGCGCCGGGTGCTGCGGGTGTTTTGTTTACCATGTCCAGTACAGGACGCAACCATTCGCGATCTCCATAGTGATTCAGCATCACTGCCGGGAACTACCGCTGTCTTATCTTAAGTACATCAGGAGTTATCATAAATGCAACATTTATTTTACCTGAACGTAACTTTAAGACTGTCCCTACAGTGGAAATCAGTCTCATACAGGAATATTACAGAAATATAACAGCAGGACAGGCATATGAAAAAATAATGTCCCCGCGAATTATCGCAGGGACAATTATCAGGCTTCAATCAACCCTTGAGCGAGATAGGCGTTGCGATCGCGTGCGCCAGGCAGGGCAAAGAAATAACCGCCGCCGATGGGTTTAATGTACTCTTCCAGCGCTTCCCCGTTCAAGCGTTTCTGTACGGTCAGGAAGCCCTTCTCCAGGTCGTGCTGATAGCAGACAAACAGCAGCCCCATATCGAGCTGGCCGGCGTTGGTTACGCCAAGTGAATAGCTATATCCCCGACGCATCATCAGGCTGGATTGTGTCTCTTTGGTACGCGGATTGGCCAGGCGGATATGGCTGTCCAGCGCGATGACATCGCCATTCGGATCGCTGGCGTAGTCAGGCACATCATGCTCGTTCTTCATCCCGAGCGGAGCGCCACTCTGTTTATCGCGGCCAAAAATCGTCTGCTGCTCTTTGAGCGGCGTACGGTCCCAGAACTCCACGTGGAACTGAATAATCCGCACCGCCTGATAACTTCCCCCCACAGCCCATGCCGGCTCGCCCTGATCGGCCGTCACCCAGACCACCTCTTTCATGAGCGGGTCATTACGGCTGTCCGGGTTGGCCGTGCCGTCTTTAAAGCCCAGCAGGTTTACGGGCGTCTCTTTCCCTTTGCTGCGGGCGGCATGGTCAGAGATAAACCCTTCCCGCTTCCAGCGAACGCTCAGCAGGTCCGGCGTGTGCTTGATGATGTCGCGCAGCGCGTGGATCACCGTATCCTGGGTGTTGGCGCAAATTTGCAGGAGCAGATCGCCATGGCAGAGAGCAGCATCCAGAGAGTCATTCGGGAAACGCGTCATTTTCTGCAGCGCTTTTGGCTTCTGTTTTGCCAGCCCGTAGCGCGCATCAAACAGCGACTCACCGAGCGAAACGGTTATCGTCAGGTTATCCGGAGCGATAAATGCCCCGAGGATACCGGAGTCCATCGGCGGCAGACGCGGGTTAGGCGTGTCCGGCGCCGGACCACCGGCGGTGAGAAACGCGATGCGCGTCGTCAGCAGGCGGAACAAACGCTCAAGATCGGCTTTATCGCTTGCCAGCGAATCAAAAGCCACCAGCATCATGGAGGCCTGCTGTGGCGTCAGAATGCCCGACTGATGCTCGCCATAAAAAGGCTGCGTCTCCATGCGTGCATTGGGTGACAGCGTGCCTGGAGCACTTTGCGGTTTCGCCGCATGCGCCACCGGGCATCCTCCGGCCAGAGCAAGGGCGCCCCCCAGCGCCCCTACCCCTTTTAACAATCGACGACGTGAAGGTTCCACCACGTCGTGTTCATTCTGCTTGTTCATCGTGCTTAATCCAGACCCAGTACGCCACGCAGCAGGGAGAGATCTTCCGCCAGTGTGGTAATCGGGCCTTTCAGCGCGTTACGGTCGGCATCGGTCAGTTTATCGTAGGTTTCAAACCCGTCTTTGGTACGGTACTTCGCCAGAATGGTGTCGACTTTTTTGAAGTTGGCATCCACTTTCGCCAGCAGTTCGCTGTTATCTTTCTGCAGCTGAGGACGCAGCAGATCGACAATTTTCTGCGCGCCATCGACGTTCGCCTGGAAGTCCCACAGGTCGGTGTGGCTGTAACGGTCTTCTTCACCGCTGATTTTACTTGCCGCCACTTCTTCAATCAGACCCGCGGCACCGCCCACCACTTTTGATGGCGGGAAGGCCAGCTCGCCGATGCGTTTTTGCAGCTCAAGCACGTCACTGTTCAGCTGATCGGCATATTTATCCATCCCTTTAAGAGCGTTATCGCCAAACAGGGCTTTCTCCAGACGGTGGAAGCCGGTAAATTTCGGGTCGGCGGCTTTCTGCTCAAAATCATCTTCACGGGCATCAATGCTGCCATCCAGGTCAGAGAACAACTCGGCAATCGGCTCAATCCGCTCGTAATGCTGGCGGGTTGGCGCATACAGGGATTTCGCTTTCGCGATATCGCCCGCTTTTACTGCATCGGTGAAGGCTTTGGTACCGGTAGCCAGGTCCGCCGTCTCTTTGATGACATACGCTTTATAAGCAGTAATCGCATCACCCAGGCTCAACAGGGCCGTGCCTTTTGCGGCGTCGGCCGTGGCGTCGCCCTTCACGATAAGCTTGCCTTTAGGGTTCGTCAGCAGCCCGCAGGTCATCTCATATTCACCCGGCTGCAGGTTGGCGGTCATCTTCTGACTAAAGCCCGGCGCGATATTTTCACGCTCTTCCACCACCATGACGCCTTTCAGGATTTCCCACTCCAGCGCCTTCTGGCTGTGGTTCTGAATAATAAACTGGGTTTTGCCGCTGTTGACCGTGATGGTCATTGGCTCGCACTGCTTATCATTGACCGAAACCTTGACCTGCGGAACATCCGCGCCCCAGGCGGAAAATGCTGAAGCGAACAGCGCGGCAATGCCTGCGCATAACGCACTACGACGGAACTGAATTGCCATGACTCTTCCCTTTAAAAGTATGTTGTAACTAATGCAGACAGATTACGGCGCAACGCGCGACGTCTGAGTGCCGGTGCGCGGCGGCATGGCAAACAGCACCAGCGCCGGAACCAAATAGATAAAGTACATCGCCACTTCGCTGACGCTCGGCGTTTCCTGGTAACCAAAAATACCTTCGAGCAAGGTACCGGTCAGGGAGTGCGTTGAGAGCACGTTACTGAGGTCGAACGCCACTTCCTGGAAGTGATTCCACAGGCCCGCTTCGTGGAAAGCGCGGATCGCCCCCGCCGCCAGCCCAGCGGCCACCAGCAGAATAAACAGGCTAGTCCATTTAAAGAATGCACCCAGGTTAAGGCGAATGCCGCCCCAGTAGAGCAGGAAGCCCAGCACCACCGCAGTGGCCAGACCCAGCATCGCACCCAGCGGTGGCCAGATCCCCACATCCTGCTGAAATGCCGCCAGCAGGAAGAAAACCGACTCCAGCCCTTCCCGCGCCACGGCGAAAAAGACCATCATGATCAGCGCCCAGCCGTGGTTATTGCCCTTTTGCAGGGCGTTATCCACCGCCTGCTCCAGCTGCACCTTCACGTTGCGGGACACTTTACGCATCCAGAACACCATCCAGGTAAGGATTACCACGGCAATAACGGCCACGATCCCTTCAAACAACTCTTGCTCTTTCTGGGGAAACTCACCGGTGGTTTCATTGATAAGAATGCCAAGGCCCAGACAGAGTGCTGCGGCGAGGAATACCCCAATCCACATGACACCAATCCAGCGTCCACGCTGGGTTCGCTTCAGATAACTGGCGATGAGGCTGACGATGAGGGCCGCTTCGAGACCTTCACGTAACATAATGAGAAATGGAACAAACATGCCGACACCTTAAATGTTTATCGCGGTCAACTGATGCAAAGAAAGGTAAATTCTTGTGATAGTGATTATCATTACGCCAGCAAGAAAAACAAGCGAAATGTGTGTTGTTTTGATGACGAGTTGTAAACACCCAGCCTGGTAATAATTGCTGGCGTTATCGTTAAGTTTATAAGTTATAGCGAAAATGCCCATTTACGGTTAATCAGTGCTGTGGCTAAATATCTGCCTCAAAAACCAACTGAAAATTAACCATGTTTAACATTATCCATTTCCTGCTGGCGCTGGTGATTATTCTTGCGCTTGCCTGGCTGGTGAGTTTCGACCGCCGAAAAATTCGCATTCGTTTTGTTTTACAGCTGATTGTCATTGAAATAGCCCTGGCGTTCTTTTTCCTGCATGCCGAAAGCGGGCTGTTCATTATTAAATATGTCTCGGGATTCTTTGAGTCACTGCTGAAATTCGCGGCTGAAGGCACCAATTTCGTCTTTGGCGGGATGGGTGAAAAAGGACTGGCGTTCATTTTCCTCGGCGTACTTTGCCCGATTATTTTTATCTCCGCACTGATTGGTATTCTTCAGCACTGGCGAATTCTGCCGATTTTTATTCGGGTGATCGGGACACTGCTGTCAAAACTGAATGGCATGGGTAAGCTGGAATCGTTCAACGCGGTGAGCTCGCTGATCCTCGGACAGTCTGAAAACTTTATTGCCTACAAGGGTGTACTGGGCGACCTCTCCTCTCGTCGTCTCTTCACCATGGCGGCCACGGCCATGTCGACGGTATCTCTGTCGATTGTCGGTGCCTATATGACCATGCTCGACGCCAAATTTGTCGTTGCCGCGCTCATCCTGAACATGTTCAGCACCTTTATTATTCTCTCCATTATCAACCCGGCGCGCCCGGAAGCAGAGCCGGACATCAAGCTTGAAAAGCTGCACGAGTCCCAGAGCTTCTTCGAAATGCTTGGCGAGTATATTCTGGCCGGTTTTAAAGTGGCGATGATTATTCTGGCGATGCTGATTGGCTTTATTGCCCTTATTAGCGCCGTTAACGCCCTCTTCTCCAGCGTATTTGGTATGAGCTTCCAGCAGATCCTGGGCTATGTATTTTATCCGCTGGCGTGGCTGGTTGGTATTCCGCTGAGCGACGCGTTGAATGCCGGCAGTATTATGGCAACCAAGCTGGTCGCAAATGAATTTGTGGCAATGATTGAGCTGCAAAAAATTGCGCATCAGATGTCACCACGCGGACTGGGCATTTTGTCCGTTTTCCTGGTGTCGTTCGCTAACTTTGCCTCTATCGGCATTGTGGCCGGGGCGATCAAAGGCCTGAACGAGCAACAGGGGAACGTGGTATCGCGTTTTGGCTTACGTCTGGTGTATGGCGCGACGCTGGTCAGTTTGCTGTCCGCCAGCTTTGCAGGACTGGTGCTGTAAGCGATAACGGCGGGTTCTCCCGCCGTCTTTCATTAAAACTGCACGCACACCGGCTGATCGACCCGCATCACCGACTCCTGCGCGAAGCGTGATTTATAAATACCGCGCAACGCTTCAATATTCTTCTCGCTCTGCGCATCTTTACCGTGGATCAGCATAAGCGCCTTGCTCGGTTCACGCGCCACTTTCCCGTCGTTACCCAGCCACTGCCCGCGCGCATCAAAGACCGTCAGGCCATCGCGAAAACGCGGCGTCACGTCCTGGTCAACGAACTGCTGCCACTCGCCGGTGGTGATTTGCGCCCCTGCGGGACGGTTTAGCCCGAAATAGAGCGTGGTTTGCTGCATCTGGTTATCCGCTTTGCAGGTCTCCATCGCCGCGTGTTGCGACGGCACACTGCAGCCCGCCAGCATCAATACTGCCGCTGCCATTACCCCTGTTTTGATTGTCATGCTTCGCTATCCTCATTGTTATAAGCACAGCGATATCATCGTAAATTGCGGATTTTGGCAAGAAAAAAGCCGGGTAGCGCGCGCGCTTACCCGGCCTGACTATCAGCGAAAAAGATTACTCAGCCTGCAGCTTAGACGGCGGTGCAGTGTGATAGTGTGCGTCTGCTTCAGCAAAACGTTTCTGCATTGAGGCAGAAGGCGCTTTACCCAGCAGGCTGAACACCACAATGCCGATACTGCCGAAGATGAAGCCCGGGATAATTTCGTACAGACCGAGCCAGGCGAACTGCTTCCAGACGATCACGGTAAGCGCACCGATAATCATCCCCGCCAGCGCGCCGTTGCGGGTCATGCGCGACCACAGCACCGAGAAGAGCACCACCGGACCAAACGCCGCACCAAAGCCCGCCCACGCGTAGCTCACCAGGCCCAGCACGCGGTTCTCAGGGTTTGCCGCCAGCGCAATGGCAATTAAGGCCACCACCAGCACCATGAAACGCCCCACCCATACCAGCTCTTTCTGGCTCGCATCTTTACGCAGGAACGCTTTGTAGAGGTCTTCGGTGATTGCACTTGAGCAGACCAGCAGCTGGCAGCTCAGGGTGGACATCACGGCCGCCAGGATCGCGGAGAGCAGAATACCGGCAATCCACGGGTTGAACAGAATGCCCGCCAGTTCGATGAACACACGCTCGGCGTTCTGGTTTACTGCACCTGCCTGCGCCGGGTTATTGTTGAAGTAAGCGATGCCGAAGAAGCCAACCGCACAGGCACCCGCCAGACAGAGGATCATCCACGTCATACTGATACGACGGGCATGAACAATCGTGTGGTGAGAGTCAGCGGCCATGAAGCGCGCCAGAATGTGTGGCTGACCGAAGTAGCCCAGACCCCAGCCCATCAGAGAAACGATGGCGGCAAAGTTCAGCCCTTTCAGCATGTCGACGTTTTCAATGCTCTTCTGCTTAATCACTTCCAGCGAATCAGCAAAGCCGCCGACGGTGAAGATGACAATGACTGGCGTCAGGATCAGAGCGAAGATCATCAGGCTCGCCTGCACGGTGTCAGTCCAGCTTACGGCCAGGAAACCGCCCACGAAGGTATAGAGAATGGTTGCCGCAGCACCGGCCCACAGCGCCGTTTCATAGCTCATGCCGAAGGTGCTTTCGAACAGGCGCGCACCGGCCACAATGCCAGAGGCACAATAGATGGTGAAGAACACGAGGATAACCAGCGCAGAGATAATGCGCAGCACGCGGCTGTTATCTTCAAAGCGTCCGGTGAAGTAATCCGGCAGGGTCAACGCATTGTTGTTGGCTTCGGTATGCACGCGCAGACGGCCCGCAACCAGCTTCCAGTTGATCCATGCCCCGACGGTCAGGCCAATGGCGATCCAGCTTTCAGAAATACCGGAGATGAAAATCGCCCCCGGCAGCCCCATCAGCAGCCAGCCGCTCATGTCGGACGCGCCCGCAGAGAGTGCGGTGACCATCGGCCCTAAGCTACGCCCGCCCAGAATGTAGTCGTCAAAGTTCTTTGTTGAACGCCATGCCAAAAACCCTATCAGGATCATGCCAAATATATAAACGAGAAATGTCACCAGCATCGGTGTGCTAATTGCCATTTAAATTCTCCAAAATGTCGAGCGACAACCGTCCGGGTTGCCTTGTTATGTCATCACCGGAACGTAGTGATGTGTGTATGTGTTTCTGTTGGCCGCGCGTATCCTGCCGTAAGCAGTGCTCGCACACAAACGATTTAACACTGCATTTACATCAAATTCATCCCTGGTTTTATACGTCTTTCGTATAGGTTGCACTCGCTCACGCTTTTACGGGTTGCACCTTTTAAAAGTGTTAAGTCCCGCATAAAAACAGGCCTCTCATCCAGAAGCCAGCACTTTTTTCCAGCTAACCATCTCTTAACAATCCATTCATTTCCTGGGTTGCAAACCAGGTCACATTTAACACGGTTGCACAAAGTTGCAACATGGTGGATATTTCACGCTATCGATAGCACACGACGACAGAACAACAGGAGCTTTGGCATGGGTATGACCACCATGGGGGTTAAGCTGGATGACGCAACCCGCGAACGGATTAAGACCGCAGCAACCCGCATTGACCGCACGCCGCACTGGCTAATCAAGCAGGCGATTTTTAACTACCTCGAAAGACTCGAAAGCGATGAGGGGCTGCCAGAGCTGCCCGCGCTGCTGGCGGGTGCAGCCAATGAAAGTGATGAGGTTTCCGCCGCTGCTGACGAAAACCATCAGCCGTTCCTTGAATTCGCCGAGCAGATCCTGCCTCAGTCGGTCAGCCGCGCCGCCATTACCGGTGCTTACCGTCGTGCCGAAACCGACGCCGTACCGATGCTGCTGGAGCAGGCCCGTCTGCCAGAAGCCATTGCCTCTCAGGCGCACAGCCTGGCGTATCAGCTTGCCGACAAACTGCGTAACCAGAAAAATGCCACCGGCCGCGCCGGAATGGTACAGGGTCTGCTGCAGGAGTTTTCCCTCTCCTCTCAGGAGGGCGTAGCGCTGATGTGTCTGGCGGAAGCGCTGTTGCGTATTCCTGACAAAGCCACCCGTGACGCACTGATCCGCGACAAAATCAGCAACGGTAACTGGCAGTCACACATTGGCCGCAGCCCGTCGCTGTTCGTCAACGCGGCGACCTGGGGCCTGCTGTTTACCGGCCGACTGGTCTCGACTCATAACGAAGCCAACCTCTCTCGCTCCCTGAACCGCATCATCGGCAAGAGCGGTGAACCGCTGATCCGCAAAGGCGTGGATATGGCGATGCGCCTGATGGGCGAGCAGTTTGTTACCGGCGAAACCATCGCGGAAGCGCTGGCCAACGCCCGTAAGCTCGAAGATAAAGGTTTCCGCTACTCTTACGACATGCTGGGTGAAGCGGCGCTGACCGCCGCCGACGCGCAGGCTTATATGGTCTCTTACCAGCAGGCGATTCACGCCATTGGTAAAGCGTCAAACGGTCGCGGTATTTATGAAGGCCCGGGGATCTCCATCAAGCTCTCGGCCCTGCATCCGCGCTACAGCCGTGCGCAGTACGACCGGGTGATGGAAGAGCTCTATCCGCGCCTGAAATCCCTGACCCTGCTGGCGCGCCAGTACGACATCGGTATCAACATCGATGCCGAAGAGGCCGACCGCCTGGAGATCTCCCTCGATCTGCTGGAAAAACTGTGCTTCGAGCCGGAGCTGGCAGGCTGGAATGGAATTGGTTTCGTTATCCAGGCGTATCAGAAACGTTGTCCGTTCGTGATTGATTACCTGATTGACCTGGCAAGCCGCAGCCGCCGTCGCCTGATGATCCGCCTGGTAAAAGGCGCCTACTGGGACAGCGAAATTAAACGCGCCCAGATGGAAGGTCTGGAAGGCTATCCGGTCTATACCCGCAAGGTTTACACCGATGTCTCATACCTTGCCTGCGCGAAAAAACTGCTCGGCGTGCCGAACCTGATTTACCCGCAGTTTGCCACCCATAACGCCCACACCCTGGCGGCCATCTACAGCCTGGCCGGACAGAACTACTATCCGGGTCAGTATGAGTTCCAGTGCTTGCACGGCATGGGTGAACCGCTGTACGAGCAGGTCACCGGTAAAGTGGCGGATGGCAAACTGAACCGTCCGTGCCGTATTTATGCCCCGGTGGGCACCCATGAAACCCTGCTGGCGTACCTGGTGCGTCGTCTGCTGGAGAACGGGGCGAACACCTCCTTCGTTAACCGTATCGCCGATACCACCCTGCCGCTTGACGAACTGGTTGCCGATCCGGTGCAGGCGGTTGAGAAGATGGCGGCCCAGGAAGGTCAGATTGGCCTGCCGCATCCGAAGATCCCGCTGCCGCGTGAACTGTACGGCAAAGGTCGCGTGAACTCCGCGGGCCTGGACCTGGCGAACGAACACCGTCTGGCCTCCCTCTCCTCCGCCCTGCTCAACAGCGCGCTGCAGAAATGGCAGGCCAAACCGATTCTGGAGCAGCCCGTCGCTGATGGCGAAATGCAGCCCGTGATTAACCCGGCGGAGCCAAAAGATATCGTCGGCTACGTGCGGGAAGCAACCGAAGCAGAAGTGGATCAGGCGCTGGACAGCGCGGTGAATAACGCGCCAATCTGGTTCGCGACGCCGCCGCAAGAGCGTGGCGCCATTCTGGAACGTGCTGCGGTGCTGATGGAAGACCAGATGCAGTCGCTCATCGGGATCCTGGTGCGCGAAGCAGGTAAAACCTTCAGCAACGCCATTGCCGAAGTTCGTGAAGCGGTCGACTTCCTGCACTACTACGCAGGCCAGGTTCGTGATGATTTCGATAACGAAACCCACCGTCCTCTCGGTCCGGTGGTGTGTATCAGTCCGTGGAACTTCCCGCTGGCGATCTTCACCGGCCAGATTGCCGCCGCACTTGCCGCAGGCAACAGCGTGCTGGCAAAACCGGCGGAGCAGACCCCGCTGATTGCCGCTCAGGGTATTAACATTCTGCTGGAAGCGGGCGTGCCTGCGGGTGTCATACAGCTGTTGCCGGGCCGCGGTGAAACGGTCGGGGCGAAACTGACCGCCGATAACCGTGTGCGCGGCGTGATGTTTACCGGCTCAACTGAAGTGGCCTCCCTGCTGCAGCGCAACATCGCCACCCGTCTTGATGCACAGGGGCGTCCAACGCCGCTCATCGCTGAAACCGGCGGCATGAACGCCATGATCGTCGACTCCTCCGCGCTCACCGAGCAGGTGGTGGTCGATGTTCTCGCCTCCGCCTTCGACAGCGCGGGCCAGCGCTGTTCCGCCCTGCGCGTGCTGTGTCTGCAGGATGACGTGGCAGACCACACGCTGAAGATGCTGCGCGGCGCGATGGGCGAATGTCGTATGGGTAACCCGGGTCGTCTCACGACCGATATCGGGCCGGTTATCGACGCGGAAGCCAAAGCAAATATCGAAAACCACATTCAGACCATGCGCGCCAAAGGCCGTCCGGTCTTCCAGGCCGTGCGTGAAAACAGCGAGGATGCCCGCGAGTGGCAGACCGGCACCTTTGTGCCGCCAACGCTGATTGAACTGGCCAGCTTCGACGAGCTGAAAAAAGAGGTCTTTGGCCCGGTATTGCACGTGGTGCGCTACAACCGTAACAACCTCAACGAGCTGATTGAACAGATTAACGCCTCCGGCTATGGCCTGACCCTCGGCGTGCATACCCGCATCGATGAGACCATCGCTCAGGTGACCGGCAGCGCTAAAGTAGGCAACCTGTACGTCAACCGTAACATGGTCGGCGCGGTGGTGGGCGTACAGCCGTTCGGCGGTGAAGGTCTGTCAGGTACCGGTCCAAAAGCCGGTGGTCCACTCTACCTGTACCGTCTGCTGGCAAACCGTCCGGACAATGCGCTCGGCGTGACGCTGGCACGTCAGGATGCCGAACGTCCGGTGGACGCGCAGCTGAAGGCCGTGCTGACACAGCCGCTTGAAGCGCTCATCACGTGGGCAGAAAAACGCCCGGAACTGCGCGCTGTCGCACAGCAGTATGGCGAACTGGCGCAGGCGGGTACCCAGCGCCTGCTGCCGGGGCCAACCGGTGAGCGCAACACCTGGACGCTGATGCCGCGCGAGCGCGTGCTGTGCGTGGCGGACAACGAGCAGGATGCGCTGGTCCAGCTGGCCGCCGCTGCTGCAACCGGTTGTGAAGTGCTGTGGCCGGAAGATGCACTGCATCGTGACCTCGCGAAACAGCTGCCGAAAGCGGTCTCTGCCCGCATTCATTTTGCGAAGCCCGATGCTCTGCTGACTCAGCCGTTTGATGCCGTTATCTATCACGGTGATTCCGACCAGCTGCGCGAACTGTGCGAGCAGGTGGCGGCCCGCAGCGGTGCGATTGTTTCGGTGCAGGGCTTTGCCCGCGGCGAAACCAATCTGCTGCTGGAACGTCTGTACGTTGAACGCTCGCTCAGCGTGAACACCGCGGCGGCGGGCGGTAACGCGAGCCTGATGACAATCGGTTAATCGTGTAAAATATCCCCGGTGGCACTACGCTTACCGGGGTGACAAAAAAACCCAGGGCCGGATAAGCACAGCGCATCCGGCTTTTTTACATGGAGGGGATGATGAAAAGATATCTGATCGCGGGGGCTGCATTGCTGCTGAGCGCGAACGCGCTGGCAGAAGAGTGCGCAAATGCGACCACCCAGCTTGAAATGAACACCTGTACGGCGCAGCAGTACCAGGCAGCCGATAAAAAACTGAATCAGACGTATCAGGCTGCCATCAAACGCGCAGAAGCCCCACAGCGTGAGCTTCTGAAAAAGGCACAGCAGGCGTGGATTGCCCTGCGCGATGCCGACTGCAACTTTATCGGGTCGGGTACTGAGGGAGGCAGCGTCCAGCCGATGATCATCAGCCAGTGCCTGAACGAAAAAACCGTTGAGCGTGAAGCGTTTCTTGCCTCACTGATGCAGTGTGAAGAGGGCGATTTAAGCTGCCCTCTTCCGCCGGGAAACTAACGCACGCGGATCCCTTCAATGATCATCTGCTGAACGTTTTCCAGCGTGCTGTGGAAAAACGCCTCATCCTGGAGCGTTTTACCGGTCACCGCTTCAACCTGGGCCGCAAAGTCAGCGTAATGCTGAGTGGAGGCCCAAATCATAAAGATCAGATGATGTGGGTCAACTGGAGCCAGCTTCCCGCCCGCCACCCATCCGGCAATAATGGCCGATTTCTCGTCAACCAGCTGTTTTAAATCCCCGGTCAGTTCCGCCTGCAACAGCGGTGCGCCCTGCAGCATCTCCAGACAGAACAGCCGTGACGCCTGCGGATAATCACGCGACACCTCCAGCTTCAGGCGAATGTACTCCCTGATTGCCACCAGCGGGGCAAGCTCTTCGCGAAACGCCTTGAGCGGCGCCAGCCAGATATCGAGGATCTGCTGCATCACCGCAATATAAAGCGCCTCTTTCGACGGGTAGTAGTAGAGCAGATTCGTTTTCGACACCCCGGCCTGTTCCGCCACCTGCTCAAGGCGCGTGCCATGAATACCAAACTGCGAAAAGGTCTCCAGCGCCGCACCGAGGATGGCCTGCTTCTTCGCACTGACCGCCTGCGAACGTTTACCGGGTGTTTTCACTGCACCTTGTGTCATTCCCGCTCTCCATATTTTGCGTTGCCATCAGCATAGCAAAACCCCTCACCGACCACGACACTCTGCACTCCGATCGCGCATGAATGCCTGTTTTCTGTGCAATGTTTTTGACCATTTAGTCCACATTTGCATACCTCAATTAACCAACCATTGATTAACACATTAATAACAAAGCCATTTTCAAAACTGGCATTGCCTTTGCAAAACCCTCTTTACCTGCAACGTCGTAAAGAGAGGTTCGTGATGAAAATTGGCGTATTTGTACCTATCGGCAACAACGGCTGGCTAATCTCGACCACCGCCCCGCAATACATGCCTACTTTTGAGCTGAATAAGGCCATTGTGCAAAAGGCGGAGCACTACCATTTCGATTTTGCACTTTCGATGATCAAGCTGCGGGGTTTCGGCGGAAAAACCGAATTCTGGGATCACAACCTGGAGTCCTTCACCCTGATGGCCGGGCTGGCAGCCGTCACCTCGCGCATTCAGATCTACGCGACAGCCGCCACCCTCACCCTGCCGCCAGCGATCGTTGCCAGAATGGCCTCCACCATCGACTCCATCTCCGGTGGTCGCTTTGGCGTTAACCTGGTTACGGGCTGGCAAAAACCTGAATATGAGCAGATGGGGATCTGGCCGGGCGACGAGTATTTCTCCCGCCGCTACGACTACCTGACCGAGTATGTGCAGGTGCTGCGCGATCTCTGGGGCACCGGCAAAAGCGACTTCAAAGGTGATTACTTCACCATGAACGACTGCCGCGTCAGCCCGCAGCCTTCCGCCCCGATGAAAGTGATCTGCGCCGGGCAGAGCGACGCAGGAATGGAATTCTCCGCTAAATACGCCGACTTCAACTTCTGCTTTGGCAAAGGCGTGAATACCCCAGCCGCCTTCGCCCCGACCGCGGCACGCATGAAAGAGGCCGCGGACAAAACCGGTCGCGATGTGGGTTCCTATGTCCTGTTTATGGTCATTGCCGACGAAACCGACGACGCCGCCCGCGCGAAATGGGAACGGTATAAGGCGGGCGCGGACGATGAAGCGCTGAGCTGGCTCACCGAACAGAGCCAGAAAGATACCCGTTCCGGCTCGGACACCAACGTCCGTCAGATGGCCGACCCGACCTCAGCGGTCAACATCAACATGGGCACGCTGGTCGGTTCCTATGCCAGCGTCGCCAGAATGCTCGATGAAGTGGCCGCCGTGCCCGGTGCGGAAGGCGTGCTGCTGACCTTCGATGAGTTCCTGACCGGTGTGGAAACATTCGGCGAGCGCATTCAGCCGCTGATGCAGTGCCGCGCCCACATTCCTGCCATCACAAAGGAGGTCGCGTAATGACCACGCTTGCAGCACGTCCGGAAGCCATCACCTTTGCGCCGCACCAAAGCGCCCTGATTGTGGTGGATATGCAAAACGCCTATGCCAGCCAGGGCGGCTATCTGGATCTGGCGGGATTTGACGTCTCCGCCACCCGACCGGTGATTGAGAACATTAAAACCGCCGTCAACGCAGCCCGCGCGGCAGGCATGCTGATCGTCTGGTTCCAGAACGGCTGGGACGATCAATATGTGGAGGCCGGTGGCCCGGGATCTCCCAATTTCCATAAATCGAACGCCCTGAAAACCATGCGCAAACGGCCCGAACTGCAGGGCACACTGCTGGCGAAAGGCAGCTGGGATTACCAGCTGGTGGATGAGCTGGTGCCAGAGGCAGGCGATATCGTGCTGCCCAAACCGCGCTACAGCGGCTTTTTTAACACCCCGCTCGACAGCCTGCTGCGCAGCCGGGGGATCCGTCATCTGGTCTTTACCGGCATCGCTACCAACGTCTGCGTGGAATCCACCCTGCGCGACGGCTTCTTCCTGGAATATTTTGGCGTGGTGCTGGAAGACGCCACCCATCAGGCCGGGCCGGCGTTTGCGCAGCAAGCGGCCCTGTTCAACATCGAAACCTTTTTTGGCTGGGTCAGCAACGTCGCGGATTTTTGCGACGCCCTGAATCCACCGTTAGCCCGTATTGCCTGAGGAACAAGACCATGCCGAAATCCGTGATTATTCCGCCAGGAAACAGTACCCCGATTGCCCCGTTCGTGCCCGGCACGCTGGCCGATGGTGTGGTGTATGTATCCGGCACGCTGCCGTTTGATCAGCACAATAACGTGGTCTACCCCAACGACCCAAAGGCGCAAACCCGCCACGTGCTGGAGACGATCAAAAAAGTGATCGAAACAGCGGGTGGCACAATGGAGGATGTGACGTTCAACAGTATCTTTATCACCGACTGGAAAAACTACGCCGCGATTAACGACATTTACGCCGAGTTCTTTCCCGGTGATAAACCGGCCCGGTTCTGCATTCAGTGTGGGCTGGTGAAGCCAGATGCGCTGGTTGAAATCGCGACCGTTGCACACATCGCAAAGTGAGGCGGCCATGAAGCTCTCTGTCTCACCTCCCCCTTACGACGGCGCGCCCACGGTTGTCCTGATTGCCGGGCTTGGCGGGGGCGGCAGCTACTGGCTACCGCAGCTTGCCGTCCTGGAGCAAGAGTACCAGGTGGTGTGCTACGACCAGCGCGGGACGGGCAATAATCCCGACGTGCTGCCGGAAGCCTACAGCCTGGCGATGATGGCCGACGAGCTGGCCCGGGCGCTGAATGCCGCCGGGATCGTTCGTTACTGCGTCGTGGGTCATGCGCTGGGGGCGCTGATCGGCCTGCAGCTGGCGCTCGACCACCCCGATGCCCTCAGCGCGCTGGTGTGCGTGAACGGCTGGCTCACTCTGAATGCTCATACCCGACGCTGTTTCCAGATCCGTGAACGCCTGCTTCATGCAGGCGGCGCACAGGCGTGGGTAGAGGCGCAGCCGCTGTTTCTTTACCCGGCCGACTGGATGGCCGCCCGCGCGCCGCGCCTGGAGGCCGAAGAGGCCCTGGCACTGGCCCACTTCCAGGGCAAAAACAACCTGCTGCACAGGCTGAATGCCCTGAAGAAAGCGGACTTCAGTCGCCATGCCTCACGCATTCACTGCCCGGTACACCTTATCTGCTCCGCCGACGATCTGCTCATCCCTGCGGTCTGTTCCACTGAGCTGCAGGCGGCCATCCCCGGCAGCCACAAGGTGGTAATGCGCCAGGGCGGGCACGCCTGCAACGTCACCGAGCCAGAAACTTTTAATACGCTGCTGCTGAACGGGCTTGCCAGCCTGCTGCACAGCCCTGAACCCGCTTTATAAGGAGCCCTGATGAGCGAAGCGATTACCCCTGGCGCGCTGGCATCACTGTTTACCGGCGCACGCACCCATAACGGCTGGCAGGCGATCCCCGTCAGCGACGAGACGCTGCGCGAGATCTACGACCTGATGAAATGGGGTCCCACGTCCGCCAACTGCTCGCCAGCGCGGATTGTGTTTGTACGAAGCGCAGAGGGAAAAGAAAAACTGCGCCCGGCGCTTTCCAGCGGCAACCTGGAGAAAACCCTCACCGCCCCGGTCACGGCGATTGTCGCCTGGGATAGTGAATTTTATGAACGCCTTCCCGCCCTGTTCCCCCACGGGGATGCGCGGAGCTGGTTTACCTCAAGCCCGGCGCTTGCCGAAGAGACAGCCTTTCGCAACAGCGCGATGCAGGCGGCTTACCTGATTTTCGCCTGTCGGGCGCTGGGGCTCGATACGGGCCCGATGTCAGGCTTTGATCGCCAAAAAGTCGACGACGCGTTTTTCACCGGCACGTCGCTGAAAAGTAATCTGCTTATCAATATTGGCTATGGCGATACCAGCAAACTCTACGGCCGTTTGCCGCGTCTGGCCTTTGAAGACGCATGCGCACTGGCATAAGGAGCCACCATGATGACACCCGATAAACAAACCTTCCGTGATGCCATGGCCTGCGTCGGTGCGGCGGTCAATATCATCACCACCGACGGTCCTGCCGGGATGGCGGGTTTCACCGCCAGCGCGGTGTGCAGCGTAACGGATTCACCGCCCACGCTGCTGGTATGCCTGAACCGTGGCGCATCCGTCTGGCCGACCTTCAGTGAAAACCGCACCCTGTGCGTCAATACCCTGAGCGCCGGACAAGAGCCGCTATCAAACCTGTTTGGGGGGAAAACCCCGATGGACGAGCGCTTCGCCGCCGCGCGCTGGGAGACCGGCGAAACGGGGTGCCCGCGTCTGGAGGAGGCGCTGGCCTCGTTTGACTGCCGTATCAGCCAGGTGGTGAGCGTGGGCACGCACGACATCCTGTTTTGCGACATCGTTTCGATTATTCGCCACCCCGCGCCGCAAGGGCTGGTGTGGTTTGACCGCGGCTATCACGCGCTTATGCGACCCGCCTGTTAACCCTCCTTAAGGAGTCAGCTCATGGCAATGTTCGGTTTTCCCCACTGGCAGTTGAAATCGACCTCTACAGAACCTGGCGTGGTCGCGCCGGATGAAAGGCTCCCGCTCGGGCCAACCTTAGTGATGGGGGTTCAGCACGCGGTCGCGATGTTCGGCGCAACGGTGCTGATGCCCATGCTGATGGGGCTTGATCCCAATCTGTCCATTCTGATGTCGGGTATCGGTACCCTGCTGTTCTTTTTCATCACCGGCGGGCGCGTGCCCAGCTATCTTGGTTCCAGCGCTGCGTTTGTCGGCGTGGTCATCGCCACCACCGGCTTTAACGGTCAGGGTATCAACCCGAATCTGAGCGTCGCGCTCGGCGGCATTATCGCCTGCGGGCTGGTCTACACGCTGATTGGCCTGGTGGTCATGAAGGTCGGGACGCGCTGGATAGAGCGGATGATGCCTCCCGTCGTCACCGGGGCTGTGGTGATGGCAATTGGTCTGAACCTTGCGCCAATAGCCGTCAGAAGCGTCTCCGGTTCGCCCTTTGAAAGCTGGATGGCGGTGATCACGGTACTCTGCATTGGCCTGGTGGCGGTGTTTACGCGGGGGATGATCCAGCGACTGTTGATCCTGGTGGGGTTAATCGTTGCCTGTCTGGTGTACGCCCTGCTGGCAAACGTCTTCGGTCTGGGCAAGCCGGTTGATTTTACACTGTTGCATAACGCCGCCTGGTTCGGCCTGCCGCAGGTGACGTCTCCGGTCTTTAACACGCAGGCGATGATGTTAATCGCGCCGGTTGCGGTGATCCTGGTGGCAGAAAACTTAGGCCATCTGAAAGCCGTTGCGGGTATGACCGGGCGCAGCATGGACCCTTACATGGGCCGCGCCTTTGTCGGCGACGGTCTGGCTACCATGCTCTCCGGCTCGGTCGGCGGTAGCGGCGTAACGACCTACGCTGAAAATATTGGTGTGATGGCAGTGACCAAAGTTTACTCCACCCTGGTCTTCGTGGCGGCAGCGGTGATGGCGATGCTCCTCGGCTTCTCACCGAAATTCGGCGCGCTGATCCACACCATTCCCGCGCCGGTGATTGGTGGGGCATCGATTGTGGTATTTGGTCTGATTGCCGTTGCCGGGGCACGCATCTGGGTGCAGCATCGTGTCGATCTGAGCCAGAACAGCAACCTGATTATGGTGGCGGTCACGCTGGTGCTGGGGGCGGGAGATTTTGCCCTGACGCTGGGCGGCTTCACCCTTGGTGGGATTGGCACCGCAACCTTTGGCGCAATCCTGCTTAACGCCCTGCTGAGCCGCCGGGAAGCGGCTGCACCGCAGGGCGACGTGGTACATCAGGACTCTTGATTTATCGCAGCGCTGTCACGCTCAGGCAGCGCTTTTTTCTTCCGTTTCAGCTTCAGCTCACTCACCAGCACGCCGGCGACAATAAACGCCGCACCCACCAGCGCCAGCAGCGGTAAACGCTCTCCGGCGATACGCCCGAAAATGCCCGCCCATACCGGTTCACCGGTATAGATAACCGTCGCACGCGTCGGGGAAACGCTGCGCTGCGCCCAGTTCATGGTGACCTGGATAATGGCGCTAAAGATACCCAGCCCCAGCGCCACCACAACCAGCCCGGTAGACATCGGCGGAACAGACTCCCCTGCCGGCACCATGGTGGCAAAAGCCACCAGCGACGCGGTCGCCAGCTGAACCACGGTGACGCGCTTGACGTCCACTTTGCCAGCCCAGGCGCTGATCAGAATAATTTCCGCGGCAATCGCGATAGCGCCCACCAGCGTAATGATTTCGCCCGGCCCCAGCGCCAGCAGGTTATTTTCCGGCCCGGCAAGCAAGATAAGGCCAACAAACGCCAGCACGATCCCCGTGCAGGACATCAGACCCGGTATTCTCCCCAGACAGAGCCATTGCAGTAACGGCACCAGTGGCACATACATGGCGGTGATAAACGCCGATTTGCTGCTGGTGATGGTCTGCAATCCCCACGTCTGCAGGCTGTAGCCCATGGCAATCGCAACCCCAATGGCCACCCCGGCCTTCAGTTCTTTAAGCGTCAGCCCACGCAAGGTTTTAAGCGAGAGTAACCCCACGGCAATCGCCGCCGTCGCAAAGCGCAGGCCGACAAAAAAGAACGGACCGCTCAGCGTGACCGCGTACTGGACGGCGAGAAAGGTTCCGCCCCAGAACATGGTGATCAGAATGAGAAGCGCTTCCTGAGGTTTGACGGAGAATGTGAAACGGGAGAGAGACATGCGGCACCAGCAAATAAGCATCAATCCTCTAGTGTGCGATGCCTTTGGTGACAGTTCAATGTTGCAGAAATAAAAAACCGCCGGGAGATCCCGGCGGCAGGGTATCAGCCCGGCGTATTACTTATTGCTGCCATGACTGTTTTTGCCCCCTTTTTTGCCAGCTTCTGATGCCCGCTGAGGGTCATTTTTGAAATTCCCCCCGCTAGACTGGCCACCTTTACGACCTGCTTCTGATGCTCTTTCACGGTCTTCAGCGAAATTACCTGAACCACCACGATGGTTTGCCATCTCTAACCTCCAGAGTGTGAAACATTAGACATCATATTGCATTCAGTAAAAGAGGATTCTTTCACCGCGCGGCTGAAGGACAGTGCCTTTATCTGTGCCACGTGAAATTAAGCTTAGTGGAATGCGGCTATCCGGCAAGTCAGAGGTAATATTCTGCAACATGATCTCAGCCATTCGGGTGAGATTACGCGACGGCCATTTATAAGCCTTTCTTATCATTTTAAAAATCCGCAGCGGGAAAGTTGTTTCATTTTGCTACAAAGCGCTTTTGTATCCATATTGTTATAAATCAAAGAAATGCCGTTCATTTTTGCAGTCTGGCTGTGATGACTTATCTTTAAATGAACGCAGCGATCCGCTGTCAGAAAACACAAACGAGGAGTGATGCAAAATGGCAAAAGTTCTGGTGCTCTATTATTCCATGTATGGACACATTGAAACCATGGCTCACGCGGTAGCAGAAGGTGCAAACAGAGTGGACGGCGTAGAAGTTGTGGTGAAACGCGTACCGGAAACGATGCAGGCTGAGGCGTTCGCCAAAGCCGGGGGGAAAACACAAAATGCCCCGGTTGCCACCCCGCAGGAACTGGCTGATTACGATGCCATTATTTTCGGCACCCCTACCCGATTTGGCAATATGTCAGGCCAGATGCGGACCTTCCTCGATCAAACCGGAGGACTTTGGGCATCCGGAGCGTTATACGGCAAACTCGCCAGCGTCTTCAGCTCCACCGGGACCGGCGGCGGTCAGGAGCAGACGATTACGTCAACCTGGACTACCCTTGCTCATCATGGGATGGTGATTGTGCCGATTGGCTACGGCGCGCAGGAACTGTTTGATATTTCCCAGGTTCGTGGCGGGACACCGTACGGCGCCACCACCATTGCCGGTGGCGATGGCTCCCGACAGCCGAGCAACGAAGAGCTCACTATCGCCCGCTATCAGGGTGAGTATGTCGCAGGCCTCGCCAAAAAACTGAACGGCTAACTCAACAGGAGGACAAGCATGCCAACTCAAGAATCCAAAGCCCACCGCGTGGGTGAATGGGCAAGTTTACGCAACACCTCTCCGGAGATCGCCGAAGCCATTTTTGAAGTCGCGAACTATGACGAGAAGCTGGCAGAGCAGATTTGGGAAGAAGGCAGCGATGAAGTGCTGGAACGTGCCTTCGGGAAAACGGACAAAGACGCGCTCTTCTGGGGTGAGCAAACCATCGAACGTAAAAACGTCTGAACGTTTCCCCCCGCCTGAGCGGGGGGTTTTACCTATTTCGCCGCGTTATTCATCACCGCATTGAATTTATCGATTGGGCAAAAACCGTTCGCATCAACCGGACACCCCTTCAGCTCCAGCGTCACACGCTGTGCCGGCGCATCCAGTGATAATACGCTGGCGTTACGCAACTGGTCGGCGCTCTGATAGACATACTCAATCTTCATGAGCTCCTGGTTGGCGTTTTTATCATGCCAGCGCTGGAAAACAATTTTCCCGCCAATTGGCGTCCGCTCGTGCTGGTCATGCAGCTGGTACGGTTTGAAATCCAGCGCCGTAAGCAGCGACGCGATATTGGAATCATGCCCCACCAGCAGGGTGATTTTCGGCGCTTTCGCCTGCCCGGTGACGAGGGCCTGGTCGATATACTTCACCAGCGGTTTGGCCACGTTTTGCGCCACCTCGGTGGAGGTAAACAGCGAGTCCTGATAGCCATTTTTCAGCTGCGACAACACGCGCCACTGTTGATCGGTTTTAATTTCACCCCAGGCAACCTGGTCTGCCGGGAAGCCTTCGTAATACTGCAGCGTGAAGGCATCCACCAGCGAGTTACCGACTTTTAACGGCCCCGATACGCCAGGTTCTTTTTCATAGTCGGCGCTGAAGGTATCTTTCGCCTCTGCCAGCGAGCACACGTTCTTCTCTTTACAGGACGGTGAATCGGCGTAATTCGTCATCTGCTCCAGCAGCTTGTAGCTCTCGCCAAGCTGCATTTTCTGCCGCTCAGTCTCCATCGCCTTCAGCGCTTTTTCACGGAATTCAGGTGAGTTATCCGTAATCACCGGGTTAAAGGTCGGATCCATGGTGCCCATTTTTTCCTGATGATGCACAGGCACATCGCACCCCGGGAAGGCGCCGGTGATAAAGAACTGCGCGGTGGCGACAGTGCGCTGCAGGCTGTTGGCATAGGCATATACGCTATCCGCGGCCGGGCACTCGCCGGTTTTCACCATCCCCTGCTGTGCCAGCCACTCGCGCATATAGTGGCCCATATAGACTTCAAGCACGCCACCTTTGGTGGTGAGCTGGCCGCCTGGCACCTCCCATTCTGGCCACTGCTTCGGTGTGGATTGCTCGAGCACGCTGCCATTGTTGGCGAGCGGCGCGCGCAAATTATGGCGACTCATGATTAAAACTTGTTCCAGCTGATACCCTTCCGGCGTCTCTTGCGCCTGCACGCCAGATGTCACTGCAATGGAACCGGCGATTGCCAGCGCGAGTAGTGCTTTTCTCATCCCTAATTCCTCACTCGTTTTAAAATGTCGCAGTGAGTGTGACAGATTCGTGACAATTTTCCGGGAAGCGTTTCGCAAACTGAGGATTACTTTTCAAGGCGATCGCCGTATTCGCTCATCCAGTCGGCCAGCGGGGAGAGCGCGCTCTGGAGGGTTAATCCCAGCGCGGTTATCTGATACTCCACCCGCGGTGGGATCTCCGGGTAGATAGTGCGCGACACCAGCCCGCGCTGCTCAAACAGGCGCAACTGCTTCGTGAGCTCTTTTTGCGTGATGGGGGCAGCGGCGCGCAGCAGATCGCCAAACCGGACCGGTGCATTGAGCATAATCAGGCGATAGAGCACCGGGATGGCCCACTTACCGGAAATCAGGTTTACAAACTGCGTCATCGGGCAGAGATAAACCTCAGATTTTTTTTCACAGGGTATATTGAGTGATTCCGCCATAGCACACCTCTAGCCTCATTAGTATCCAAATGGTACCTGGTTTCCTTTCGATACTAACGTTTCTATAGTGCTTTCTCCAGAGTCATTTCAGGAGAAGCACATGGGTCGTTTAGCAGGTAAATATACGCTGATTACCGGCGGCACTTCCGGTATTGGTCTCGCTACCGCGCAGGAATTTATTGCCGAAGGGGCGCACGTTGCTGTCACCGGACGTAACCCGGATACCCTTGCCGAAGCACAACGCATTCTGGGCGATAATGCCTGGGTTATTCCGACCGATGCGGGTGACATCGCCGCGCAAAAAGCGCTGGCGGACACGCTCGCCTCTCGCTGGTCGCGTCTTGATGCCGTGTTTATTAACGCCGGCGATGTGACGCACGGGCTGCTTGAAGAGTGGCAGGAAGACGCCTGGGATCGCCTGATGGGCATCAACCTTAAAGGACCGTTCTTTTTGATTCAGGCCCTGCTGCCGCTGCTCAATAATCCCTCCTCTGTGATCCTGTGCGGGTCCGTGAGCGCCCGCATCGGGCTGCCTGCCAGCAGCGTTTATGCCGCCAGCAAGGCGGGATTACTGTCGCTGGCACGCACGCTGTCAGGGGAGCTGTTGCCGCGCGGTATTCGCGTCAACGGCCTGAGCCCGGGTCCGGTGGAAACACCGGCATTTAATAAAACGGGGTTAAGCGAGGAAGCGCTCAAGGCGATGCTGGGGGATATCACCAAACTTGTGCCGCTGGGCAGAATGGGCACGCCGACGGAGCTGGCGAAAGCCGCACTCTATCTTGCCTCTGACGAATCGCGCTATATGGTGGGAACGGAACTGCTGGTCGACGGCGGAATGGGAAACCTGTAGGTCAAAAGGCGCTGATGCCGGTGACGATGCCGACATACAGCGCCGCCCATACGACGGCTGAAATCAGGCTTACCGCGTAAACCTTCGCCGCGTTCAGTCTGAGCATGCCCGCTGCCAGCGGGACGATATAGCGCAGCACCGCCAGGAAACGCGCGGTAAAGAGCACCAGCACGCCGTTTTTCTGCAGCTGATGTTGTACCCGCAAAAATTTCTCGGCGTGCCGGGAGGTGAAGCGCGTGACCAGCCGCGTGTGGCCCATCAACTGGCCGATATGATAATTCAATACCGACCCTGTTGCGGCACCCGCCGCGACAGCCAGCCACGTCAGTCCCGGATGCAGGCTGGTCTGGCTGACGGTGATCCCTGCCAGCAGCATCACCGAGGCCGGCGGAAGCACGGAGGAAACCAGTACCGTAGACTTGCTCAGCGCGATGACGAAAAGCAGCGCGAACAGATGCGTCGGATAGAGCGCAAAATGATTCAGCAGATTGTCAAACCACGTCATATTCCACCCCGCAGCGTTCGTGATGCTGACCATTAGAAACGAACAACCTTAAATGGGGTATCAACCGCTCAGACCTCCAGCAGGAAGGCATTAACGACACGCGAAAATGTCAGCGCCATTTAGAAACACAGAGGTGTGGAATTATACTCTCTTGAGCAATAACCTCCGTCATTGATGAATAATCGATGTCATTAATACGCGGGATTAAATTATTGTTCTAAACGTTTCTTAAACGTCTTTTAAATTCCACAGCGCGATGTTTAAAGTGGCGTATTATCCCTCTCGTTTTACAACGATCTCGTTATGGCGAGGCTCCTGTACAAATACACGTTATCGCTCTGGTGGGTTCGAGAGAACCGGCACAGGGTAAAACAGGCACTGTCGAATCAAGGCTTTGTCAGTATAACTTCCCTTACGGGATACGGTGTACAGTGCTGAACCCAGGACGTGGGGATCTCCTCTTCGACATGCCCTGTCTTGCTCGCCCCTGAGAGATTTTATTATTCAAAGGGAATTTACTATGTCTTACGCTATTCACAATCAAAACCTGGCATTCAATGACAGCGCAATCGCGCAATATATGAATACCGATTTTATCGTCCTCGATATTTCATTATGCGTGGCGCTGGCACGCGAGCAATTTTTCGAAAAATTAAAAGACGATGATATTCCATCGCATATTTTCCTCGAAGATAACGGTCGGCTGGCGGGCATGGTTGCGGTGCGCAAACTGCTGCAGACCGCCGATACGGTACAGCCGGTGAAAACGCTGATGATTTCTCAATTTCTGCAGGTCAAACCGGAAGACGAGCGTGCCGATGTCGCCGGGCTGCTGGCCCACGGCGAGGCGGATGTCGTGCCGGTGGTCACGCACGGTAAAGTGGTAGGCTGCCTGACCGAACGCGAAATCGCCCATCTGCTGGAAGATGATGTCACCGAAGATGCCCAGCTCCAGGGAGCAACGCTGCCGCTGGAAAAGCCGTATCTGGAAACCAGCCCCTTCAGCCTGTGGAAAAAACGCTCCGTCTGGCTGCTGCTGCTGTTTGTCGCTGAAGCCTATACCAGCTCGGTTATTCAGCACTTCGAAGAGGCGCTGGAATCCGCCATTGCCCTGGCCTTTTTTATTCCGCTGCTGATAGGGACCGGTGGGAACAGCGGGACGCAGATCACCTCCACGCTGGTGCGTGCAATGGCGCTGGGTGAAGTGCGCCTGCGCGACGTTGGCCGCGTGTTACGAAAGGAGATGACCACCTCGCTGATGATTGCCGCCACGCTTGGTCTTGCCGGGTGTGTTCGCGCCTGGATGATGGGTATCGGGCTGGAAATTACCCTTATCGTCAGCCTGACGCTGGTCTGCATTACGCTGTGGAGTGCGATTGTCTCGTCAGTTATTCCGATGGTACTGAAGCGCTGCGGCATTGACCCGGCCGTCGTTTCCGCGCCCTTTATCGCGACGCTTATCGACGGAACCGGTCTGATTATCTACTTCAAGATTGCGCAGTACACGCTGGGGCTGGAATAAGAGAGCAGCACCTCACCCACCGGGTTGAGGTGCTCACCGTTTTACATATCGCCAAGCTGATGTGCGATATCACGAAGCTGTTGCGCCAGCGCCTGCAGGTTTTTGCCCTTCTCACCTTTCGGCCCGGTCGACTGCCGCACCACCAGCCGGGCAGGCAAAATGGATGACATGCGCACGGCATTGTCTTCGCCACTGTCAAGAATGCGGCGCACCGCCTCCTTCCCCTGCAGATCCAGGTCCAGCGATACCGTGGTCAATGCCGGATAGAAGAATGAGCTTTCGTAGGTGTCATCGTAGCCAATCACCGATTTTTCACCCGGAATGGAAATCTGATGCTGATGGAAAGCACTTAATACTCCCAGCGCCATCTGGTCGTTGGCCACCAGCACGGCAGAGAATTGCGGCGTCTCGCGCAGCATCTGCAACGCACCCGCGTAACCGCTCTGCGCGTCCCAGTTCCCGCGGATCACCGAGGCCGGCTCCAGACCGTAACCTTTCAGGGTTTCAATCCAGCTTTTCAGCCTGAGCTGCGCCGAGACAGAAGACGCAGGCCCCGCCAGCAACGCGATTTCCCGGTGCCCCAGTTCGTAGAGATATTTGACGCTGGCACGGGTGCCATCTGCCGGGTTAAACGAAACGTTAAACACGGAACTGTAAGGGTCAACGTCGAGGAACAGACAGACGATATCGTCGTTGTCCGTCGCGATTTTCTGCGCCTGCTCTGCTTCCAGCGGGACATTGATGATCACCTTACTGACGAGCTGAGATTTCAGTTCATTGATCGAATCCTGGATGCTGTGGTTGACGTTCTCATCAATCATGGAGATCAACACCTGATACCCTTCCACATTTGCATAACGTTTTACCGCCGCGGCGACCTGTGACGGCGCATGCAAAGCCAGCGAAATCGTCACCAGTCCGACGGTCTGGGTCTGCTTTCCGACCAGCTGCTGCGCCAGGCGGTTCGGGACATACCGCAATAACTCTATGGATTTCTCCACCTTGTGACGCGTGGCTTCGGATACATTGGCAGATTTATTCAGTACCCTGGACACGGTCTGATAGGAGACGCCCGCATGGCGTGCGACGTCCTCTAACGTTGCGCTTTTCGACTTCATGGTCCGGTTCCTTATGTTGTTATGCGCTGATTGTATCAGGGGCGATATAAAAAAACGTCCACTGGGCACGTCTGGCTGCCATAACACCATCAAAAAGTATTACGTTCACAATACTACATTTCTGGTCGCACCTCATCAATCGTAACAAAATTGGCTATTTTATTTGCACTTAATCACAGATTAACGATCACGCAATTGCCAGAAAAAAGGTTTAGGCATTTTATGACAGCGGATTTGTGAACGTATTACAAAACAATAAGAGGGTAACAATGAACACGACGATCCGCTCTGTATCTGTTGCGTTGGCTGCCGCGTTAGCGTCTCCTTCGCTGTTTGCAGCGTCTTCAGTACCAATTGATTTTCATGGGTATCTTCGCTCCGGTGTGGGCGTCTCACGGGATGGTGGGATGGAGGAGTGGCAAAAAAATAAAATTGGCCGTCTGGGTAACGAGGCCGATACCTACGGCGAGCTGGAGCTGGGCTCAGAGGTGTACAAAAAGAACGATGTCAGCTTCTACCTCGACAGCATGGTGAGCATGGTCTCTGACGGCTCTAACGACAATGAAACCACCTTCGGCGACGATGCGCAGTTCGGGTTGCGTCAGTTGAATCTGCAGATCAAGGGGCTGATCCCCGGCGATCCGAACGCGGTGATCTGGGGCGGTAAGCGCTACTACCAGCGCCATGACCTGCACATCATTGACACCAAATACTGGAACATCTCAGGCGCGGGTGCCGGTATCGAAAACTACACGCTCGGACCGGGTGCGGTGTCCGTGGCCTGGATCCGTGGCGATGCCAACGACGTGGACTACCGCGTGGACGGCGATAGCGACGTTAATATCAACTACATCGACCTTCGCTATGCGGGCTGGAAGCCGTGGGCGGGTGCATGGACTGAAGTGGGCATTGATTACGCCATGCCAAACCCCACCAATAAGCAGAAAGAGTACGGTGGGCTGTATGAGGCCGATAACGGCGTCATGGTCACCGGTGAGATCAGCCAGGACATGTTAGGCGGCTACAACAAGCTGGTGCTGCAGTATGCGAACAAAGGCCTGGCGCAAAACATGGTGTCCCAGGGCGGCGGCTGGTATGACATGTGGAACTACGTGAACGACGCCAGCGGCTACCGTGTGATTAACACCGGCTTAATTCCGATTACGGACAAGCTCTCCTTCAACCACGTGCTGACCTGGGGCTCGGCGGATGACACCACGCAATTCACCGATAAATCGCGCCTTGTCTCTCTGGTGGGTCGCGCGCAGTACCAGTTCACCGAATACGTGCGTCTGATTGGTGAAGTGGGCGGTTTCTACCAGAAAGATACCTACACCGATGGCTCCAGCTACAAGCAGAGCGGAGAGAAGTACACCCTCGCACTCGGACTGGCGGATGGGCCTGATTTTATGTCGCGTCCTGAACTGCGCGTCTTCGCCTCTTACCTGAATGACTCCGAGAAAGGACAATCCTTCGAAGACGGCACCGCAAATAATACCTGGAATTTTGGCGTGCAGGTGGAAGCCTGGTGGTAATGTTTATTTCCTGATATGTGTTAATCGTTATTGTATCTCCAACAACTGGCAGTCTATTCTCCTCGTTTGGGATAGCCATTATTTTGGCTATCCCTTTTTTAATGTTAATGATTAAAATGCGCATCTAATAATTGCCGCAAGGTATCAGACTGCCGACCAAATATCGCATGCACCTGCTGGCCAATAATAATTACGCCCAGCGCCCCCTCCTGTTGTAACGCCTGCGTATCCACCTTATTTAAATCTTTTACCGTGACGCGCAGACGGGTAATGCAGGCTTCAACATGTTCGATATTATCGTCGCCGCCGAATGCAGGAATTAAACGCTGAGTTATTTCACTGTCCATAATACGCCTCTCTGTTATGCAGATAAAAAAATGCCTGCTCATAGAGCAGGCGCCTTCAGATTGATTAGCCAGGGTTGTACGACGCGACGCCCTCAGCGACTACGCTTTACGCCTGAGTACCCGACAATCCCACGGCAGCAGAGCAGTATCACCCGCGGCGGCGGCATCGGTCATGCAGTCGGTATACCCCTGCGGCAGCGTAATGAGCTGCTGCTGGGCGGTGTAGTTCTGCACAAACACCCACGTGGTTTCGCCGTCCGTGCGGGCCGTTGCCACTACACCCGGTGGGAAATCGCATTCCATGGCCCGCGGCAGCGCCAGTTCGTCAATAATCCCGGCGAAGAAATCACGCTGGAACGGCAGATCGTTGCGCGACGCCACATGCCACGCTTTCCCCTTACCGAAACGGTTCACCGTCACGGCAGGCCGACCGGCGTAGAAATCATCCCGGTAGGTCGCCAGCGGCTGAGCGTTTTCGACATGGATCAGCTCGCACAGATGACGAACCTGATACGGGCCCTGCAGGCCAGCCGAATTACCCGCCAGCCCCTGTACCAGATTACGTTCTCCCTCACCGAGACAGTCGATCTCTTCTGCCCAGATGCCGAGCAGTTTACGCAGCGGCCCCGGGAACCCACCGAGATGGCAAAGATCGCTTTCATCCACGATGCCGCTCCAGTAGGTGGTCACCAGATGGCCGCCCCCGGCGACAAACGCTTCTGCGCGTTCGGCGAAGCCTTCCCGCACCATATAAAGCATCGGCGCAATCACCAGCGCGTACTGGCTGAGATCGCCATCGGCATCAATCACATCTACCGCGATGCCTTTTTCCCAGAATGGACGGTAGTGTTCGTTAACGGTTTTTTCGTACTCCATCCCCATGTTGCGCGGCCCTTCGGCATCGTCCAGCGCCCAGCGATTTTGCTGGTCGAAGATAATCGCTACCCGTGCCTGCGTGCGACACCCGACCACCCCCGGCAGGCGCTCAAGCATTTCGCCCAGACGCGTCACTTCGCGCCCGACACGCGTATCAAGAAGCCCCACGTGGTCGATAACCGCCCCGTGGAATTTCTCCACCGAACCGCGGCTTTTACGCCACTGGAAGTACTGTACGGCATCGGCCCCGTGTGCCACCGCCTGCATTGACGAGAGAATATGCATCCCCGGTTTTTTCAGCTTGCTGGTCGGCTGCCAGTTGGTGGTACTCGGCGTGGACTCCATCAGCACAAAAGGTTTGCCGCCTTTCAGGCTGCGCATCATGTCGTGGTACATGGCGGTATAGCAGGCGAGCTGGGTTTCGTCTTTCTCCTTGTGCCACATTGGGTAGCTGTCCCAGGAGATAAAGTCGATCGCTTTCGCAAGCTGCCAGTAGTCGTAATCGTAGAAGTACTCCATGAAGTTGGTCGTCACCGGCAACGCTGCGTTGACGGCTTTTAGCGGCGCAACCTCATGGCGGCAGAAATCTGTTACCTGCGCCGTATTAAAGCGGCGCCAGTCGAGGTTCAGACCGTGAATGGACACCTCGCCCTGCGGCGCAGGGGACTCAATCTGCGACCAGTCGCTATAGGTGTGGCTCCAGAAGGTGCTCCACCATGCGTGGTTCAGTGCATCCAGGGTTTTGTAGCGCGCTTTCAGCCAGTCACGAAAGCGCTCCTGGCACAGATCGCAGTGGCACTCACCGCCGTACTCATTGGAGATATGCCAGCCCAGCACCGCCGGGTGCTGTGAATAACGCTCAGCCAGTAAGGTATTCATTTTCAATGTCTTCTCACGGTACACCGGGGAAGACATACAGTGGTTATGACGTCCACCGTGCAGCGCAGGCACGCGGTTACGCCCTACGCGCAGCACCTGCGGGTATTTTTGCGACATCCATGCCGGGCGCGCACCGCTCGGCGTGGCGAGGAAAATATGGATCCCCGCTGAATATAATTTATCAATGACGTTATCCAGCCAGACAAAATCATATTCCCCTTCACGCGGTTCGAGCTTCGCCCAGCTAAATATGCCCACCGACATGACATTACATTTCGCCTGCTGCATCATGGCAATATCTTTTTCAATAATACCGGGGTAATTCTCCCATTGCTCCGGGTTATAGTCGGCGCCATGCAATAACGCAGCGACCTTCGAACTTAAAGGCGCAAATTTATTCATATTAAAAACGTCCTGAAGTGAAACAGAATACTATTTAAATACCGTTATCGACGGCAGCACTTTGCCATGACAATCAAATAACGCCTGGTTTTCGCGGGCATTTCCCTCTTTCCAGTCATCATGGATATATTTCATGCCGGTTTTGGTGGCCCATGTGGTGCCCGGTACGGCAATCCAGGTCGGCTCCCAGTAAAACAGGCCCTTACCGCGACGATCGGGAACGTCAATCACGGCCTGCATTAAATCGTGGATATAATCGTACTGACCCTGCACGGTGCCGGGGTAGCCACCGTCCTTCTCTTCTTTGGCCTGGAAACTGTTTTCTGCGTTATCGCAGTTCTCCAGCGTATAGCCATAGGCCGCTTCCACCACAATGACGTCTTTGTTATAGCGTTTGCTGATGTCATCCATATTGGCTTTCAGCGCGCCGATCGGGCCATTCCAGTAGGTGTACATCGACAGGCCGATAATATCGAACGGCACATCGCGCTTCGTGATCTCATCAAACCACCAGCGGAAGGTGTCATTTTTAGTGCCTTCGGCCAGGTGCAGCATAATTTTCACCTGCTCGCCGTCGGTCAGGTTCTCTTTCATCCCAGTGATTGCGGCGTTGAGTAACCCGGCTACGCGGTCAAACTCGCCGCCACCCTGCCCCCAGCTTTTGCCTTCCGGCCAGAGCAGCCCGCCATTGATTTCATTACCAATCTGGACCATGTCCGGCAGCACGCCCTCTTTTTTAAAGCGGGCAATGGTGTCGCGCGTATAGTCATGGATTGCCGTTTTAAGCTGCGGGTAATCCATCTTCTCCCAGGCTTTTGGTTTGAACTGTTTGCCCGGGTCGGTCCAGAAATCGCTGTAGTGGAAATCGAGCAGGAGTTTTATGCCCTGGGCCTTCACGCGCTTCGCCAGCGCCAGCGTGTTTTCCAGATTGTTACTGCCGCCCCCGTAGGTATTTCCGTTGGCATCCTGCGGATCCACCCACAAACGCAGACGCACATAGTTCACGCCGTTGGCTTTCAGAATGGCAATCGCGTCCTGCTGCTGGCCATTCTGGTTATAAAATGTTGCGCCATGCTGTTCAGCCTCGAGCAGCGTCGAGATGTCCGCCCCCTTAATAAAGTCTGCCGGCATGGCGTTAAAAGGACGCGTTTTTACCCCGTCCGCGGCGAACGCACTCGCGGCAAGACCGCAAGAAAGACAAACAGCAAGCAAAGCGGGTTTGAGTCTTTTCATGGTTATCCCTTAGTACTCCCGGAGGTCAGACCGGAGACGAAGTATTTTTGTAAGGCCAGATAGAGGATCGCGACCGGCACCGCAATCAGCACCGCGCCTGCCGCGTAGGTGGTGTAACTGGCACCCATTTTTTGTGCCACCAGGTTATAAAGCCCGATGGGTAAGGTGTATTTGTCCGGGGTGCGCAAAATGGTGCTGGAGAGAATGAAATCCCCCAGCGGCCCGGTGAAGGAGAACAGCGCCACCACCGCCACAATGGGTTTGGAAAGCGGCATGATGATCTCGATGAAGATGCGGAAGTTACTGGCTCCGTCCATGCGCGCGGACTCATCCAGATCCTTAGGAATGGCGTCCAGGTAGCCCTTCATCAGATAGGTATTCATTGGGATCATGCCGCCAACGTAAATCAGCACCAGCGCCAGATGGCTGTTGATTAAGCCCAACAGCTGCGAGAGCACGAAGATGGCAATCAGCGCCGAGAACTGCGGGATCATCTGCAGCAGCAGGAAGAGCATCAGCCCGTTCTGCCGCCCCTTAAAGCGAAAACGCGAGAAGGCATAGGCGGTAAAGCTAACGCTGATTAAGGTCAACACCATGGTCAGGAAGCTGATTTTCATCGAGTTCCAGTACCACGTCATATAGTTCACCTGACCATTAAACAGGTCGGCGTAATGCTGGAACGACAGGTTCTGCGGAATAACAGAGGAGCTTAACAGGCTGTTGCCCGCGTTGAGTGAGGCGCCCACCGTCCACACCAGCGGGTAAATGATGATGACCGACACCAGCACAATAACCAGCCAGGAGAGTGAAAGGCGGACCCATTTCTCACGTTTAATACTTTGTGATTTAGCCATTGTTACGTCCCTTACGCCATGTCGTCATTTTTGAAAGATTTGGTGGCGCGGAACTGCCATAACGCCAGGCCGACGACAAAAACAGACAGCAGGATGGTGATGGTCGCCGCAATGGCATATTGCGAAGATGACATCGTCAGTTTGTAGATCCACGACACCAGAATGTCGGTGCCGCCCGCATTTGACCCCACCACCGCCGGCCCGCCGTTATTGAACAGATAGATGATGTTGAAATTATTGAAGTTAAAGGTGTATTGCGTAATCAGGATCGGCGCAATGGCGTAGAGCACCAGCGGCAGCGTAATGGTCCGCAGCCGGGTCCAGCTGCTGGCGCCGTCCATGGTAGCCGCTTCATACAGGTCATCAGGAATGGCCTGCAGCACGCCGGTGGTCATGGCGAAAACAAACGGGAAACCAAGCCAGGTTTGCATCATGATCAGCGCCGTTTTGGTCCAGAACGGATCGGTCATCCAGGCTTTAGGCGCAATACCAAAGAAGGCCAGAATGGCGTTGTTAATCACCCCGAACGAGTCATTAAACATCCCGGCGAAAACCAGGATGGTGACAAAGCCCGGCACCGCCCACGGCAAAATAAAGATGGTGCGGATCAGCGGCTTAAAGCGTAAATCTTTCTGGTTCACCAGAATCGCCAGCAGTACGCCCACCGTACACTGCAGCGTGGTGGCGAGCAGCGTCCAGACCACCGTCCACTGCAGCACGTCGAAGAAGGTGGAACGCCAGATAGAGAGCGTAAAGATATTGATGAAGTTCTTAAACCCGACCCAGTCAACCAGCTTAGCCGGCGGCGTGTGGTAGAGGTTGTAGTTGGTAAAGGCGATGGCAAACCCGAACAAAATGGGAAACACCACCACAAACACCAGCAGGATAAAGCCCGGGGTGATCATCAGATACGGGAAGCCGTCGCTCAATAGCATCTGATACTGTTTACGCACGCTGTTAAGCTGCAACCCTTCGTCACGTTTCAGGCCATTGACCCACGCATCACGCATCGACAGGTAATACACCATCACGCCGAACGCCGCGATTAACACGCTGATGATCCCCTCCGCCAGCAGGAAGATGGAGTTGTCGCGCGGCACCTCCTCACCCAGCGTCACCAGTCCCCACAGCCCTTCGCGCAGAAAATCAGCAAATACGCCGATAAAACTGGCAAGCAGCACCAGGAAGATGACCCCTTTCAGCCACTGACGGTGGTAAAACTGACCGAAGCCGGGAATGACCGCCAGCAGCAGGCTGGTCCAGGCGTGACGCCCGGCCACGCGCGGTTTGGCAAAATGTTCCGGGATGATACTCACAAACAACTCCTTTCAAAAAACGGGAGAGACGCCCTCCCGTTCTGCGACGTCAGAAAACTACTGGTTGCTGGCCTGCATGGCTTCGATTTGCATCTGAACCTGTTTTTCTGCGCTGTCGAGCGCGGCTTTCGGATCCTGTTTACCGGTCAGGCTCAGCTCGAGGGCCGCGTTCGCCGGAGCCCAGACTTCACCCATTTCCGGAATGCCCGGCATCGCTGTCGCCCGTGCGGCCTGCACGGCAACCGCGCTGGCTTTCTCGTCGTTCTTAATGAGCGGATCGTCAATCATCGCGGTCAGCGGCGGAATTTCTCGCGTCGCGATATAGCGCGTTTTGACGTACTGCGGCTGGTTGATAAATTCGATAAATTTCTGCGCCATGGCTTTGTCTTTGCTCCAGGTAGAGACGACATAGCCCTTCACGCCCAGGAATGAACTCATTGGCTTACCGTCCGGCAGCGTCGGCAGCGGCGCAACGCCGTAGTTAATGCCCGCCGCTTCATACGGCTGGAACGCCCACGGACCGTTGATGACGGCTGCCGCTTTTTTCTCGGTAAACAGAGAATCGATCGCGTTCAGACCGTTATCGCCGATGATCCCCGCCGGGAACACGTCATCGGTATAGAATTTTTTCAGGTAGGTGACCGCGTCTACCGCGCCCGGCTTGTTCAGGCCCACGTCGCTGGCGTTATAACCGCCTTTATCGTTTTTACCGAAGATGTACCCGCCCATCGGGGAGATAGCCCCCCAGCTGTAGTAAATCTGGTCGAACTTGGCGAGCAGGCCGTACTGGTTTTTGGCGCGCTGCTGTTTAGAAAAGTCATACCAGTCCTGAAGTGAGTTGAGCGGCTTCGCGATCAGGTCTTTGTTATAAATCAGCACCAGCGTCTCAACCGCTTTCGGCACACCGTAAAGGGTGCTATCCATTTTGAAGGCATTTATGGACGCTGGCGTGTACTGTTCGGTCTGCTTCGCCTCCAGATTCAGGGGGGTCAGCAGCCCTTGCACAACCGCCCCGCCCAGTTGATCATTGGGAATGACCAGCACGTCCGGGCCAATTCCTGCCGGGCCGTCGAGGCGCAGTTTTTCCAGCTGCTGCGCGTAGGGCATCTCCTGCAGGTTAACCTTAACGTCGTACTGCTTTTCGAAATCGGCGACCGCGTCTTTAATGCCGGACGACTTTTTGATGTCTTCCCAGACGTTAAGCTGCGTGGTGGCGTGAGCCTGCACCGCGAGCGTAGAGAGGATCAGAGCAGCGAGTATGTTCTTTTTCATTATCAACCTCATGTGAAGGTATAACAATTTTATGGTTGTTATTGCATTTCACCGCCATACACCTTCGCCAGAAAACCGACTAACACTGACGTACAACGTATAACATCAAATGCATTTGGTTTGGTATACGCTACCCTTCACATCATGATAACTCTACAAAAAACTGTAAGTTGTGTGATCGTCATAACATTAATGGAATATCGGTATAGGGTGCGTGAATACTGGAAGTTATAGTCAGAGCAGACAAATTGCACCGTCCAGCCATGTAGAAAATAATTGTTATACGTAATACATACGCGGCGGTTTACTCGGGGAATACAGATGTCGAACATACAATTGAGGAATGTCACCAAACGCTTTGGCGACACCGTAACCTTGCACAACGTGAATCTTGAGATTGAAGACGGTGAGTTTGCCGTCTTTGTCGGTCCTTCCGGCTGCGGTAAATCGACAATGCTGCGCATGATTGCCGGACTGGAGGACATTAGCGAAGGGGAAGTGTTGATTGGTGACGAGGTGATGAACGACGTTGCACCCTCCCACCGCGGCGTGGCGATGGTGTTTCAGTCCTATGCGCTCTACCCACATATGACGGTGGCCGAAAACATGGGCTACGGCCTGAAGGTCAATAAGGTGCCGAAAGATCAGATCCGCCATCAGGTCGAGATGGTGGCCAAAACGCTGCAGCTTTCCCACCTTCTGGATCGCAAACCTAAGCAGCTTTCCGGCGGCCAGCGCCAGCGTGTGGCCATTGGCCGCGCCATCGTACGTAATCCGCGGGTCTTTATGTTCGACGAACCGCTCTCCAACCTGGATGCCGAGCTGCGCGTGGAGATGCGTCTGCATCTTGCCCGTCTGCACCAGGAGCTGAAAACCACCATGGTGTATGTCACCCACGACCAGATAGAAGCGATGACCCTGGCTGATAAAATTGTGGTGATGAACTACGGAAAGGTTGAGCAGATGGGCGCGCCGATGGAACTCTACTACAAACCGGCGAACAAGTTCGTGGCCGGGTTTATCGGCTCGCCGAAGATGAATTTCCTGCCGGCAACGGTAGAGGCCTGGCAACCGGGTGAGCTGACGGTGAGATTATCCCAGCAGAAGACACTCACACTGGCCCTGACCACCACACCGTTGAACGCAGGCAGCCCGGTGACGCTGGGCATCCGTCCGGAACATTTAACCACCGATCTCAGCCACGGCACGCGGCTGACGTTTAACTGTGAAGTGGTTGAGCGTCTGGGCAATAACACCTACCTCTTTGGTCAGTGCTACGGCCACGACAATGTGAAGATTTTGCTGCCGGGCGATGTGAAATTCGCGCCGTGGCAGCAAATTGATGTGGCTTTTGACGATCGCCACTGCATGGTGTTTGACGAGCAGGATGTGCGGGTGAGTGCCGACATCGATGAAGCGGTACGCTCGGTCGCTTAACCCGCCAGACGCGTTACCGCACGCGTAAAGGCATCAATCGCCAGCGCGACATCCTCAGCCATCACCGATTCCGCCGGATGGTGGCTGACGCCTCCCCTACACCGCACAAACAACATCCCTACCGGCCAGCGCTCCGCCAGGGCGATGGTGTCATGACCGGCACCGCTCGGCAGCGATAATGTCTTCCCCTGCACCGATTCTACAGCCTCCGCCAGCAGCGCCTGCAGACGTGTATCGCATGGCGTGGCGGCGATTCGGTAAAATTCGTCGGCTGCAAAATGTATTCCGCGACGGGCCGCTATCGCCTGCGCCTGCGTCAGCAGTGCAGTAAGCAGAAGGTCAAGCGGCGCATCCTGCGGGCCGCGAATATCTAACGAGAGCGCGACCTCGCCGGGGATGACGTTTACCGCACCAGGCAGACAGCGCAACTCACCCACCGTGGCTACCAGGTTGCCGCCGTGCTGACGGGTGGTGTTTTCAATCAGCACCATCCATTCGGCGGCGGCGGCCAGCGCGTCCTTACGATGCGCCATCGGCACGGTCCCGGCGTGGCCGGCCTCACCGGTGAAGCGGCAGTTCAGACGACGCGCGCCGTTAATGGCTTCAACCACGCCCAGCGCCAGACCGGCCTGTTCCAGACACGGTCCTTGTTCAATATGCAGCTCCAGACAGGCGCTGAAATCATCCGGGCGTCGGGCGGCCATCGCGACACGGCTGGGATCTAACCCTGCCTGTACCATCGCCTGCGCCACGCTGATACCTCTGGCATCGCACGTGTCGAGCCAGCCCGCAGGCCAGGTGCCCGTCAGCGCGCGGCTGCCCAACAGCGTGATACCAAAGCGGGTACCCTCTTCATCGCAAAAGCCGACAATCTCAACGGCCTGCGCCAGCCGTTTTCCCTGCTGATGCAGGCTGTCAACGACTTCAATGGCCGTCAGCACCCCCAGCATCCCGTCGTAGCGCCCGGCATTGCGCACGGTATCCAGATGCGAGCCAAGCAACACCGCCGGTGCGCCCTCCTGCTCGCCTTCATAACGTCCGCAGATATTCCCCACGCTGTCCTGCCAGACGGTCATGCCCGCCTGGTTCATCCACTGCCCGACCAGCTGGTTAGCCTGCAGATGCTGGGCAGAGAGATACACGCGGGTAAGAGAATCCTGGGTTTCGCTGATGGCGGCCAGCGCATCGGCGCGGGCCATCACACGTTCTGCCGCCTGCTGGCGTGTCGCGTGATTCATAGCGCCGTCTCAGTGCGGTAATGATCCCACGCAGCCTGCATCGCAGCACCCTGCGTAGTGGAAAACTTCAGGTAGTTCAGTACCGACTCCAGCGCACTCAGGGTGGTCATCACGCAGTCTTTACGCGCGTTATAGCCCATGGTGCCAATACGCCACACTTTGCCGTGCAGCGGACCAAACGAAGTACCGATTTCAATGCCGAAATCCTCCAGCATCAGTTTACGCACCTGGTCACCGTTTACGCCCTGAGGGATAAGCACGCCCAGCACGTTGTTCATTTTGTGCCTGAGGTCGCCGAAGGTCTCGAGTCCCATCGCCTGAATACCTTTCAGCAGCGCATCCCCGTGCAGCTTGTGGCGGGCGATACCGTTATCCAGCCCTTCCTGCAGAATCAGGCGGGCACATTCGCGGGCGCCAAACAGCGCGGTGGTCGCTTCGGTGTGGTGGTTCAGACGCTCGGGTCCCCAGTAATCCATCACCATGCCGAGGTCGAAATAGTTGGAGTAAATCATCTCCTCGTCGCCGTCGCGATGGGCATCGGTACGGATCCCCTCTTCGATGCATTTGCGGCGACGGATTGCCTCTTCCATCCGCGGGCTCAGGGTAACGGGCGAGGTACCGGACGGACCGCCAAGACATTTCTGCATCCCCGCCGAGACCGCATCCAGCCCCCAGGCATCGGTCTCCAGGGCGTTGCCGCCGAGCGACGCGGTAGCATCGGTATAAAACAGGACATCGTAACGACGGCAGATTGCCCCGAGTTCTGCAAGCGGCTGCAGCATGGTGGTGGACGTATCCCCCTGCACGGTTAACAGCAGGCGCGGACGCACGCGTTTAATGGCATCTTCCACCCGATCCGGTGTGAACACCTCGCCCCACGGTACCTCGATGGTGTGGACCTCTGCGCGGCAGCGGCGGGCAATTTCGCACAGCAGATGGCCGAAGCGACCAAAAACGGGCACCAGCACTTTGTCCCCCGGACGAATGGCCGATACCAGAATCGCTTCAATCCCCGCGCGGGAGGTGCCGTCCACCAGCATCGTCCAGCGGTTTTCCGTGCGGAACACGCCGCGGTAGAGTGCCATGACGTCGTTCATGTAGTGGGTCATCGCCGGATCGTACTGGCCGATAAGCTGGCTCGACATGGCTCGCAGCACGCGCGGATCGGCGTTGATTGGCCCCGGCCCCATCAGCAGACGTTGTGGCGGATTGATTTGCGGAAATTGAGCGATATCCATTTTTTAGTCCTTAGTTAATTGAGGCCGCGCACGGAGGAGATAAACTGTTTAAGCTCAGTGGTCTGTGGGTTAGCGAACAGCGTTTTGCTGTCGCCCTGCTCCCAGACGCGCCCCTGATGCATAAACACCACGCGGTCGCCCACTTCGCGGGCAAAATTCATTTCATGGGTCACCAGGATCAGCGTCATCCCCTCAGCGGCCAGTTGTTCCAGCACCTTGAGCACTTCGCCTACCAGTTCCGGATCGAGCGCGGAAGTTATCTCGTCACAGAGTAAAACTTTAGGCGACATCGCCAGAGCACGAGCAATCGCCACGCGCTGCTGCTGGCCGCCGGAGAGGCTTGACGGGTAGTAATCCAGACGGTCACCCAGCCCGACTTTCTCCAGCATGCGCTGCGCCAGTGCCTGACATTCTGCTGCGCTTTTCTTCAGCACCCGACGTGGCGCGAGCATCACGTTTTCCATCGCCGTCATGTGCGGGAAAAGGTTGAAGTTCTGAAATACCATGCCGACCGAGCGGCTGATTTCACGCGCCTGGGAATCCCGGTCGGTAATGGTCATGCCGCCGAGCTTGATGCTGCCGTCCTGATACCCTTCGAGGCCGTTAATGCAGCGCAACAGCGTGCTTTTACCCGAACCGCTGCGCCCGATAATTGAAATAACCTGGCCCATGTCGATGTCCAGATCCACGCCCTTGAGCACGTGGTTATCGCCGTAGTACTTCTGCACCTGATTAATGGTGATGAGAGGCATTGAATTTAGTCTCCAGATAACGGCTGTAGCGCGACAGCGGATAACACAGAATGAAGTAGCCGAGCGCCACCAGCGCAAAGACTTTAAACGGCTGATAGGTCACGTTGGTCAGCATCGTCCCGGCCTTGGTCAGCTCGATAAAACCGATAATGGATGCCAGCGCGGTCCCCTTAATCACCTGCACGGCGAACCCCACCGTTGGGGCGATGGCGATGCGTAACGCCTGGGGAGCCACCACGCGAAACAGCGTCTGGCCGAAGGTCAGCCCCAGACAGCGCGACGCCTCCCACTGCCCTTTCGGCAGCGCACGAATACTGCCAAACCAGATATCAAGCAAAAAGGCGCTGGTGTAGAACGTCAGGGCCAGCGACGCGGCGGTCCACGGCGAAACATCGATACCCAACAGCGCCACGCCGAAGAAGGCCAGGAACAGTTGCATCAGCAGCGGCGTGCCCTGAAACAGTTCGATATAGCCGCGAATAAGACGTTTTACCGTACGCCCACCCGTGAGGCGCAACAGCAACAGCGGCAGCGTTACCGCCGCCCCGCCGACAAACGCCACCAGCGACAGCAGCACCGTCCAGCGTCCGGCGAGCAGCAGATTGCGAATAATGTCCCAGTCGGTAAAGGTGGTCATCATGCCTGTACCCCCAGCCACTTCCGTCCTGCCGCCATCATTAGCTGGCGTAGGGTAATTGACAGCACCAGGTAAATTCCGGTGGTCACCAGATAGACCTCAAAGCTCAGGAACGTTCTTGACTGAATCAGGTTGGCGGCAAAAGTCAGCTCTTCATAGGAGACCTGCGACACCACCGACGAACCGAGCATAACGATAATGCACTGGCTGACCAGCGCCGGATAAATACGCTGCAGGGCCGGTGGCAGCACCACGCGTATAAACGTTTGCAGGCGGGTAAGCCCCAGCACGCGGCCGGCCTCCCACTGTCCTTTGGGCGTAACCTGAATACCGGCACGGACAATCTCCGTGCTGTACGCGCCCAGGTTGACGACCATTGCCAGCAGCGCCGCTTCGCCCGCCGTCATCTTCAGCCCCAGATTCGGCAGACCGAACACAATGAAAAACAGCTGCACGACAAAGGGCGTGTTGCGGATAATCTCCACGTAGCCGCCCCAGATCCTGCTGAACCACGTCGTCCGGCCGCTGCGAATCGCCGCCCCGAAAATACCGATCGCCAGCCCGCCGAGGGTTGCCATCACCGTCAGTTGAATGGTGACCCACAGCCCTGCCAGCAGCGCCGGCCAGTACGGCCAGAGCGCAGAGAAATGGAGTTGCTCTGTCATCGCCTTACACGCCCAGGCTTGCCGGCAACGGCGCTTTCAGCCACTGCTCAGAGAGGCTATTCAGGGTGCCGTCTTTAATTCCCTGCTCAATCACCGCATCAACTTTCGCTTTCAGCGCCGGTTCGTTTTTCTTCAGCCCGATAAAGCACGGCGAGTCCTTCAGCATAAAGCTCGGAACCGGGGCTTTGGCGGCGTTCTGGCGGGAAATCGCCGCCACGACCAGATTGCCTGTCGCCACGTACTGGACCTGACCGGACAGGTAAGCCGACAGGGTGGTGTTATTGTCTTCGTAGCGTTTGACGTCTGCATCTTTCGGCGCAAGGCTGGTCAGCACCATGTCCTCCACCGCACCGCGCGTCACGCCAATGGTTTTTCCACTCAGCTGAGCAGCATCTTTCAGTTCAGCCCCTTTCGGGCCGAACACGCCGAGGAAGAACGGCGCATAGGCACGGCTAAAATCGATCACCTTTTCACGCTCGGCGTTTTTACCGAGGCTTGAGATCACCAGATCCACCTTATCGGTTTGCAGATACGGCACGCGGTTGGCACTGGTCACCGGCACCAGCTGCAGCTTGAGCTTCATCTGTTTTGCCAGATAGCGCGCCATGTCGATGTCGTAGCCCTGCGGCTGGAGATCGGTCCCGACTGAACCAAACGGAGGAAAATCCTGCGGGACGGCGATACGAAGAGTGCCGCGTTTCTCAATATCCTGAAGCTGGTCAGCTTTTGCTGGCAGGTTTGCAAACAGACAGACGGCCCCGGTCAGTGCAATCAATAACTTTTTCATGGTGCTTCCCCGTAACGTTAACATGAAACAAAAGATTCTTTGAATTGGATTTTGCAACTAATGTGCCAGATGAAGCGAAACGGGAAATTTTCTCTGAAGGCCTGATAAAACGAGAGCGGGGCGGAAAAGGCCTCCCTTTTCCGCCCCGCTCTGCTGCACCATTTTAATGCAAAGCACCAGCCTGATGCCCCATTATCGCTGTTCCAGTTCGTCCAGCTGCTGATAAAGGGAGGCGATATCGTGGATCCGGGGACGGCCTTTATCGAGGATTTCATGCAGGAAGGCGTTAGCCAGCAGGTTGATCAGACTGTTGACCGACGAGTAGCTGTCGTACGCCGAGACGCTGTCCAGCGGGGCGCAGAGCTGCCAGCTGGTCAGCGGAAACAGGCTGTGCGCCTGCGGCTCACACATCAGCAGAACCGGAATACCGCTGTGCTGAAGCTGCTGCAACAGCGGCCGAACGATCCGCGGGCGACGGCGAAACGCCATCATAATCACCAGATCGTCGGGCGTGAGATCGACCAGTTCCTCGCTCAGGCTCTGCCCCGGCTGCGGCAGCAGCAGCACCTGTCCGCGCGCCTGCAACAGCTGCTGGCGCAGGTGCAGCGCCGCCGGATAGGCGTTGCGCATCCCGATAATCACAATCCGCCGCGCCTTCACCATTGAGGCCATGGCCTCGGCAAACTGCTGAGCATCCAGAGCGTTGACCCACTGGGTGAGGTTTGCCATCTCCTGCTTATAATGCCGCGCCAGCAGAGTGTTGCCCTGCACCGCATCGCGGTTATCGGTCAGCGGCATGCCGCTCTGGCGCAGCGTGCGCAGTTCGTCGCGCATCTCTTTATACTTCTCATAGCCCAGACGCTTAAACAGACGGCTCACCGTGGCTTTCGACACCCCGCTCAGCTGCGCCAGCTCGGCGCTGTTATAACTAATGAGGTCGTCGAAATGATCAAAAATAAAATCAGCCACCCGTTGCTCCTGCGGTGACAACGACGCGTATTGCGCTTTCAGACGTTCATCAAGCTGTTCCATAAAGCCTCTGTAACTTTTGTTTCACCTCACTATACCTTTCATTAAGCATGCCAGCTTCTTAAAACGTTATGTTACGACTGACGTGAAACTTTTCATTCATAACTGGAACAGCTTTTGCAGCACCTTGTGACTTTTGGGTTATGAGGACTCTCCATGCAAAGTAATGTCTCCGTACACGGAATGGCCGTGGCGCCCCACCATCTTGCCAGCCAGAGCGCCCTGGCCATTCTGCGCGAAGGCGGTAGCGCGATTGAGGCAATGGTCGCCGCCGCCGCAACCATTGCCGTGGTTTACCCGCACATGAACGGTCTCGGTGGGGACGGTTTCTGGCTTATCGTGCCGCCCGACGGCGAACCGGTCGCCATTGACGCCAGCGGCGCAGCTGGCTCACTGGCGACGCTTGCCGCCTATGACGATGTCTCTCAGATCCCCCATCGCGGGCCTCGTGCGGCGCTGACCGTGGCGGGAACGGTGAGCGGCTGGGACGAAGCGCTGAAGGTTTCGCGCACGCTGACGGGCACCGCTCTTCCCCTGAATCGCCTGCTGGCAGACGCCATTGACTATGCCCGAAACGGCACGCCGGTGACCGCGTCTCAGGCCGCCGCCACGGCCAGTAAGCTGGATGAACTGAAGGACCTGCCCGGCTTCGCGGAGACCTGGCTGGCTGACGGCAAACCGCCGCAGGTCGGCAGCCGGTTTTATCAACCGGCGCTGGCCTCCACGCTCTCGCACCTCGCAGAAGACGGTCTGGACAGTTTTTATCGCGGCCCGCTGGCGGAGCGTCTGGCCCGGGGCATGGCAACGCTGGGGCTGCCCATCACCCTGGCTGACCTAAACGCGCATGTCGCCCGGCGCACCGCGCCGCTGAAATTACAGCATCAGCAGGGCGAAGTGTGGAACCTTGCGCCGCCAACGCAGGGGCTGGTGTCGCTGGCGATCCTCGGGATAACCGACCGCCTGTCCATGGCCGATGCTGACGAAGCGACCACCGTTCACCGCATTGTAGAGGCCACCAAGCTGGCGTTTGGTCTGCGCGATGCCCATATCACCGACCCGCGCGAGCTGAAAACCGATATCCAGAGTCTGCTGGATCCTGCCGCACTGGCCGCCCTCGCCGACCAGGTCGATGATAACCAGGCCGCACCGTGGGGCTGCGGCAAAGGCCCTGGTGATACGGTCTGGATGGGGGTGATGGATAACAGCGGTCTTGCCGTGTCGTTTATCCAGAGCATTTATCACGAGTTCGGCAGCGGCGTGGTCCTGCCTGATACCGGCATCGTCTGGCAAAACCGGGGAGCCTCATTCAGCCTAAATCCCCGTCACCTGCTGGCGCTTGCGCCAGGAAAACAACCGTTCCACACCCTGAACCCGGCAGCCGCGCGTCTGCATGACGGACGCGTCATGGTCTACGGCTCGATGGGCGGTGACGGCCAGCCGCAAACCCAGGCCACCCTGTTTACCCGCTATGTGGTGCAGGGGGTACCGTTGCAGGAGAGCATCGCCCGCCCGCGCTGGTTACTGGGGCGCACCTGGGGACAGACGTCCGACACCCTGAAGGTGGAAGGCCGCTTTACGCCGCAGACCGTCGCGCGCCTGCAGGCGCTGGGCCACGACGTGGAGTGCTTCCCGGCATTCAGCGAAGCCATGGGCCACGCGGGTGCGATTGTTCGCCATCCCAACGGGCTGTTTGAAGGGGCATTTGACCCGCGCAGCAACGGCGCCGCCGCCGGATTTTAAGGAGAGACTGATGAATACCACACAACCTGACTGGCATGCCTATCTGGCGCAAATGGAGTCCGTGCTGGGCGTTGAGCTGGATGACGCCCGCCGGGCAGAACTCTATGTGCAGTTCTGCCGTATCGCGGCGATGGCCGCCCCGCTGATGGCGCTGCCGCTTGATGACCGTCTGGAGATCGCAGGAGTATACAAAGCATGACGCTACACGAGATGAGTATCAGTGAGATCCAGCAGGCGCTGAGTGCAGGCGACCTGAGCGCCCATGACATCGCCCGCCAGACGCTGGAAGCCATTACGCGCATCAATCCCCACATCAACGCCTGGACCACCGTCACGGAAGAACGCATGCTGGCCGAAGCCGAGAATATCGACACCCTGCGTCGGGAGAAACGCCCTCTGCCGCCGCTGGCAGGCATTCCCTACGCGGTGAAAAACCTGTTCGACGTTGCCGGGCATACGACCCTTGCCGGTGCAGAGCTGTTCAGCCAGCGCCCCCCCGCCACCGCTGACAGCTTTGCGGTACGCCAGCTGCGCAGTGCCGGTGGCTTATTGTCGGGGATGGTCAACATGGATGCCTACGCCTACGGCTTTACGACGGAAAACAGTTACTACGGCGCAACGCGTAACCCGCACGATGTGACGCGCATTGCCGGAGGATCGTCCGGCGGCTCTGCCGCCGCGGTCGCTGCCGGACTGGTTCATTTTTCGCTCGGTACCGACACCAACGGGTCGATTCGCGTACCGGCCTCTCTGTGCGGAATATACGGTCTTAAGCCCACTTTTGGTCGTCTGTCACGCGCCGGCAGCCATCCGTTTGTCGCCAGTCTGGATCACATCGGGCCGTTTGCCCGTCGCGTGAGCGATCTGGCGTCGGTGTACGATGCACTGCAGGGTCGGGATACCAGCGACGGATTTCAGGCGGAGAGCTCCCGGGAGCAGACCCGGCCCCTGCTCGACCGCGGTCTGGATGGTTTGCGATGCGCGGTGCTCGGCGGCTATTTCAGTACCTGGTGCGACAGCGACATGCGGAACGCCGTGGCGCGAGTGGCAAAAGCCCTCGACGTGCAGGAAACGCTGCAATTCCCCGATGCCGAACTGGCCCGCTCCGCGGCGTTTATCATCAGCGCCTCGGAAGGCGGAAATCAGTACCTGCCCGCGCTTCGCCGCGAGCCCGGGCGTTTTGAACCGCACTCCCGCGAGCGACTGCTGGCCGGCGCGATGATCCCTTCAGCCTGGTATATTCAGGCCCAGCGTTTTCGCACGCAGGCCCGACAGGCGTTTAAAGCGCTGTTTGCGCAGGCCGACGTGCTGATCGCCCCGGCCACGCCGCGCAGTGCAACGCAAATTGGCGAAGAGATTATGGAGATCAACGGCCAGCCGTTACCGGTTCGCGCCAGCATGGGCATGCTGACGCAGCCGATTTCGTTTTTAGGTTTACCCGTTACCACCGTCCCGCTGCGCACCGCTCAGGGCAGACCTGTTGGCCTGCAGTTGATCGCCGCGCCGTTTAACGAGCAAGCCTGCCTGCGCGTGGCGCGGGTGCTGGAAGCAAGCGGAATAACCGATGCCCGGCCGGCGGAGATGGCACCATGATAAATCACGATGACATTAACCTTCCGTGGGTCGTTGCAGAAGTGACCGCAGCCTTTTACCGCTATGAAGATGCGCTGGTAAGCAACAACATTCCGGTGCTGGATGAGCTGTTCTGGCACGACAAAAACACGGTGCGTCTCGGTGCGGGCGAAAACCTGTACGGCATTGAGGAAATCCGCGCCTTTCGGGCGGCGCGCCCGTCCGCGGGTCTGCAAAGGACGTTGCGCCATACGGTAATCACCACCTTCGGAGAGGATTACGCCGTGTGTAGCACCGAATTCACCCGCGAAGGAACGGAGCGGATTGGCCGCCAGCAGCAGACATGGGTACGCTTCCCGTACGGCTGGCGAATTGTGGCGGCGCAGGTGAGCGTGATGGCGTAATGTTAATAACCCTGCCCGATGGCGCTTTTCCCATCAGATAAGCAGCAGGCCGGGACAGGCGTCACCGCCGCCCGGCACACTGCTGGACCGTTATTGTTGGAACGGGTGCACTTCACGCCAGTGATCGGCTATCTGCTGGCGGGTACAGACCCATACCCGATCGTGCTGCGCAAGGTAATCGAGGAACCGCTGCAAAGCACGAAAACGCCCCGGACGCCCCAGCAGACGGCAATGCATGCCGATGGACATCATCTTCGGCGCACGTTCCCCTTCTTCGTACAACACGTCAAAGCTGTCTTTCAGGTAGGTATAAAACTGCTCGGCGGTGTTGAACCCCTGCGCGGTCGCGAAGCGCATGTCGTTGGCATCCAGCGTATACGGCACAATCAGGTGGGGTTTGCGCGTGCCGTCGCTGCACGCCACTTGCGTCCAGAACGGTAAATCATCGCCATAGTAGTCGCTGTCATAGTCAAAGCCCCCATGTTCCACTACCAGCTGACGGGTGTTTGGGCTGTCACGCCCGGTGTACCAGCCGGCAGGCGGTTTGCCAAACAGGTCAGTCAGGACATGCACCGCCTTGTGCAGGTGCTCGCGCTCCTGGTTGATATCCATACTTTGATAGTGGATCCAGCGCCAGCCGTGGCTAACCACGTCGTAATCAGCTGCTTTGATGGCGTCGACGATATCGGGATGTCGCGCCAGCGCCATTGCCACGCCAAAGACCGTCAGCGGCAGGCCACGCTTGCAGAATTCGTTATGGATCCGCCAGAACCCGGCGCGGCTGCCGTATTCATAGAGGGAGTCCATCGACATGTGTTTGTCCGGATAACTGGCCGCACCGATGATGTCCGAGAGGAATTGTTCTGAGCCGGCATCACCGTGCAGAACGTGGTTTTCCGCTCCTTCTTCGTAATTGAGTACAAACTGCACGGCGATGCGCGCCTGGTTCGGCCACTGCGCGTGCGGCGGCTTGCCTGCATAGCCGCGTAAGTCCCGCGGATAATCCTCGTTAAAAAGCGCCATTATCACCCCCTCAATTAAAATGGATTCAGTGCCTGAAAGTGTCCGCTCAACGCTTTTTTCTCCGGGAAAGCCAGGTCCCCATGCTTGCTGGTTGACAGCCCCAGCGCCACCAGCGACTCGACCATTTTTACCGCCGCACTGACGCCGTCGATCACCGGCACGTGCAGCTCACGCGTCAGCTCCTGCGCCAGCGTCGCCATTCCACCGCAGCCGAGCACAATCGCGCCGCAGCCATCTTCTTTCAGCGCCTGGATGCAGCGCGCGCGCACCTTCTCCTGAGCCAGGCCGCTACCGTCTTCCAGTGCCAGCACCGGCAGATCGATGGCATGCAGGGCTGCACAGTGGTCCTGGAAACCATACTGGTGCAAAAGATGGCGGGCGATAATCCGCGTGCGCGGCAGCGTGGTCACAACGGAAAAGCGTGTTGCCACCAGCGTGGCCATATGCATCGCAGCTTCTGCGATACCGATGACCGGCCCCTGCGCCAGCTCGCGCGCCGCCAGCAGGCCGGGGTCACCAAAGCAGGCAATCACGTGTCCATCCACGCCCTGTTGCCGTCCGCGTTTTATCTGTTCGAGAACGCCCACGGCGGCGATGGCCTCATCAAAATGACCTTCTATCGAGGGCACACCTGCGCTCGGGCAGACGGCGAGGATCTCCGTTCCCGGTGCTGCCACCGCGCGGGCTGCGGCGCCGATGGTTTCCGTCATCGCGAGGCTGGTGTTGGGGTTAATCACTTGTATACAAACAGACGACATTACGACTCCTTGTGGCTGGCGAACAGCCGGGCAAAATCAGGCAGGCACTCACCGGCCCGTTCGAAACAGAGACTGGCGACAATATGTTCAAAATGGTGCATTAAGGCCTCACTCAGGGGCTGGAGCGCCTTCTGGCGCAAGAGTTCCACCAGTTGCTCGTGGTCATTGCAGCGGCAGCCCTGACGCCACGGCGCGCCCCAGGCTGCGATCACCAGCGACGACCGCTGGCTCAGGCCGGTCACCATCTCTGTCAGCACCTGATTGCCTGAAATGGCCTGAAGCTGAATATGGAAATTGGCGGAGTGGCGGATTGCTGCGGGACCGTCATACGCTTCGTGCGCCTGCTGCTCCTGGCGAATAATCCCTTCCAGCGCAGCCAGATGTGGCGGCTGACAGTGGGCCAGCACGTCCGGCAGGTTAGCCACCTCAAGCAGCGCGCGCGTGCGGAAGATCTGCTGCGCTTCTTCTACCGTCGGGCTGGCCACGTGTGCACCACGTTTGGGCGTTAAGGTGACCATTTGCACAGCGGCGAGTCGTTGCAGCACCTTGCGAATACCGGTGCGGCTCACGCCGAAGACCTCAGCCAGCGCCTCTTCAGGCAATTTACTTCCCGGGAGCAACTGATGTTCGACTATCGCGGTCATCAGCGCCTGAAAGATGGATTCATCTTTGTCATGCAGGTCTGGCGCGGTCTGCAGGCTGTTTATGTTGTTCATTCACCACTCCGATTTTTACTTTTCGCTATCGAATCGTATACATAAAAATAAAATATTGCATACAAGATTTATTATTTTGGCCTGGATCCTGCAACACCGTCTGCACTCCCACTTAACGGGTTTTCATTCACAGGAGCAGGTTTCATGCCAAACAGACAAAACGCGCAGCACGGTACGGCCGCTGATTCCGGTGCGGTTTACAGCCCACGGCTTTGCAATGAGGATCTGGCGCCGACGCGTGACCAGAACTGGAGCTGGTACAACATCTTTTCTTTCTGGATGTCGGACGTCCACAGCATGGGGGGTTATGTTGTTGCCGCGAGCTTCTTTACGCTCGGGCTGGCAAGCTGGCAGGTCTTGCTCTGCCTGCTGATAGGGATTTGCATTGTGCAGTTGTGCGCCAACCTGGTGGCGAAACCGAGTCAGATGGCAGGCGTACCCTACGCGGTGATTTGCCGTCAGGCATTTGGCGTTTTCGGGGCCAATATTCCGGCGGTGATCCGCGGGCTGATTGCTTTCGCATGGTACGGCATTCAGACCTACCTGGCCGCCAACGCGCTGATGCTGGTAGCGCTTAAGTTCTGGCCTTCACTCGCGACGCTCACCACCGGTTCGTTCCTGGGCCTGTCGCATCTTGGCTGGATCTGTTTCGCTATCATGTGGGTGCTGCAGGCGATGGTCTTCTGGCACGGCATGAGCGCCATTAAGCGCTTTATTGATATCGCCGGTCCGGCGGTCTACGTGGTGATGCTGGCGCTGGCGGGATGGATTGTATACAAGACCGGTTTTGACGGCATCTCCTTTACCCTCGCCAGCAAATCCCTGAGCGCCGGTGAGCAGACCTGGCAGATGATCACCGCCACGGCGCTGGTGGTCTCTTACTTCTCCGGCCCGCTGCTCAATTTTGGTGACTTCTCCCGCTACGGTAAAAGCATGGGGGAGATCCGCCGCGGTAACCGCTGGGGCCTGCCGTTTAACTTCCTGCTGTTCTCCATCGTTACCGTGGTGATTGTGTCGGGTACGCAATCGCTGTTTGGCCGCATGATCACTGACCCGATTGAAACCGTCAGCCGTGTGGGCAACGATCTGGCCGTGGCCATTGGCTTGCTGACCATGATCACCGCCACCATCGGGATCAACATCGTGGCGAACTTCGTCTCCCCGGCGTTTGATTTCTCTAACTGTTCACCGCAAAAAATCAGCTTCCGCACCGGGGGGATGATCGCCGCCGTCGGCTCTATCCTGTTAACCCCGTGGAACCTGTTTAACTCGCCGGAGCTTATCCACTACACTCTGGACGTGCTCGGGGCGTTTATTGGCCCGCTGTTCGGGATTCTGATTGCCGATTTTTACCTGATTAAGCGCGGCAAGGTCTCCGTAGACGATCTGTTTGATGACACGCCAAAAGGCAAATACTGGTATCGCAACGGTTTCAACCCGAAAGCCATCGGCGCGCTGGTGCCATCCGTTGCCGTTGGGCTGGTGATAAGCTTTATTCCCTCCTTGCATGAAGTGGCAAACTTTAGCTGGTTTATCGGCGTCTTCCTGGGCGGGGTCACCTACCGCTGGCTGGCGCGGGAAGAGCGTGAAGCGGCAGACGCCTCGTCGTTCAGCCCCCGCGTGGCGACGCAAAAAGAGTAACCCTTCCTCCGGGCCGCAGTTCCTCTGCGGCCTTTTTCATTCTGGCACCGTTTTTGCTCAGTCTCATCACCCCGCTACGCAAACACTAAGGCAGGAATCATGATGGACTACCAGACTGCGATCCGCGGTGCATTTTTTGATATTGCCCGGGTCTGCGACAGTGCAGACGTTATCGCCCAACAGGCGCGCTACCTTGAAGACGGGCTGCTGTTCATCCATAACGGCAAAATTCTGGCGCAGATGGCCTGGCAGGAGGGCGAGCAGTATCTTGATCCCTATAAAGGGTACACCGACCTGCGCGGCAAACTGCTGCTCCCGGGTTTTGTCGATACCCACGTCCATTACCCGCAGACGGAGATGATTGGCGCTTTTGGTGAGCAGCTGCTGGAGTGGCTGACCACGTACACGTTCCCGGTAGAAAGCCAGTTTGCCGATGAGGCCTATGCGAAAGAGATTGCGGCGTTTTTCATCAACCAACTGGTCAGCCACGGCACCACTACCGCGCTGGTGTTTTGTACGCTGCATCCTGAATCGGTCGAGGCGCTGTTCACCGAGGCCCTGCGCCTTAACATGCGCCTTATCGCCGGCAAGGTGATGATGGACCGCCACACGCCTGACTACCTGAGTGAAACCGCGAAAGAGAGCTACCGGCAGACGCGCGAGTTGATCCAGCGCTGGCACCACCGTGGACGGTTGGGCTACGCCATTACGCCACGCTTTGCCCCGACCTCCTCACCGGAACTGCTGGCCGCGGTCAGCCTGCTCAAAGAGGAGTTTCCCGACACGTGGATGCAGACCCATCTGAGCGAAAACCCAAATGAAGTGGCCTGGGTAAGCGATCTGTGGCCGGAACATGAACGTTATCTGGATGTGTATCATCATTACGGGCTGACCGGCGAACGCAGCGTGTTTGCCCATGGGATCCACCTCCATGAGAGCGAGTGGCGCTGTCTGCACGATACCGGCTCGGCAGTGGCATTTTGCCCCACCTCGAACCTGTTTCTTGGCAGCGGACTGTTCCGCTTACCCGCCTGCTGGCAACACCAGGTACGTATGGGCATTGGCACCGATGTGGGTGCCGGAACCACCTTCAGCATGCTGCGCACCCTTGGGGAGGCGTACAAGGTGGGTCAGCTGCAGAGCTACCGCCTGCGCGCCAGCGAAGCGTTTTATCACGCCACGCTGGGCGGCGCTCACGCCCTGAGGCTGGACGATAAGATTGGCAATTTCGCCCCCGGCAAAGAGGCCGATTTTATCGTCCTCGACCCGGCCGTTACGCCGCTACAGCGCCTGCGTAACCGGCGCTGTCAGGACATTTATGAGCAGCTGTTTGTGCTGATGACCCTGGGCGACGAGCGCAATATTAGCGAGACCTGGGTCAACGGTGTGCAGGTGTGGTCAACTGCCGCGGTAGGTTGACCACCCGCCCGGCGCAATCACAAACGGCAGGTGGAAGTGCTCGTCTGCCGTTTCTCCCGTCACAAAATCGATCTGTGCGCAGGGGTAAAGCGTGTCGCGGCCGGTTTCGGTGAACCAAGCCCCTATATCGGCCACCAGCCGGTAACGTCCTGCAGGCAGGAAAGGGATAAACGCGGTGATGCGCCCCTGGGCGTTAGTGAAAGCAGTGGCCAATACGACGCCGTCCTGCTCAAGATAAACCCTTACGCCCTTCGCCGGTTTTCCCGTCGAAATATCAAGAATATGCGTGCTTAACGTACTCATTCGTCAATGACTCCTTCCAGCCGAAGCAGCGTAATTTCCCGCAGCTGTTCCAGTGCGGCCTGTACCTCCTGCGCATCGCTGTTTTCCAGCCGGGCGTTCAGAGCGCGTAAAATCTCCTCACCGCTACGGCCTTTCGCGCGGATTAAAAACACGCGTCCAAAACGGGCCTCGTAGCGAGCGTTCCCTTCCTGCAGTGCCTGTGCCAGCTGCCTGTCGCGGTTGTCGACGGCACCCTGCTCCTGGCGCGAAAGCATCGCCTCCGCCCGGGCTCCCATCGGTTTCTCACCAATACGCGGGTGCGCATTCAGGGCCTGCGTAAGCGCCGTTTCATCCCAGGTTTGCGCCAATGTCCGGGCGGCGTCGAACAGTGCTTTGCGGTGTAAATAGGGCCGCCCCTGCACCAGCGCATCGGCCCAGTCGGGCAACGCCACGCAGGGCTGCAACCGCGCGAGCGCCTCTTCGTGGCTCAGTTGATTAAAAGTTTGCAGTGCAATCATACTCACTCCCGTCATATCGTCGTTTTATCGCTTTGCACAAACTACGCCACTCTTGCCATCCCCCATGAAACAGTCGATTCCGGATCGCACAACAGGAAATTATTGATTCATAAAAAGGCATTCTCACCGCGTTTGCGCACCTTAGCAGTGCAAAACCACCCCATACAACGCGCTTTTCGCCACTCTGCAGCCTGGTACGCAAATTGCTCTTCCCTTTCTACACCCTGCAAAAGGAGAGAAGCATGAGAGCAATCGTTATTGGCGCGGGCATTGGCGGCCTGAGCGCCGCTGTAGCGCTGAAGAAGGCGGGAATCGACTGTACCGTGTTTGAGGCCGTGAAAGAGATGAAGCCCGTCGGTGCGGCCATCTCCATCTGGCCCAATGGGGTGAAATGCATGCAGCACCTCGGGATGGGCGACATCATCGAGACCTACGGCGGCCCTATGCGCTTTATGGCCTATAAGGATCACCGGCGCGGCGATACCCTCACCCGCTTTAGCCTTGCCCCGCTGGTCGAGCGCACGGGCGGTCGCCCCTGCCCCGTGTCGCGTACGGAACTGCAGCGCGAAATGCTGAACTTCTGGGGGCACGAGAACGTTCAGTTCGGCAAACGCGTTGAAAGCGTCCGTGAGGACGCGGCTGGCATCACCGTCACCTTCATCGACGGTACTACCGCGACGGGGGATTTCCTGATTGCCGCCGATGGCAGTCACTCCGCGGTTCGCCCGTACGTGCTGGGCTATACGCCCGAGCGCCGCTACGCCGGTTACGTCAACTGGAACGGGCTGGTGAAGATTGATGAAGAGATTGCCCCTGCGCACCAGTGGACCACCTTCGTCGGCGAGGGCAAGCGCGTTTCGCTGATGCCCGTCGCCGGCGGACGCTTCTATTTCTTTTTTGATGTTCCGCTCCCCCTCGGGCTGGCGGAAGATCGCACTACCCTTCGCGCCGATCTCACGGGCTATTTCCGCGGCTGGGCGCCACCGGTACAGAAGCTCATCGCCGCGCTGGATCCCGAGACCACAAACCGTATCGAAATCCACGACATTGAACCGTTCGACACCCTGGTGCGCGGCAACGTGGCGCTTCTTGGCGATGCCGCGCACAGCACCACGCCGGATATCGGCCAGGGCGGATGCGCGGCGATGGAGGACGCCGTGGTGCTGGGTGACTGCCTGCGCGAGAACCACAACATCGCACTGGCGTTGCGGCAGTACGAAGCGCTGCGCTGTGACCGGGTCCGCGACCTGGTGCTTAAGGCCCGTAAACGCTGTGATATCACGCATGGCAAAGACATGGCATTGACCCGGGCCTGGTACCAGGAGCTCAAAGAAGAGACCGGAGAGCGCATCATTAACGGTCTGTGCGACACCATTCAGGCCGGGCCTTTAGGCTGAACGCGAGAGGGACAACCATGAAAATACAACCGACTCCACCCGCCCATTGTACGTTTGAGCCAGAGGACTGGCTGCGTCTGGCAAAATGCTGGCATCCGGTTGCTCGCGCCTGCGACATCGGCGCGGCACCGGTCAAAGCCACCCTGCTCGACGAACAACTGGTTATCTACCGCGTCAAAGACCAGGTTGTGGTCGCCCGGGACGTTTGCCCGCACCGCGGCGTACCTTTGACGCTGGGCTTTCACGATGAACACGGGATTATCTGCCCTTATCATGGCTTACGCTTTGGTGAAGATGGACGCTGCAACCGCATTCCGTCCAGCCCTGACCAGCCGGTTCCCGCGAAGCTTAACCTGATCAACTATGCCGTGGAGGAGCGCTTTGGGTTGATCTGGACCTGCCTGGCGTTTGATCCGGATAACCCAATGCCGCTGCCCACCATGCCGCACTGGGATAACGACGGATTTCAGCAGATCAACTGCCCGGCGTTTGAAGTGAATGGCTTCGCCGGCCGTCAGGTGGAAGGGTTTCTGGACGTGGCGCATTTTGCCTGGATCCACACTGACACCTTTGCTGACCCCAATAATCCGCTGGTACCCCATTATCAGCCCCAGGAGACGCCGTTTGGCTTTGTTGCCGATTACTGGAGCTCGGTGAGCAACTACCCCGCCAGCTCCGATGTCCAGGCGCCGGAAGGCTTCCAGTGGCTGCGTCATTTTGAAATGCATCTGCCGTTTACCGCCACGCTGACGATCCATTTTCCGGGGGAAGCCAGGCTGGTGATCATGAACGCCGCCTCGCCCGTCTCTTCACGGGTAACCCGCATGTTCGCCCCTATCGCGCGCAACTTTGACCTGCATATTCCGGTAGAGGAAGTGCACGCCTTCAATTTGCGTATTTTTGAAGAAGACCGCCTGATGGTTGAGACGCAGCGCCCGGAAAGCCTGCCGCTGGATCTGACTCTGGAAGCCCACATCCCTGCGGATAAAAGCTCGATTGCCTACCGCCGGGGGCTGAAAAAGATGGGCTTCGGCGAGTTTTTCCTGGTGTGACGGAGGAACGTGATGAGCGAAATGTTAAGCGTTATTGTCGACGGTCTCTGGCGTGAGGGGGATAAGAGTCTCGCCGTCAGGCTGGTGTCAGAATGCGGTGCCCCCCTGCCGGGCTGGCAGCCCGGGGCGCACATTGACGTGCATCTGCCCTGCGGGCTGGTTCGCCAGTATTCGCTGACCGGCGCAAGCGACAGCGAGAGCTATCTTATTTGCGTAGGACGTGAAACCGCCTCGCGCGGCGGGTCACGCTATGTTCACGAGACGCTACGTCCGGGGCAGAAACTGCTTATCTCCTCACCGCGCAATCTGTTTGCGCTGCACGAGGCTGAACGCTTCTTGCTGCTGGCGGCAGGGATAGGCATAACGCCCTTGTATGCGATGGCCCGGCAGCTGGAGGCTTCCGGCACCCCGTTTACGCTGCACTATTACGTTAAAGAGCATGGCAACGCGGCGTTTGCGCGTGAACTCATGCAATTTAAACGCGGCGAGTGTGTCATCCATACCATCAGCCCGCGCACTGCGCTGGCAGAGCACATGCCCACGCCAGCGCCCGGTTTCCACGCCTGGGTCTGCGGGCCGGCAGGTTTTATGGAGAAAGTGTATCAGATCGCCCTCAGGAGAGGCTGGGCGGAGAGCAATCTTCACAGCGAAGCATTCCAGCCCGTTATGCCCGCCGACTGTAATGAAACGGGCGAGATTTTTACAGTCAAGCTGGCATCAACCGGCGAGCGCTGGCCGGTGCCGGCGGACAAAACTATCGCGCAGGTGCTGCTGGAAAACGACGTGGCGGTACCGCTCTCCTGTGAAATGGGGATTTGCGGCGCCTGTCTGACGCCGGTTATCGACGGCGTAGTGGATCACCGGGATAGCGTGCAGTCGGAGGCGGAGAAAAGCGCAGCAGACCAGCAGGTGGCGCTGTGCTGCTCACGAAGCCATTCAAGGGAACTGGTGATTGGGTTGTAGAACGAAAAAACCCTGCGATATTGCTATCGCAGGGTTTTCGGATTTGGCGGGATCCACGGATAGTCAAAACAAACGGCATACCGGGTTTCGGAGAAAAAGCATGTCCATAATCACCGATATCACCTCAAAAAAAGCAGACCGGACGATAAAATGATCCCTCATGGCAGCATAACTGGCCTGACACTTCATCATCTTAAAACGGGGAAATATCCGCGAAGCTTCCCGTCATAATGACGAGTTTTAAAGTATCTTAACGATGGATTTACTCTGATGCATTCCGTTTTATTTCAGCATATCGGGCTGCCAGTTGTTTCAGATGCATCTCCAGCTGCGACCTCGCAGCTGCAGGTAAAGGTATACCAGGAGGATTTTCTGACAAGATACGCAGTTGCTCTTCAGCCGGTATGGACTGGTTAAAAGACTGCCGGACGGAAAATACAACGGACTTCAGTTCACTGACCGTCATGTATTTGCCTTTCTGCTCATCAAGCCCGTTCAGCCGGTCACTCAATTTTTGTAGCGATGACATCCCCTTATACCAACCATTGAGCTGTTCTACCGGTAATGCGGCAGCATTAAGGTGTTGCTGCCACTGTTGTATCAGGGGTTTTGCTTGCTCCGGCCACAGCACCTGAGCCTGTTCTGTAAGTTTTCGGCTGTAAGTAATACTCCAGTCAGGAGGCAATTTATCCAGTCGGGCAAGCTGCTGCTGTGTTTGTTCTATCATTGTTTGTGATGACGGAGATTGCTGACGCAACATATCCAGTTTTTCAGGCGCGAGAGGTGCAGGTAACGGAGCCAGTGAGGCAGCAAGCTGAGTCTGTAGCGGGTCTGGCCGGTGAAGAAATTGCCAGCTCCACACTGCGCCCGTACTTATTATCAGCATGGTACACATTCCGGCAGCGAAGAATTTCCACTTTTTTACCTGAGTGGGCATTGCCGTCAGTACTTCCACATTTGCGTGGTGTTCTGGCTGTGCAACGAATACCCACTTCACTGGGCTGTCTGGCGCTGGGGTCTCTTCAGAGAGACTACCGGTATGAGAGCCTGATGATATTACTGCACCATTCTTTACGGAGGCAGGCAGGACAATACCAGACTGAATATTCGACCCGGTACCGGTTGTATCGTTGCTGTTTTCCAGCCGGACAGCACTGTTGTGCATCAGGGAACGCAACGTATCGAGCTGGCTCAGATGCTTAAGCTCCAGACGTTGAAGCACCTCCCCCAGACTGCCAAGCAGTTGCTCAGCCCGATACAGTTGTCTGAGGTCGCTGTAATTGAGCGGGAGCGAGCGCATCCGTTGCTGAAGACGTTGGTTCAGACTGCTGAGGATTTCCATGCGGGCATGTACCGGCTGCGGCCACAGTGTGCCCCACTGATGGCTTATCAGCGCATCCAGTATCGCCAGGCCTTCATTGAGGCCGAATAAGCCGGCCAGTTGCGTCCGTGCCAGCGTGTACCAGGCCGCCGTCTGTAACTCCACACCGTTTTGCTCAAACAGTGAAAGGCAGAGTTTTTCGACATAATGCCAGTTCACATCCGGACGGGCCGGATGTGTCAGTTTACTCAGTTCATCACGCAGGGTGGCATAATCCGCTAGCGTGCGCGGATCGCCACCGGTTTTGATTTTTCGTGGAATGATGTCATTCATGGCTGAATATCCAAATGAAGGTTGCGGTGCTGTACTTCCTGTTTATGCAGCTTCACCACAAGTCTGCTGGTACTGCCAGGTTAACAGCTATGGAAGAAGCGCTAACATCAGACAAAAAGAAGTACTTTGATCAAAAGGTTGTACTGTGCGCAGCAACATCCCCGGGGGATTAAAGGTCCAGTCACTGAAATGACCTGCCCGTATGAACAGGCGCCCCAAAGAGATCACGCAGCCTTCTGCATGAAGGGTCACTTCCACGCATCCGGTCACGCCCTGGCCGTACAAAAATACTGGTGTCAATTTCACAGACTGGTCATCTACACACAGAAAGAGATCGGTAATCTCAAGAGACCCGTACTCCACCAGCAGATCCGTAACGGATGTAGTCAGCGTCTCCTCGTTCAATCCAGTACCTTCCAGCCACGCGTCCATTTGCTCCTGAAGCTGCGCATTCTCTGGCAAACTCTGCAATATCGGCCTGACTCTTACTGTGTGTTGGAACTGATGAAAGCTGTCTGGCCTTACACACGAATTGCGGTATCGAGATACTGCTGTTGCTTCAGGTGCCTCAGCATCACGCGTCCTTCGGGCATAAACTCGGTGCCGTAACGTACGAGGCCAATGCCCTTAAGCTCAGCATCAATGGCATAACGCAACTCTCCTGGCACGTGCTGTTCAAGTAAAGTTACATTGAGGGACTGCAAACGGGGTTCATACTTGAGCAGGACACCGGCCAGCGTATCGATCAGCTCGTGGGCTGTACCCGGCATGCCTTGCAGAATTTTGGTCATGTCCGGCAAACCATAATCTGGTAAATGGGATATGGTCCCGGCTCGGGCGTTCAAAATACGCTGGATGTTATCCAGTACAGATAAAATAACCTGGTCTTCTTCGTTTACAACTTCAAGGGGAAGATCCCCTGTAAAGTTGCCGGTAAGAATTTCATATAAAGAGGGCGTTTTTTGATTCATAATATAGCATATTATTTTAAATGATAGAGGTTTAGGTTCTAAGGGATGTGAATTACCTTATCTTTCTTTCAAGGATTTTTTTGCAAAAATAATTATTGAACAACCGGATAATGAGGAACAAAACATCAATATTACTCGAAGTGGATTTGTTCCATACCAAGAATAAAGCATAAAGATAATAACCAGGCCAAAGATTACTGAAGAGTGCTTTGGTTTTATAGATGTTGCCAGAAATGTAATGGGTATGATAATGCATCTCATATAGAAGATTAAAAATCCGAGCCCTACCCCCTACTCCTTGGTGTAAAGTAAGTTATGTACCATTCGTAACCCAAATGATGCACTGCTAGAACGATAATACATCCAAGGAAGGCTATTATTAGTTTTACTAATTTTTTTATTTTTTGCATTCAGGTAAAATCCAGCCTGAAAACCCGCTGTCAGATGGGGAAAGAAAATCAATGCCTGACCATTCAGGTGCAACTAAATCAGAGAACTGACACTCCCAAAATGCCAAGCTGAACTTTTTATTTTTTCTCCAGTTTTATCATAGACGACGAAAAATGATTAATTTGAAAAAAGACGTAATACCCGTCCTACGCCGCCAAAAGGCTTGTAGTCAGGAATGTAAGTAATAGCATAGCAAGAGTTGACCTCATTCCATATTTTTTCACTGGATGTAGATTTCTTATAAGTCAGTGTCTTTATTGACAGAAGAATAATAGATAGTGATACAAAAAAACAGAGTATCAATTTCACTATGAGCTTAATTGAGCTAAGCATGTTTTTATTCCATCGACGAATGTTCTTTAATGCCAATATTGTTACATCTGGTCATTTGATTATTTTAAACATGAATTGCTAAGATGTTAATGGCATTCAGGAATATGCCATCCGTCCCATCCATCACTTGTAGGATAAGTTGCGTTCTGTCCATGCCATTCTGGGGCCACCAAATCAGAAAATTGAGACTGCCAAAAATACCATGCAGAGTTTTTTATTTTCTTTCCATTCTGGTCATACACAATAAAGAAGGATTGATTAGAAAACAACCTCAACACCCGTCCAATTCCACCATATGGACGATAATCAGGAATATAAGTGACCAGCTCGCACTTTTTATCTCGACTCCATATTGAATCATTCTTTATTGCGCCTCTATAAGCCAAGATTTTAACAGTCATTAAAATAAAGGAAAAAATGATCGCTGAGATAAAGATCAGGAAAAATATTCTTTTTAAGTAATTATTCATTTATGTTTTTCCCCTTCCAGAAAGAATATTCCTCCATATCTATCTTGCTAAGATGAATGATAATATTTGTAGGGATTTTCTTCACTGTAGAGTATACAAAAAAATCTCCAGTTTTATTGGTGCTCTTGTATTTCCCCCTGTATTTGACAAATGATGAGTTTGTAATCCTAAAGTATCTACAACCGTCCTCATCGATGAATTCTTTTTTCATAAGTTCGCTAATCACCCCGGGTTTGATGACCCCACACTCTCCCCAATATCCCAAAGGTTGATCATCACCATCATTCATAAATTCGTAGGTGTCCCTGACGTACAGTCCCAGTTCTCTAATCTCCAATCTCATAAACCCTCTTTGATCTCTTGTTACATTTAGATTTGTGAATGCAACTTTGATTATGAAAGAGCCCAGAGCACCGTATACATCATCCAGACTATCAGTCGCCTTCTCCCACAATGTACTACCAATTTTTATAAAGTTAAACTGACTTGTCTTATCCAATTCGATTGCTGACATATTGTCATAGTTCACATAACAGCTTTTTAGCTCATTGTTAACCAAAAACCCAGATTTTTCCAACCTATTCAAAATATAGCAAAGTCCATTCGAAAGCTGATTTGTAATTTGCTTTTTTCGCCCCAGAAAATCGTCATACTCAATGACGCTTGAAACTTTCATTACAAAGTTATCATAGATTGGTTTTATTCGTGAGGATGAAGTTAATAGCCATTCAAATTCTAAATCGTCGAGAATGTGCTGTTTTTGTATTGTGCTGATGTCGATTTTGTTAAGCTTCTCCTGCTTACTCATTTCATAATACGGGTCATTGAACCACTTTCGCATAAAACTAGCTGCAATTTTCCAACCTTTCTTCTCCATTACATCAGGAATGTCCGTTATTTTGAATATCTTAACAGAGATGATTTCTTTATTTTCATCTTGGTTAGTAAGTTTTGATTTAACTTTCATATCAACCATAGAACTATCCTATATATAATGAATTTTGCTTTAATATGGTTAACTCGATATCAGCTTCTTCTGTATGGCTTATAAAGCCAGTGAGGCCTTTCTCGCATGAAAACCCTTTAACTACCTTACCTATAGACGATGTTAATTCATATCCAATATTTGATATTGGTTCTTGTGTTCTATCATCAACAAGAATAAAGCTCCTGCGAAAAGCATCGCCTGGCCCTGGTAAAAATGGAAGTTCTGGAGACTGAGGACTGCTTCCTGCTGCCATAGTCCGCTTGACTTTGCGTATGTACGACGCCGTCGTACCATACTCGACCTTCCCGGCCTCGAGTCGCAGATAGCTTCCGCCGCCGATCAGCGTGATACGTTTTTTCCCGGCGAACAAAATGTCACTCACTGAGCTCAGCGTCAGCTTCTTCTCAGCAAACAACCGCATACTGGCGTTTTGCGCCTGGACATCTATTGGTCCTTCTCCGGATTTGACGCTCAGTTGGCCGGTGCGGGCAAAGAGCCCCAGTTTTTCTCCGGCCAGTGCGGTCAGATTGCCCATTGTTCCGACGCTGATATCGCCCCCGGCGTTGACGACCACGTTTCGTGCTGCGGCCAGTTGCATATCTTCACCACTGGTCAGGGCCATGCCTTCCGGGGCTGTGAAATGCACAGCTTCATTGAGCGGTTTCAGCCGCTGCTCAAACATCTGTATCTGGCTGTCGACATCCGCTTTCAGGGCCTGCGCTTTTTCGGCGGCTATTTCCAGTTGTTGCAGTTGCTGATTAAGCCTGTCGATTTCCTTCAGCGCGACATCCATGTCCAGGGCTTCGCCCTGCGCTTTTGGCTGTCCGTACGCGCTGGCAAACAGCCCTTTCGCGGCACGGATGCTTCCGTATTCATCAGTGCGCAGTTCGCTACCGGTGCCGCGGGATTTGCCCTGATTGTCCACCAGGTGCCCGCTGTTGAACTGCGTCTTGCCGTATTCCGTGGCGAGCTTGATATGCTCTTCGCCACGTTTGTCCTCCATCCGCAATTTTGAGTTAGCGGGTGTTCTGAGGATATTTCGGGTGTGATTATCCCGGTTCACGAGGTCCGGATGTTCGGAGTCGTGCAGTGCATACGCGATGTACGGCAGGTCAATATCGCCATTGCTATACGCAATGGCCACTTCAGTGCCGTCAATGAGCGGCGTATGCCAGCCCAGCGTTTCACCGGCATAAGGTTTCGCCATCCGCAGCCACAGATACCCAAAGCCCTGCTTTGTACCTTCGCGGTCGAAGTCCGGCTTTACCCGGTAGCGACCCTGCTCATCCAGGTGCGCGTAGATATCATTTTTCTCCCGGCTCTCGACGCGGGCCGGAAGTGTGCCGTGGATTTCAGGGCGCGGGATTTCAGTTGGGCGGAAACAGTAGCGTTCGGTATAAGGCATCCCCCAGACCGACACATGCAGACGGGAATCCCTGGCGCCCCGGAAGGTCACGAGCGTGAGGAGCACGCCTTCCTTCAGGGCAGCAATGACATCGCCCTGCGGCTCCAGCATCTGTCCTGGAGTGAGGTGTGCCGCATTGCTGAACAGGTGAATACAGGCAGTCCTGTTCAGCTCACGCTCATGGTGGAGTCGGGCGTAGAATGCCCCGCTTTCGGTGACCGGCTCCGGGTCGGTGTCGTCACCCGCTTCACGGTACGGCGCGGCATAACGGTAATGCTCCCCGGTCGTCACCGCGTCATTGCGAACACTGACGGTGGTATCCATCGGTGTGGAGGCTGTCCGGTAGTTATAATCCCGCGTGGCGACAGTGCCGGTGGCAAGGGTGTGCCAGGTTCGTACATCCCAGACCGACTCTGCCGCACCGTCAAACAGACCCGACGGCTCGCTGTAGGGCAGGCGCACATCAAACTGGTAGTTGAGCTGGCTGTCGGCCAGTATGTACGTATCCAGACCGCGCACGTCGTCCATCACTGTACGCCAGTAAATCCCCACTTCAGACAGAATGCGCCGGATAAACTCAAGGTCCGTTTCACGCCACTGGGTGATAATTTCACGCGGCGGGTACGTGCGCTCCAGTCTGAACTCAAAATCAGGTCCCTCCAGCCCGTGTTTGCGCAGCACCTGCTCCACCACCTCAGGAACTGACTGGTTCTGATATACCGCACACTGCCGGGTGTATCCCAGGAGCGACAGGCGGGAACTGAGCGTAAGACGGTAGTGGGACTGATCCTTTGAGGTGGAAAGCCATTCCAGGCGGGTAATAATACCGTGGACATTTTTACCGCTCCGCATCCGGAAAGAGGCATATTTCATCAGGACCTGTTCAGGGGGGATATTCGCCTGTTGGGTCGTGAACTCAATATCCCATTTGAACGGTTCGCTCAGTGCTTCCCTGCCCCGAAATCGCAGAACATCCGGTTTTACCTGGCTGTTGTTGATATCCAGAAAATAGCGAGTCTGCCCGTCAAAAAGCGCCAGCCAGTTATCCATTATGTCACTCCTTTACCGGCACGAGGCTGAGCCAGCCGTCACCCAGCTCGATGGTCCGGGGTTTGTCCGGATCGAGGTCGTCACGGGTCAGTACCAGACGCCAGCGGTTGTTTTTCTGATCGGGACGATTGAACAATCCCACCACCGCCACGAACTGTGCTTCTTCATCCATGGGCATATTCAGAGAAACACTGCCGTTGGGCATCACCAGCAGCTCTTTTGATGCCAGTACATCGTCCTTAAGTACCGTATCGGCATTGCGCAGCAACGTCTGGTAATCGGCGGCATCAACCGCTTTCCGATCCCTGAGGAGATAAACCCGCACCATTGTTGCCAGCGGCGTCTGTGCGGCATCGGCGTTAATGGCCGTGCGTGGGGTAAAATCCAGATGCAGCGTTTTAATTTTCTTATAGAAGATGGATTTCGTGATGCTGACCGTACCGTCCGTGACGGTCTGCGTCAGACCGCAGCCTGCGAGCAGACCGCAGGCAATAAGCGTCAGCGCCCACCAGCGGGTTACTGTTGCCATTCAAAAGTTCCTTTATTGAGAGAGGGAATACGTGATTAGTCGAAGCGGTAATGTCCGTCTTCTGCAGGTTGCAGTACAGAATAGTGAAGCCCTTCATAGCAACCCAGGTTGACGGTCAGACTTTCCCGTGGCGTATTGAGTTTGCCTTCCTTCAGACCCAGTAAACCGGTTCTGCCCAGCTGTATACGCCTGCCGTTGCCCAGACGAGGCTCAGGGAGCAATCGCACAGGCACGGTGAGGCGCACTCGGGCGTCACTGCGGTAGCCGAGGTAGACACGCAGCAGGACCATCAAATCGGTATGAAGGACACCACCGGGTAACCAGCCTTCCGCCTCGTCAGGATCCGCTGTCTCCAGTGACACCAGGACCCGGCTGCATGCTTCTTTTGCGGTTTTACCCAGCGTGGCTCGCTGCGAAAGACGGATCTGGCTCCCGATACCCAGCCCGCTACGGTTATCGATATGCACCTTAACCGGATCGGGTTCGGTGATAATTGTCCGGGTATTCGGTGCCAGCAGGCTCACCAGGGCCCGGAGGCCTTCAGCATTGCGGGTGGGTAATCGCATGGTGCCCAGCAGGGCCAGGAAGCGTGAAACCGGCGTTGCCACCTGCTCATCCGTGCCCGGTATACCAAGGCCGACCAGCCCCAGCAGACACTGTGATATGGCATCGCGGCCACCTGCCTCGAAGGTCGCCGGATAGGCATATTTTCGCCAGATCCGGTAATATTGTGTGGTGATCCGGTGACTGAAAATATCCAGAAATGAGGTGATCGCCTCGTGTCCTTCACGGCGCTGCGCAATGTCGTCCAGGTAGGTCGTCGGCAGAGGCGAATCCACGCCATACATGCCGAGGAATGTGGTGCGGACGGTCGGTGGCAATGTCGGTTGGTCTTCGTCGTTCTCCACCGCTTTCAGGGTACTGACCGGAAAACCCATACCAGGCCAGGGCCTGAAACGCACCGGATCGTCGCCCGGATGGCTGGTGGTACCCAGTTTCGGGGCGTCCGGATTTTCCTGCTCCAGCAGTTGGCAGAAACGATAGAAATTGGCCCGCCAGATATCTTTGTTAAGGGCCAGCGTCAGCCCGGTACGTGCTGGCTGTGATTCTCGCGCCATCTCAGTCGTTTCCCTGTCGGTTGCAGCACCAGCGTGAGCTGATTAAAGAGGTGAATATCGGCATAGAGCGCGAAGAACCGGTGCAGCATCTCCCCGAAGAGATGCACATCACCCTCGCCTGCAAAATTATCCATATTCAGCGTGACCTCAATGTCCACGCCCCGGAGCATAAAGCCCTTCTCAAAACGGCGGATCAGGGTGTGCTTCACGGAGACGATTGCTTCTAGCCGACGACGGTTCATTTCATCGTCGGTCCAGTCATAGAGCGCCAGCGTCCCCCGCAGGACTTCAGGGTTATCCATCATACTGAGGAAGTTTGATCCGAGGTGACTCATCACCCGCCAGTGGAAACGGTCGTTTGCCGGGGGATACAGTGGCATGGTGGGGGCCGAGAGGTTCAGTACCCTGACGGGCACTTTGCCTGCTTTCACGGCCCTGTCCAGTAGTGTGCTTTCCAGTGCCTTACGCGGAAGCTGCCCGTTGGTACCGGTTATTCGCATCGAAAGGGATTCTGGTTTATCGGACAACTGCTCCAGCTCGAACGCGCGGCCCCCGAGAATTAACCAGGTGTCATACAGACCAGAGGGGCCGCGTTTCACGCGGGTATGGAAGTAACGCTCAGGGGCATCGTGGCGCATCATACCGCCCCGGTGGCGGAAACTGGTGAACGGTACATAGGGGTGTTTGCCATTCTTCACCGCACCGTGGATGTTATCGACGCTGTAAATCTCGGTGTGACCATCCTGAAGACGCAGCGGCCTGAGCAGATATTCATTATCGAGCGGATCCAGGGTCAGCGGGTCGGCTTCCAGAGTGAAGAGATTAATGACCGGTGCACAGTGCAGACGGAAGTTTTCTGTCTCAAAAGGCAGATCGGATGGCCAGGCTTCACTGAGCACAATGTCGATTTCAAACCAGGTGCTTGTGGCAGAAAGCCCGATGCTGTCGAGTCCACGTAACTCAACAAACATAAACTTCGGACGGAAGCTGAAATATTCCAGCAGCAGCTGGTAACCGCTAAAGGCGGTATCGGCTTTCTTCCACAGTCCATCATTGTCATCGAAGCCCATGGGTTTGCACCAGCCATCGAACTGATGGCGTTCGATGTAGGTCCCGGCGTGACGGGCATACATGGCGTGAACACGACGGGTCATTGCCAGATGCAGCGCATAGCTAACTGGACTTTCTGCATTGAGGAAAATGGCGACTTTGTCGATCCCGGCTTTACTCCAGTCCACTTTTTCAGGGCATTCGAAGCGCAGACGGATAGCAGAGCGGCCATCGGTTTCAGTATGGAGGCGGGCATCTGCAAGGTGCAGCGGTTGTAGCGGCACATCGCGAGTCGTCCGGTACTGACAGGCGGTCTTGTGCGGCCCGACAGGACGAGACAGAACGGAGAAGCCTTCAGCCAGCATTTCGGCCTGACGCAGACTACGCCAGTCAGGCGAGAACTCGACGATGGCCAGCGACGGGATGGTCCGCATATAGTGTGGCCACAGCAGGCTCACCAGACCTTCGGTCAGCTCTGGCAGGTCGTCATCAAGCTTTTCACGCAGACGGCCCATCAGGAAAGCAAAGCCTTCGAACAGGCGTTCCACATAAGGATCGCGGGCGCCGGATTTATCCAGATTAAGCATCGCAGCACGATCCGGATGAGCCCGGGCAAACTCTTTACCGGCTTCTCGCAGGTAGCGCATCTCAGCTTCGTAATAGCGCAGGGTTAAATCATCCATGCACGGCATTCCTGAAAATTATTAAAGAGAACATTAGCCACAGAGCACCATGGCACGGGCCGGGTCAATGGCGATCAGACCCGCCAGTAGCGTATCCATCTCAGGCATCAGACGGGCTTTATCAGATTCGCTGCGACCGGCTTTCATGCGTAGCAGCTTCAGGCGTCGGGCCTGGACTTCAAACAACAGAGCGGGCTCCCAGTCTTCCAGCGTCAGCAGTGGCGCACGGGTAGTGAGTTCACCAAGCAGATGAAGCGCCATATCGTTTCGGCCATACTGCTCTGCCACCCGGGCCATGAGCAGGCGTATCAGCCAGCGATGGCGCGGGGTATCCATCCCCGGTCGGGACTGGAGCCAGGCAAGCGCTGCTTCAGGCCCTTCGGTGTCTCCCTTTTCCATGGCTTCGGACTCAAGAAGCAGCACATCGTCCGCCTGACCATTAACGACGGTAGCGGATTCATCGCCGTACATCAGGCCCTCTTCATTCACTTTTTCAGCAATCCAGGCAGTAGTGACTTCGTCGGCAAAGGGAGTGCCGTCATTCCATGCCAGCCCTTCAAGGCCCGGGAGGCGTTTAAGCAGCAACCGCAGATCGAACAGGACGGAGTCTGACCAGGTATCCCAGGGCTGACCCGCATGGCTGAGCCCCTGCCAGAGATACCACTGGAGATCGAGCCAGAAATGATTCACGCCTTCGCAATACATCTGGCTGGCCTGCTCAACCAGCTCGACCCAGTTTTTCTGAAGGTAAAGGCGCTTCAACTGAGCTCGATACTCGGGTTTAGGCGGTACCAGGCGGGTGCGCCCGCTACTGTCCAGCGGAGGGATCTGATCGACCGTATCCCACCGCACGGTCTTTATCAGTCGATGAGAAGCCAGCCAGCCCTGCGGCTGCTCGCTCAGCCAGCGGGAAAGTAACTTTGCCTGGTCGAGTAAATCGCGGCCAGATTTCACGGCTGACAGCTGCGGAGAATCAGAATGGGCAGGTTCACGCCCGTGCTCATTGGTACTGCTGTTCTGGGGGACCAGCGCTTCCATGCCACCCGAACGTGCCAGACGGTTTTCAAGAGCGGTACAAAGGCCTGCAAAAGACGGTTTCTCGGCTTCCGGCCAGTCAGCCACTGTGGATTCAAGCAGGCTGATGACGCCAGCCGTCAGACCGGCATCATTGCTGTCCACCTCGGGCCATAACAGCAGTGCATCAATCACTTTTGCACTGTTCAGCCACTCCAGCGCAGCTTTTCGGGCTACGGGACGCCGGGGATGGCATGCCTGCCCGTAGCGGGCCAGCATCGCGACAAGAAGCAGTAAGCCTTCGGACAACCCTTTTTCACCGTCGCGGCTGAGTCGGGCCTGCACGTACCAGGTCACGACACGAATGTCTTTGGCGCATTCGCAAAGACACTTCTGGGCCAGCTCACACAATAACGCTGAATCGGTACCTGAAAGCTTGTTGATCTCCTCACGCATCAGCTGAAAATTATCATCATATGCGGGATCGTCCCCGGTTTCTGCCCCGGAGGTGAACGGGTGCAGCCAGTTATCCCAGAGCGACAGGGCATCATTTGCCCGCGAGATGAGGCGCTGCCTTTCTTCCTGCCTGGTGGCGCAGGCGGTTAACAGTTCTTCCGGTGAGCTCATTCTTTTTCCCATTTGTTTGTCTCTTTCATAAACCTCACGACCGCTTCCAGAGAATCGTCGTCCTTACCATTGACGATTTGCGGTAGCTTCCATTTCAGCAGCTTACTTTTCTCCTCCCCCTGAGTGGGTTTGGCCTTCCAGTAGCTTTACCTGTGGGCTTTTCTGACATGGGGACGAAGGCGCCGATGGGGCGCGGAGGTGCTGTCCCCTGGTGTACCTGGCGCTGGATTATGCTTCAGCCAGTCGCTGAGCCATGCGCGACACTGCCGAAAGGTCATAAACTGGCATGGGGATGAGGATTCAGTTTCGTGCCATCGGTTCACTTTGCTGCAAATACCCTGAGACCAGCCTTCAACCTGTTTTGCGAAAGCCAGTGCCGGGTAAATTTTCCCGCCCATCATTACTGGCGCTCTTCTCCGCCAGCTGCGACGCTAAAGATAGTGTCGGGCAGCGTGAATCCCTGAAGTTTCAGCAATGCCAGGGGACCTGTACCGAGCTCGCTACGCATCACAAACTTCAGAGGGTTGCCATCGGCGGTGATCCACACCAGTTGTGTACGGCTGGCGTCAAGCGGAGTGATGAGAGCCTTGTCCAGCAGGCGAATGAAACCCCAGTTGCCCTGGTTACTGGCATACAGCTGCATGCCGCTGTTCACACTACGCCAGCTGAGCGACACGCCAGGATAGTAAGTGTTTCCAGGCCAGGTGAAGCTTTGCCAGCTTTCCATCTGATTGAAGTAATCCAGGTTCTGCTCATCGAGGGTAAACTGCACTCTGGCAACATCCCGTGAAGGACGCGTCATCAGTTCGAAGTGAACACCCGCATCGCCCTGCGAAAACACGATATCTGACAGTTCCGCCAGCTGATTAATCGCCCGGAGGAAATCCGGGCTGACAACCATCCCCTGACTTGCGGAAAGGTCAACGACCCAGCGATTTCCCTCCTGGTGGAGGATCCCGCCAAGATTCGTTTTCAGGAAGGTCGTGATTCGACCCGAGTCGCTACGCAGGAACTGAGCCAGCAACGGCAACGAGGCATCGCTGCCGGTGGCTTTAAACGGATAGCGTCCCGCAAAGGCCTTATTCCACTGTTCGACAATAGTCGACTGCCATCGGGCATTGAGGCTTCCCGCAGCCGGGGCAAGTACCTGCCGCCAGGCCAGATCAAGCGGTTGCACAAATAACGACTGGCCAAATCCATTCCACTCCTGCCCCAGACTCGCCGCAACCAGACTGCCATAGTCGCGGGTATCGGTCAGATCGATGGCTTTGCCCTGGAATACTGTCTGGGCTAGCATCTGCGACATGGCCTGCGGATCCGGGGCGCTGGTAACCTGCTGGAGTTTCAGGCGTACCTGCGTGACGCGGGCAAGCCAGGACTGGAAACTGAGGTTACCGTTGGCACCGGTGCCCTCTTTACCTTCCATCAGCCCCATCAGTGGTCCAAACACCTCATCGAGCGGCCCTTTTGGGCCCTGTGCCTGTTCAATAAACTGTCTGGCATTTTTTTTCTGACCGATCAGCTTTTTCGCCGAATCGACAATCGAATCGGCCAGTGCCTCGCCCTTTTGCCCTGTTTTGCCCTGCCAGGCCAGCGTGTTCATCAGTGCCACCAGCGGCGACTGACGGACATCGCCGATCAGGTTGAGCTGGGCAATCGCCTCAGAAAGTGACGTGGCTTCCTGCCACTGAATGCTGTTGACCATGTTCAGCCAGGCATTGCCAAAATCGGTAAAATAGCGTTCAGTCAGGCGGGCTTTCAGCGCCTCCGGGGAGATATCGCTCCCTGTCTGGTGCGTCTTATCCGTCAGTACCCAGTCAATTTCATCACGGCGTGTCTTGACGACCTCGTTAATCGCATCCTGAACCTGCTCTTCCCAGGCCTGGCGTGTAAACATTCCCGGGACGACTTCGTCAGTGCTGAATACCGTTGAGGCATCGGTGTCGCCTGTCATATCGGCAAGCGTTAAATCAGGCCAGTTGCTGGCCACGCGCTTCAGCATGTCCTGGTACAACCCGGATTCAGCGTTACGCTGGCCAATCTGCTTGAGCAGGATCTGACGGATCGTGCTGATTAATTCCGCGTCAGGCTTAATTTTCCATTCCTGATGTGCCGGGAGGTTTTGCGCATAAAAGCCCAGCAGTTTCGGTGCGAGGTCCTGCCATGTGGCATTCGGCACATTCTGACGCTTCGGCCAGGCTACCAGTACGTTTTTTGCCAGCCAGCTCGCGTCCGCTTTGTCCGGACGGGCCAGCATCAGATAACTTTTGAGCACGTCATAGGTGTGCTGTGTGCCCTGCGTACGGGCATCACTGGCAGGAGGCAGTTGCACAAAAGCATTCAGCTGCTGCCTGAGATAATCTGCGGTGGCATCCCTCATCAGCTGTGCGTTGTTTTTCGCATACAGCGGCCAGAGTGCGGCCAGCATGTCGCTGTCCTGATTAAGACCAAATCGGGTGTACCATGGAGCGCCGGTCGCCTCACGGTGTTGCAGACGGGCAATGGCTTGCTGGAGTACGAGTTGGTTGCGCAGGCGTTCTGCCAGGGGTTTTGCGGTATCCGCTGCCTGCCTCGCCGTTTCTTGTGCCTGATAAATCTGGGTACGGTTAACGATCAGGGACAGCAGTGTACCGGCCCCCCACAGAACAATCAGGGAAAGCAGAATTAACCGCAGCATCTTCAGCCAGTCGAAGCCCAGCTTTCTGCCGCTGACGGCATCACAGTCATCAATGACGGCTTTCCAGGTCGGTGTGTCGAGGCGTGTATTTGGTACCGTTCCGGCAACGGCCAGTTCGGGGCTGAACATGACACCACGTAAACGCCAGGCCGCAGATCCCTGCATCAGCCCGCTGAGTAAAACAGCCAGACTGGCTTTCAATTCGTGTTGAAGACGGGAAGATAGCTGAAGCAGGCCGTTATGTGCCGGATTATTCAGTATCTGTGTTATACCGGCTTTTTGCAGGCGCTGAGACAGCGTAGTCAATGCCTTATCCGCCTCTTTTACAGTGCCTTCTGGTCCGAATATCACCCCTTTCGCAGCCGTTTCCGCGTCCTGCTGAGCACCTTTGGCTTTGTCAGTCAGCCACAGCCAGACAGGCGCCTGCCAGCCCAGCTGATGATCGGCTTTCTGGCGGCAACGCAAGAAAGCATCCCGTTCGCTATCCGTCGGGAGAGCTGAAGTACTCATCACCTGAATAATGCCATCAACCGGCTGGCCAGATCGCAGGCGCTTCAGTTTTGAAAGGAAGATCTCATCCGGGAGTGACTGCGCATCACCGCCATAAATCAGCACGTTGCCGTCGCCTTCCTGCCAGAGGTCATGAGACAGGCCTGGGGCCGCTTTCTGGACGTCGTCTGGATTACCCATCACCAGCAGGATTCGCACCTTACGCTGCCAGCGGCGTCCATAGCGAAAGCGCAGGTGTTCGGACACGGCGTCTTCGCTGAAGACCGGTTCATCGTCATCTTCTTCACTAGGAATGGTGTTCGTCACCGGAGTGATACTCTCAGCTTTTTTCTGCCCCCACTGGAAATACAACCCGGATTTGCCCGCGTGGTCGAAAGCCTTCTCTATCAGCCAGCCGAGTAATAATATCGCGGCAACCAGTATGGCGCAGAATGTGAGTATTCGTTGACTGTCATATGGTCCGAATCCGGTGGCAGAGGCCACACTTTCCGGAAAGGCATAAAACAGAAATGCCACGATGGCTGTCAGGAAAAAGGCGACAGTCACAACCGAGCCGATGAGAGTTTTTACTTTTACCTTAGACATTCTTAGGCGATTCCTTGCGAACTTCTTCTTTGGTGATGACGGCGACCCAGATGTCGTCCTTGTCAGCGACGGGTTGTGCGGCGATAACCTGAGTCCCATGTTGTTCAACGTCAGTATTGGCGAGCGCAATGGCCAGCCATGGAGCAGCATGGCCGGTATAGCCCAGCACGGGATCGATACTGGAATTGTCTTCTGAAAGGCTAAATTCAACACCGCTCTCTTCGCAGGCATTATTCCAGCCGCTGCCCGACGTCAATGTGGGACCGGAGATCCAGCTTCCTTTGAGTTCATTGGGCAGGGTCTTCGCCCAGAGCAGCGCCCGGTTGAGCGTCTTTGTGAGTGTTGTTTCTGTTCCCCTTTCGGGGCGATGAAGGCAAAGCGCATCCGGCCAGGCATGGGCTTTGCGGTTGCTTAATACCACCATTGAGACAGCATCAGCATCTTCTTCCCGGGGAGACGCCGGTAACGACAGCGTGATGGCAACCAGAATGCCTGGGTTGTCCCATCGTTTGTCCAGCCAGGCATCAAACGCCCCCAGCCCTTTTCCAGGCATCAGGCGAAAAATCCTGCCCGTCTTGAGTGAGAGATCGGCTTTTAGCTGCTCTTCAACCAGGGGATGCAGGTCACTGTCACAGTCCAGCATCAGCCAGCATGGCAGCTCTGGTGGAAGTGGCTGAACGATTACATCCACACGCGTGGTCAGCTTAGTGACTGCTGCTTTGAGCGCTTTCGATAAATCCGTTTGATATTCTGTTAAGGCCGCGTACCTGACCGGTTTGTCACATCCTCTTGGGTGCGAGAAATCGATAGCGGGAGCGGCGAGTTTCATTACTTCCAGCAGATCGTCGGTTTTGTTTCCGGCCGGAGCCTGGATGTGCGTACCGAGGATCCAGCCGCAGCGCTGACCGCGCAGAATTTCACTGTCAATAAGCGCTTCTCGCTCAACATTACGGGACTCGGCTCCCACCTGTTCGGCTTTATAGGCAAACCGGCGTAAACCGAAAAGAAGCCCCCAGGTGCAAAATGGAAGCCCCAGCGCGGTGAACCAGAAGACAAATCCTGTTCTTTCTGACGTCCAGCACCATAGCGTGAGTGCTATGCCCCCCAGCATGAGAAATGCCAGGAACAGTACCCAGCGAAGAGTGCCGGGGCGAGCTACCTTAGGGGCCTGTTCAGGGATGGCATCCAGCCAGACGGGCATAATCAGGCAACCTTGGCAGCGGCAAATGAACTAATCAATGTGCAACCACAGGCACATTTGTGACCGTGAAAGGCTACCGGGATACCATGATCAAGGTAATCAGGGTTTCCTTCTACGATGGTTGTAGGGCCATGCCCCGGAACCGGGCAGGACACTTTGTCGCCTTTACGGGCAACACCGATACCACCGAATTTCATCGTATCGGAAGCGGTCAGGACCGAGCCGCCGTGAGTGGTTTTATCGCCTTTACGGATAATCTGGAGCATTATTAAATTCCTCTTCCTTGTCTCTTAACTAATTCATCATTCTTTAATTCCCATGTCTCAGTTGGGATCTTTTTATCCGTGCCGTCAATAGAGATTGAAGGGACTTTTATTATGAATGTTTCTGGGCCACTGGTTATTGATGGGTAATGCCCGCCACAGAAGTCAATTGTCTTCAGATGTTTGAATTTCTCATCATCCGTTTTGCTAAACACATGTAATGGGCCTCCATCGCATGCATTCCCAATGGACTATCAATAAATACTATTATTTGTTTGCTGGCTTCGTACAAATATGAATGCGACCATACTGATGGTGCGCGATAAAACTCACACTTGTAACTATCAACAAGTTCGTCATTGATTTTTATGCTACATGTATTATTTCCTGAAGACGTGTTTATCCTTGTTACTTCATCTGCAATAGCAAGACTATTAAATGTGAAGAATGCAAATAAAATACAGAGCAATAATTGTGTTGGTCTAAAGTCCATTTGACTAGCCTAAATTAACATTTATTACTGAGTTAGGGTTGAGTTTATTAACTCAACCCTAGTCATCCTCTGATGCATGCCGTATCCGAATTTTACCACTGTCGCTTTCTCGTTATGCCGGAACTTTATGAGAGGCTCATTGGTTGTTACACCCTTCCAATGATTCTATTAATTTCACATATCCACCATTATTAAAATTAAATAAGGCCGTTTTGCATACAGGACTATCACTCTTGTTGATTGAGATAGATTGACCGGTTATTGCAATCATAGAACTATTTTTATAAGCATCCATCTCAAATGGAAGGCCAACAGGGGTACCATTATCAGAAATATCTGCATAATTATAACTACCATTATTATCTGATGGTAGTGTTGCTACAACTTCCCCTGATAGTTTATCAATAACCCAGCCACATACCCAATTATCACGAAGGCATTCTTTACCATGACCTCCAAAGGCTGTATAGATTCTAAAGTGCCCTGCAAAGTTAACAGGTTTTTTTAGTTGCTCTTGGACTGTATTTTTCCAGTGTGGCGAGTACTTTTTCTGCTCTTTATTAAAGTGAATATTTTGTTCAAATGGACCGTTGCTTACGGGAACCAGGTAGTCAGTAAACTGAGGATTAGAACTGTCTTGTGAGTACGCTCCAAAAGACAAGAGCATACATGACACAAAAAGCAAAAAATTGTTTGATTTTTTATTGCATCCCATTTTTAGAATCCTCAAGAGCTTTAATCATCGTGTCTGGTAATAGGTGAGCTTTATTCAATCCATCGCCAGCATAGTACGACTCACCCTCTACTTCTGCCACCCTTGGTACTAATTTGTATTTCTTTTTACCATTTTCATACACTGGTAATCCGTTTGCATCCAACACTGGTTCTTTTTTGGGGCTTATACTCTTTCCTTTACGTACACCAGCCGATGCAAATTCTTTCGCCCACGCATAAATCGCATCTTCAGAGCTTCCGTTACCCTCAAGATAATTAATAAATGCTGGCCGCTTCAATTTAATCAAAAACTGCTCAAATATTTGATCCTGCATCGCAGCATCGTATAGTTTCGAAGTATCAAGGCTAAGTGCTTTTACTGCACTTTTAAGCGTCTCTGGGATTATCTGGAATCGACCTGTGGCGAACATATTTCGTTCTCTTTGGGCATCAATTACTTCAGATATTGTCATTTTTGTGAGGTTAGAATTATAGTGCGGGACGGATTTACCTGTCTTTGTAACATTGTATGCCGAATAATCATTTTTTGACTCGACACTTCCTAAAAGGTTTGCAAATTTGCTATGTGCCCAGCCAGTATTTTTCTTTATTAATGCACCAAGAAAGGCAATCGGATGCATATGCCATAATGAAGGGCCTAGTTTTTCGGATGTAACATCCTGCATCCATGCCATTTTATCAAGAAAATCTTCGCTATATTTCTTCCATTCTGGGGCTTCTTTTTTCAGCGCATTGAGGAAAGGTTGCCATATAGCATCACCTTTTTTGAAGTACCAATCGCTGGGATGTTTTACGATTGTTTTCTGGATGGTGTCACGATAGTCGGGATTATGTAGCGCTCTCCAGTATTCCATCGGAGAGTAACGGTCGCTTCCACTATCAATTTTATCCAGCAGGCGCTGATAATTATGCTTAACCAGGGCATGACTGGTTCGCGTATCACCGGCCGCAGCCTCATAGAGCGAGTTGATAAGGCTGCGGAAGAATCCAACAGGCTGGTTTTTTCCATCCAGGTAATCAAAGCTGGTAGGCTCTGAGGTTTCAGTTCTGAAGCCTAGCTTCGCCAGATCATACTGTGACAGAAGTTGAGGCTCCGCCTGGCCTTTGGGCACATAGGCATTTTCCTGCCGCAGCTGCCAATATTCTTGCTTTGTTGAGTTATCAGTTTCAGTTGTGACCTTACTCAACGGTAGAATGCCTGTCCGAGTTGTCGACGCCGAGCCCTTTGCGAAGGTGCCCTTCGCAACATCTTTTGTGAAAAGAGCAAGGCCAGGAGAATACTTCAACCAGAGCGGGTTTTTCTCCCCCACTTTTTCCGGGTTGGTCAGGAACTTCTCCAGATTATCATCCATGCTCGTGCATTCGATATGTACCTGGTATCGTGCCTCATAACCACCGTCTTTTGGTGCCTGATAGTAGCCCATGTGGCCAATCGGGTCACCGGCCTTAATAGCAAATGGAGAACTGAGGCTTACTGTCTTATCGAATACCATGACTTCCTTTGCGGGAGGAAGCAAATGCCGCCACCAGCCTGGACCGGCCCCCGGCGCTGGCTTAATATTGTTGTTATCCACAACAACCCAATAGCGCTGACCAGGTGTGAGGGTACTGCTGGTTTCTTCTGGTAATCCTTTCAGTGTTACAAGGCCATATTGTCGCTTGTTATTTCCTGTGGCGTTAAGATTGCTGTCTACTGGGTCCCACTCCACTCTAGCCCCTTTAGGCATGTGCCCTGCAATTTGTGGAGAAGTTTTATCTGAAGTCAGTTTTGCCGTCAGCCAGTCCATTTCAGAATATGCTCTTAGTGTATCCTGAGTGACCCACTGATTTTCTGCGTTGGCCTCATAAGCTGAGTAAGGCGCAAGGTGCATATACAGGGTGTAGAAATGCAGCCCACTGGTTTCTTTCTCACCCGGCTGAATATAGTGCTTCACCAGAACGAATGAGCCCGAAAAACTCAGTGGACCGGATTCCCACCCCAGCGTCAGGTAATCCTTGCAGACGCGATAGGCAATAACTTCACCATCTGCCATACAGCGTATCGCTTGTTCGCCTTTAAAGGGTACCGGGAAATCCATCGCCTCCAGCGGAGCTTTACCACTCAGAGCACACCATGGCGTTGTGGCTTCGGTGATATGGATCCCGCCATGCCACATTCCGCTGCGACCAATCGTGTACTGCCCGGTAGACTCGCCTGCTAAATGAGAGAGGATACTTTCCTGATTGCTGAACTCGCTTCCCCGGCTGTTTGAGGGGATCGGCCAGACTATTTTTATTTTTCCTTTCGAAAGAGTGGTTGCGTTTTTCTTTTCATTAATTGATGATGCGTAGCGATAAAGCGTATAAGCAATCTTATTATCGCGATATATCTGAGCAGGATAAAATCCTTTTTCCTGAACAAAATCAGATACCCAGTGCTTACCATTAAACATCGCCATATGACCATGTACATGATGTGGTGCCGCCTGAATGACAACTACATCACCCGTTTGCTGACCAGAAATTGTGAATACACCGCCACTACTAACTGTTGTGGTGTTATCTACAACTTTAAAGTTATTTTCAATCAGCCATGGACCATAGTTTTTAGCTGACTCAATCGCAGAGTTTTTTACAGACGCTCCACCAGCAATCAATGCTTTTTTAACATAACGGGCACATTTCGACTCGCCGTATTTAAGCTTTTTATCAATCCCTTTCTTAAAGTTCTCAGCGTTAATTTTAGCTCTCGCGAGCGCCTGTGTGTTCAGAACGCCAACTGCAATATCCTTATTAAGCATTTAGTTATCTCCTTCAGCCTTTTGGGGGCAATAAATACTGCCTTTGAATGTAGGCTTAACAGAATCGAGCATCCATTTGCCCCCGGCTTTTACTAAACTAACAGCATACAGAGACGTACCTTTCCCATAACCTAATTTAAGATTCACCAGTGCAATATGGTCATTGGCTGACACTGTTTTGGTACTAATGTTGTTTTTCCATTCCTCACATATATCTTGAGCATCGACAAAATAATCTGCACCTGAATCATCATTATCTCGTAAATTTCTAAGATGTGCAGTTGTATATTTAGCAATTGCTTTCAGGGAGAGATCATTAGCTGATTCCATGTCAGACATCTCTTCTGCGACCAGGTAATCATGGTAGAACGTACTTACAACTTCGTCAGGTGACAAAGTCCTCTCACCTGAGGCCAAAGCAATATAAGGCACACAAAGTAAATGACAAGCGAGAAACATTCCCTTCAACATAAACACCTCTTCAAAAATGCTTAACTCAATGCTCCGGTTAATCTAACCGAATGGTTAAATATCACCTCATACAACCTTAATATCATTCCGTTACGCTGATAATTTTCCAGTTACCATTATCTTTTTTAAGCGACACTTTAAACCTTGCTTTAGGTTCAGAGCCATTACCCAAAATAACGCCAACCAATGAATCGCTTCCTTTTTGTGTAACATCAAAAGTGTTTATATTTGTTCTCCACGATAAAAACACATCTTGTGATTTTGTGAAATAGTTGACATCAGTCTCAACCCAAATCCCATACCAATCGCAGATATAATTACCTTTATCCTGTTTACACTCGTGCTTCTGCGCACATTTCTTGGCTAATTCTGATTCGGAAATCGAATCATCAGAATCATAATTACACATGGCGGAGTCATTTATGCTTTTTGCTAAATCATCAGATAAATATATTTTCACTAATGCTTCGTTACCACCTGATTTATCCTGAGGATATGCAGAATAAAAGTCATGCACTATACTCTCGGGGCTTTTTGATTCATCAGCCAGTGAAACATTTGAAAATGAAAGCGAAAATAGGAAAACAAATGCAATGCGGAGTTTATGAGTTAATGATTTCATTTTCGACTCTCAATCATTAAAAGATTTACTGCTGATTTTGCTTTCCTGAGTGATATCCGTCAGGCTGAAATTAGGTGTTTCGTTGGGAAGATTTGCGCCTGCACCTGGCACCAGATAGTTAGACGTTTTCATAATGAACTCACCAGAGGAGCCGTGTTCAATGCCGTTCTTACTCAGCCTCAGGTAAGACCCACCACCGTTAAGCGTCAGTGTTTCAGGCGTGCTGATAATAATTTCGTCTTCACTACTGGTCACCGTCAGCTGCTTTTCAGAAAACAGGGCCATCGTGTTGTGCTGAGCCTGAATCTCGATGTCACCCTGGTTGGCAACCAGCTTCGCCCCGTCTTTATGCACAAACAGACCAAGCGCTTTTTCAACGTTCACGGACAAATTTTTCATCGCACCGACATCAAGATGCTGCCCTGCATTGATCATGGTATTGCGGGTACTGCTGAGCTGAAGGTGTTCACCTGAGGTAAATGCCACGCCCTGTGGAGCACTACCCAGCAGGACTGCAGACTGGAGGTCTTTGATTTTGTCGGTTACGAGGCTAATCTGGGTGCTGATGTCGGATACCAGGGCACCGGCTGCTTCGGCGGCGCTGTTCAGGGCCTGCATCTGGCTGTTGGCCTGGTTAATCTGACTTATCGCAGGGGCCATTTCCAGCACCGGCCCCTGGGCTTTGGACTGCGCATCAGCTGTCAGAAACAGCCCTTTTGCCGCACGTACTGCGCCATGTTCATCCGTTCGCAGTTCAAAACCGGCCCCGCGTTTTTCACGCTGACCATTAACAAGATGCCCCATGTTCAGCTGCGTTTTGCCATATTCCGTTGCGAGCTTGATATGCTCTTCCTGGCGCTTATCCTCCATCCGCAACTTATTGTTCGCCGGAGTGCGCCAGACGTTCCGCGTATGATTGTCACTGGTGACGTGGTCCGGATGTTCTGAGTCATGCAAGGCATAGGCGATGTAGGGACGATCCGGGTCTCCGCCGTCAAATACGATGGCCACTTCCGTTCCGTCGATAAGCGGGGAGTGGAATCCGTAGGTATCACCGGCATAGGGTTTTGCCAGCCGAAGCCACAAATAGGCATAGCCCTGTTCCGGACTGTTGCGGTCGAAGTCCAGTTTCACCCGGTAGCGCCCTTCCGGGTCGAGCCAGGAGTAGGTATCGCCTTTCTGAGTGCTTTCCACCCGGGCCGGAAGCGAGCCGGATATGACCGGGCGATTAAGTAATGCCGGACGCCAGCAGACGGTTTCGCTATAGGGGATGCCCTCAAACGTCAGCGTAAAGCTACTTTTGCGTGAACCGCTGGTGCGTACCGTGGTGATGACGATACCGCCTTTTACGGCATCGGGTAATGAGCCGTCCGTTTCCAGTACCTGACCCGGTGCCAGATGAGGGCTGGAGGAATGACCTTTGACGTGATACTGCGCGTTCAGAATGCGTTCGTGACGCAGACGGGCGAAGTATGCCCCAGTCTCTGTACTTTCAGCGTCACCTGCTGTCAGGAAAGGCTCCGCATAATGATACGTTTCCCCGGTGGTGATCCCCTCTTTGCTGAAAATACTTTCGGTGCTGTCCTGAGGCGTCAGTGCATCACGGTAGTTGTAGTCACGGGTGGCCACACTTCCGCTTACCACGTTATATGCGGTCTGAATATCCCAAATGCTCTCCTGCCCGCTGCCACTCATCCCAGCCTTGTTGCGTAATGGCAGCGTGACACCAAATTCATACTGCTGCTGGCTGTCCTGAAAAATCACCACGTCCTGCTCAAGACGGCTGTCCATTTCATAGCGCCAGTAAATGCCCACCTCCGCCAGCAGGCGCTGGATAAATGCCAGATCGGTTTCCCGCCACTGGGTAATGAGTTCGCGGGCCGGATAGTCACGAGACAGATGGAACTCAAAATCAGGACCTTCAAGTCCGTGCTTACGCAATACCCGTTCAACCACTTCTGTAACTGACTGATTGAGGTAGATTTCGCTCCCTTTCGTATAGTCCAGAAGGGCGATACGTGGAACGATCGTCAGAGCGTAACGGGTCTCATCATTCGAGGTGGACACGCGCCGAAATGACTTAACCACGCCGAATATCGTCCGGACCGGCAGCGCTGGTGTCCCGTCAAACGCGGGTGTCTGGAAAGTAAATGACGCCGGTTTCAGCAGTAACGTGTCGCAGGCGATATCCGCAGAGGTGCAGGTCACCGCCACGTCATACCGCCAGGGCTGGCTGAGTGACTCCACCGCACTGAAGCACAGCACATCAAGAAACTCAGTGCAGCCATGCACGTCAACGCGGTAGCGTGACTGGCCCAGCAGTTGTTGTATCTGGCTGTTTGCCTTGCTTATTAAAGAATCGGTCATGACGCCACCACTTCTGTATTTTCATCGAAGGCCAGCACAATGCCCTCTTCATCATCCCAGGTCAGCTGTAGCGAGGACGGCTTTTGTTTTGCTGCCATATGGCTTAGTAACTGCTGGCTCAGAACCGGCAGAATCTGCTGATTAAGCAGGCTGTCCACGTTGCGGGCTCCGGTGTCCGGCAGCAGACACGCTGTCGTCAGCGTGTCGATGAGGCTTTCATCAATGTGAGTGGAAATACCGTAGTGGCGTTGCAGGCGTGTGCTCACCTGTGCCAGCTTCATACCGACGATGGTACGCATGGCAACTATTGCCAGCGGGCGGTATATCACCGTCTGGAAGCGAGCCAGCAGCGCGGGCTGGAAGTGATCGCGCAGGATCGGACGTAACAACTCGTGCAGATCGCTCTCAGTGGCTTCTGGTTGTTCTTCCAGCAACTGCATCAGCGGGTCACTGCCAAGGTTGGAGGTCATCAGGATCACGGTATTGCGGAAATCAATTTCACGCCCTTCCCCGTCGCGCATAAAGCCCCGGTCAAACACCTGATAAAACAGGTTCATCACATCCCGGTGTGCTTTCTCCACTTCATCCAGCAGCACCACGCTGTAGGGCCGCTTGCGCACAGCCTCGGTGAGAATGCCGCCCTGGCCGTATCCTACATACCCCGGTGGAGAGCCTTTCAGTTGCGAAACGGTGTGCGGCTCCTGGTATTCCGACAGGTTGATAGTAATGAGCGATTTTTCACCGCCATACATAACGTCAGCCAGCGCCAGTGCGGTTTCTGTTTTACCCACTCCGCTTGGACCCACCAGTAAAAACACACCCTGCGGACCGTTTTCCGGCGTCAGTCCGGTTTTTGACGCTCTCAGGCGCTGGGCAATGGCATTCAGTGCAGGACTCTGGCCAACCACACGGGTTGCCAGCTGTTCTTCAAGCGTCAGTAATTCGGTTTGCTCGTCCTTCATCAGCGACGAGAGAGGAACCCCTGTCCAGTCGGCGATCACGGTCGCGACGGTGCGGACATCAACATCCAGACCCAGCAGTGGACTGTTATTCTGAATCTGAGAAAGCTCGTGCTGAAGGGCGGAGAGTTCCTCCTGGCGGCTGATGTCTTCACGGCAGGCTTTCAGCGAGTCGGTGAGCTGCTTCTCGGTCTCATACTGTGACTGAAGGGCCATTTTTTGCTGACTGAGCGCCTGGGTCCGTTGTTCAATCTGCGGCAGACGACTGGCATCAACACTGTTACCCAGCGAAATATCTTCCAGTAACTCCTGCTGCTCCATGCCAAGCGCAGTCAGTTCAGCCTGCAACCGGGTAAGCTGTTCCGGCAGCGTGTCCAGGCTCATCCGCACCCGGGCCGCTGCGGTATCCAGCAGGTCCACTGCTTTATCTGGCAACTGGCGTCCGGTCAGATAACGACGGGACAACGTCACCGCTGCGCGGACGGCATCGCCGGTAATATGTACACCGTGGTGTTCGGCATAGCGTGATTTCAGGCCACGCAGCATCAGGCAGGCGGTGTCATCATCGGGCTCATCAACCTTGACCATCTGGAACCGGCGCTCCAGGGCTGCGTCACGTTCGAAGTACTGCTTGTATTCACTCCAGGTTGTGGCAGCAATGGTTCGCAGTTCACCGCGAGCCAGTGCAGGTTTCAGCAGGTTGGCTGCATCTGCCCCGCCCGCCTGATTACCGGCACCAATGATGGTGTGTGCTTCATCGATAAAGAGCAGCACCGGCACCGGGGAGTGCTGGACGGCGTCGATAATATTCTTCAGGCGCTGCTCAAATTCACCCTTTACACCTGCACCCGCCTGAAGCAAGCCCAGATCCAGGGTACTGACGATGACAGGCTTAAGACTTTCGGGCACATTACCTTCAGCGATACGCAGCGCCAGTCCTTCAACCAGGGCCGTTTTACCCACGCCGGGTTCACCGACCAAGATCGGGTTGTTCTTACGGCGTCTGGAGAGAATGTCCACCATCTGACGGATTTCGTTATCGCGTCCAAAGACCGGGTCAATCTTTCCTTCCCGGGCACGGGCGGTCACATCGACCGTAAAGCGATTGAGAACGGACTCTTCCTGTGAAACGGCAGGCTGCGCACTTACGCCTTCAGCCTGGTGTTGTGCTTCATGCTGTAACGGTGCGGCCCGCCCAATAATGCTGACATTGCCAGGCTTCTCACTGAGCGCAACGTCATGCCGCTCATCCGACTGGGCTTCCAGCAAGGGACGTAACCTTTCCAGCTGGCTGGTGGTCAGCGTCATCAAAGGCCAGAGGCCATCACAGCGTGTCAGTCCGGACGTCTCAACCATGGCCGCGAGCAAATGTACGCTGCGGATCTGCTCATCTCCGGCAAGCGTGGCGGCAAGCCAGGCCTGTTTCAGCAGGGTCTGGAGAGACGCTGAGAGCTCCGGTCGGGTGCGGACAGAACGTGGCTGTGCATCCAGCCAGCTCAGGAGTGACTGCCAGACGGTATCCATATCCCATTCATAGCGTCGGGCAAGAACGGTCAGGTCACCTTCCCCCTGCTCCAGCAGTTTCAGCAGCCAGTGCTCAGGCGTGATTTCTGCATGCGCACGGGTCTGACATAAAGAAGCCGCACCTTCCAGCGCTCTGGCGCAGTAAGGGTTAAGTCGTCGTAACAGGACTGCTGAATGATGTTCCATGTCGTTCCCTCGTGTTCAGGCACGCTACCGCCCCTGGCCGTCAACCGATGCCCATAAGGTTCATGCCGATAAATTGTGAGACTGCTCTGCAAAGCGTCCGTCTGACAGGCGCTGTGCGGAGCAAAACAAAAAGGCGGACAGAAGGGATCTGCCCGCCAGAGTCTTATGCTGTGGTGCGTTCGTTCCAGGAATCGGAATGAATGATGTTGCCGTCTTTGTAGGTCCAGGTGATTTTTTCGTAACGCAGCTCGATTTGCTCAAGGTGGTTATGCTTCTCGAAGGAGGCATCCTTGATGTCGTGCATTTTTGGTGCAACTTTCACCAGTTTGACGTTTTCCAGTTTGGTGTTGAAATACTCAACTTCCTGGCCTGCGTCGTTGATTTTGTACCACTTAAATTCAGCAGACTTCAGGGTCTGGCCCGTGGTCACGGCTTTGTAGAGGTACGGGCTGGAAGAGTCGATTTCTTTGGTAAACAGGAACGGCGTGTGAATGCGGGTGCCGGTCAGTTTGCCAGTATTGTTATCGGTCGGGATGTACAGGGTGTGTTCCTGAGCAACAACTTCGATGCTTCCTTCGCGATCTTTCACATCTACAGAGCCCTTGATGTCAGCGCCGCCATCGTCTTTCAGCCACAGATAAACTGGGATTGCCATGTTTTACTTCTCCATTTCTTGAGTTGAAACGTCACGTACATCCTGTGACGCGTGTTTTGCGCCTGGCAGACGACAGGCGTCAGCCTGCGGTACCAGACTGATCTCGACACGCCGGTTATGCGCACGGCCATCAGGCGTATCGTTTGAAGCAATCGGTCGGCTGTCGCCGTAGCCCTGAACGGCAAAGCAACTCTCCGGTACGTCCCCGGTATCACGCATCCAGTTACGGACGGCTTCAGCGCGTTGTAAAGACAAGGTCTGATTGAGCTGTATGCTACCGGTATTGTCTGTGTGGCCGCTGACCACGATTAGCCAGCCCGGTTTGGCTTTGATCCCCACCAGCGCGTTGACGAGTATTTTGGTTGACCCCTCTTTGAGCGCTGATTTGCCGGAATCGAAAAGCGACATGCTATCGAGACGAACTATTTTCGGGACCGGTTTTGGTTCAGGGGCAGGTGGAGGTGTCCAGGTATCAATGGCCTGCTGCAAGGCCAGCCACAGGCGTTGTCCCGGGTAATAGCCCAGGCTGTAACGTAAAGGCTCTCCCTGCCGTTGCCAGCGTTCAAGCAGGAGTGCATCCTGTTTCAGAGCAGCCAGCGAGTCTGCTTTAGGACGGTAGTGATTCATCGGGATCGCGTTCCAGCGCTGTAAATCGGCACTCACCTGACGGATGAGGTCACGATTATTGAGCGCGGAAATACCCAATGCGGTCAGCGCGCACAGCCACATCAGCAGCACCAGGCGGCGGGTACGCTGCCCCCCCTGAACGGTTGATGCAAAAGGTGCCAGAAGTGGCAGAACGGCATCCGGGAAAAGGGTTGCCAGAACTGACTGACCGGGCTGGCGGGAAAACTGCAAGCAGGTCCGGGCACAAAGCCAGGTGGACCAGACTGACTGAGCCTCAGGATTGCCCACGCCGAGGCGCATGGCCACGGAAAAAACACGTACAGGCGGCGTTAGCCGGTCCGGTATCTCCAGCTCATCAGTCAGCGTATTACGGATAAAGGAAAATGCCTGGCTGACAGTTGGCAGTAGCAGGATATTGTCTTCCGCCTGCTGCCAGTCAATAAACGCCTGAGGCGAATCATTAACCGGACAGACTATCGGCTTGTCACCGCGAACGATGATCCACGGCGTTTCGGGCCCGGAAAATTCGGCATTCACCACAACCGGCAGTGTGAAACCCGTCAGGGATTTAATTTGTTTACACTGCTGGCGGAGCGTTTTCAGTGTGGAGCGCAGTACCGCTTCATCCTGATGTTCATCTGGCAGGCAGCGATACATCACCGAAAGCTGACCAACCTGTCGAGGGAATTGTTTCTGTATGCTGCGGACAACGTCAGTTAACCGGCTGACGTCACCGGCCCGAAGCCACCATCCCTGGGCTGTTTTACGCAGAGGGCCTCCCTGGAACAACGCTTCCAGCATGTCACCACACACCAGTACAACGGGGCTCTGGGTGTCGAGTAATGGCAGTTCAGCAGCCGGGAGGGTAACGTCAGATGTGTGCTCTTCACTCCGACAGTTTTTAAAAACAGTCCAGCCTGCCAGAAGGAGGATCAGCAGAGTGGCCAGGCCTTTAAAAACGTTGCCTGTCGGGATGAAATACCACAGCAACCACAGCAACGTGGCAACGGCTACCAGGGCGTGGAGGACGACCGGAATGATGACTGTTCTACGCATTAGCCATGCAGCTCCGGTATTTGTGCCGACAACAGTGACTGGAGCCAGAGGTGACCACCCCACCAGATAACGCCGGTAAGAATGGCGGCGAGCGCTATCCAGAACCAGACTGAGCGCATCAGACTCCAACGATGTTTCCCCATCCGGTGAACAACCAGAGACAGGTCTGCATCAGGCGGAGAAACCCGTTCAGAAAGGGCTTTCACTACCTCATCACGCTGCGACTGGCTGACCGCTTTCAGGCTGTATAACCCCTGAAAACCCAACGCTATCACCCGGTGATAACAGGTTAAAACGGCCGGGTTAGGTGAGGGCTGACGCAGAACCTCTGCAATCCGATCCCACAACGCTTCGCCTGCCCGGAATGAGCCAAAAAAACGGGCCTGAAGCGGCGCTTTACGCCAGGCCACCTGGCCTTCATCAACTTTCGGCTCCTCTCCTTTCTCACCTTTTTCAGACTTACGGCTCATCACCGTTTCGTCCAGCAAGGCACATTGTGCGTAGGAAATATGCTCCACACTGGCGTCGTCATACCCGGCACGCTCCAGCGCTTCTCGCACACTTTCAACCTGTTTAACGCATTTGTTGTAAAGCGCAGTGCCATTAAGCGTAACGGCACCTTTTTTAAGCATAGTGACGGTGAGCCAGGTCTCCGTCATCAGTTGGTCGATGTCGATATCCTGTCTCATGAGCGCAATACCGCGAACAGTTCAAGTTCAAGAGCACCAAGCAACTCAGGCACATAGAACATGCACACGCCCTGCTCCTGCATTTCATGCGCAGCGGGGCTTTCCATATCGAGTGCGAAGTACTGGTTTTCCATGCGTACAGGCAACGCTGCCGGGACCCTGCTCACCGGGATCAACGGGATACCCTTAAGTGCCGCGCCATAGATCTCGCTGACATCATCAGGTGAACCTGCCTGACAGAGTGCAGGGAATTTCTCGGCGACCTGCCAGGCCGGGATATCGGAGCGCACAGAGAGCCAGAGGTCGGCCTCTTCACGCAGGCGGATATCGTGGAGGTTGGCTTTCCATGTCTGTCCGTCCGGGCGGGACATTTCCAGGGCAATGACCCGGGATGGCAGACTGGCCTCCAGCAAACCCGTTATCAGATCAAACAGCGGAGGAAACGCATTGGCCGGTTCCTCGTGGTCATAACCCGGAATGGCGTCAAGATCATGGTTCAGGGAAAAGGTCAGCATACTGCCTGCCAGACGTGCAAGCTCCGCCCACACCTGTTCAGGTGGCCGGGAAGGAAAACGTTCGTATTCTGTCAGCACTCTGGCGTGAGAATTCAGTGCATTCAGCAACCAGAAAAGGGAAACATCGGCGACGGCAAAATCGGCGAGCCTTTCGTTGCTTTCACGACGCATCGTCATCAGGCGCTGGCGCCGGGAGCGTAACTGACGATTGAGTAGCACCAGACGTTCGCGCAGGACAGGGCTTGCCGCAAAAGACGCAACGGGCGGAATAAAGGACGGATCCAGTCGCCATGCATTTTGTCCATCACGGATCAGTCTGGCCACCGGGCACACTTTCCAGGAATCATTGCTTTCATGGGCAAACCGGATGGTGAAATTATACCGGGCAACGGCTATGGATTCTTCTTCGGACCCGAAGGCATCCTGCAACGTCACCCATTCCTCGCGATAGCGGAGCGGGCGGTCTGCGGTAACACCTTCCTGTTCTACGTTGGCAATACCCGGCTGCATGTGAGGCAGTGCGATGACAACGGTTACGGAATCGAGACCTGCCAGCTGGCTGGCATCTAACTCCCGTGGCCGTGGAGGCAGATCGCTCCTTTGTGCATCAATCAGCGATCCATCGTCCAGCCAGAGGCGTAGCTGCGTAATCTGGATCAGACCAGACGAAAGAAGGCTGTCATTAAACTCAATCTTTTCTACCCCCCAGGGGAATGGGGATGCTAGCGCTGATGCACCGGCACCGCGAAAAGACTCCCATTCAGCCTGCTGCTGGAACTGTTGAGGGGACAGTAAAGCCCCCTCGTTCCACAGTGGACGATATATTTTCATCCCTGCTCCTGCCCTATGCTTTGGCTTTCGGCATCTGGGATACCAGTGACAGATTGACGTCCATCCCTTCTACCTGGAAGTGCGGCACGGCGTACAGCTTCACGCGGAAGAAGCCCGGGTTATCTTCGATATCTTCCACCACCACTTTCGCATCACGAAGGGGGTGGGACGCCTGCAGCTCATCGCCGGGATCGGTCATTTCCGTCACCAGACCGCGAACCCAGGTGTTCAGCTCCAGCTCAAGAAGACGACGATCCTTAGTGGTGCCGATGTTTTCGCGCTGAATGAGCTTCAGGTAGTGCGCGATACGCGACAGCAGGAAGATGTAAGGCAGACGGGCGTTGATGCGGCTGTTGGCAGTAGCATCAGCGGTGTCATACGTGGCCGGCTTCTGCGTGGAGTTCGCCGAGAAGAAACAGCTGTAATCGCGATTCTTGTAGTAGGAAAGTGGAATGAAGCCCAGATTCGCGAACTCAAATTCGCGGGTTTCCGGGATCATCACTTCAGACGGGATTTTTACCTGATTGCCGGTACCGAGGTCATACAGATGGATAGGCAGGTCCTGAACGGCACCACCAGCTTGTGGGCCACGAATTTGTACACACCAGCCGTTGTTAATGAAGCTGCGTACCATGTTGGATGCAAAGGCAAACGAGGCGTTGGTCCACAGGTATTTGTCATGATCCGGACCTTTTACTTCTTCGACGTAGTTGAAGCTACGCACAGGTACGGTATCCGGACCATAAGGCAGGCGCCCCAGTACACGCGGCATGACCAGACCGATATAGCGGGAATCATCCGTCTCGCGGAAGGATTTCCACTTGATGTACTCAGCGCGGTCAAAGTAATTACCGATATCTTTAATGGCCGCCACATCCTCCATGTTGTCTTTCAGGAAGAATTTCGGGCCGGCAGAACCGATAAACGGCATATGTGCAGCAGCAGACACTTTAGAGATGTTGCGCAGCAGGGCTACATCCTGCGCAGACGCATCAAATTCATAAGCGGAAATCAGCGCAGCAATCGGCTCGCCACCCGGGGTATCATACTCATCAATATATGTATGTTTATACAGCCCACTCTGGACGATTTCCGGGCAATCTTCAAAGTCCTGACGCAAATCTTCTTTAGACATATCCAGGAGTTCAACTTTCACGTTCTGGCGAAAATCGATTTTGTCGACAAGAGATTTCACACCGCGCCACAGACTTTCTACCGCCTGAAAGTCTTCATGATGCATAACAGCATCAAGCTGACGGCTGATCTGGTAATCCAGTTCCGCGATATGGTGGTCAATCAGGTTTTTATCGAGTTTCTCAACTTTTGAGCCCGCTTTTGTCAGACATTCCAGGAACACCTTCATGCCGGCAGTTAAACGTTCGTCTGCTGTTGCATCCGACATCGCCTGTGCATCCTGCCAGATATCAAGCGCACTTAGCTCAGAGACAGGGTTAAGATTGATTTTTTCAAACAGGGACGCATATACCCCACCTGCTGCAGGACGTTCAAGCACTACACTCTCGTTACCCGCGGCATTCTCATTTTTTACAGACATCAACATATTCCTTATTAATCCGTTAAAAGCATATGGCCGTTATGGCTGTTTCGGAGCCAGGGCTGAGAGTTCGGCTCTGAGTTCTGCACTTAATGCAGGGTCGAGAAGAATTTTTTCCAGCTCTTTTCGGAAAGCCTGGTTATCAAGCAGGTTTGCTTTTAAATCGCGAAGCAAATTGCGCATGGAGAGCATGGCCTTCAGCTGAGGTATTTGCCGCGAAACCTGCTCCGGAGAGAAATCATTAATACTCTGGAATGTCAGATTGATGTTGTCTTCACTGCCATCACCAGCAAGCGTGTTTTTAACGGTAATATTTACGATTGGGGAATATTCGGAAAGTACAGAGTCAAAGTTGTTTTTATTCAGATTAACTTTTTTGCGCTCCGATAGTGGTGCAGTCTCCTGACCATTACTGAAGTCTCCCGCCACCAGTAATTTCAGGGGGAGCTCAGTTTTCTTGCTCGCTCCGCCCGTATGCAAATCAAGCTTTAAATTAATACGTGCCTTGGGTATTTCGGACTGAAAAGAAGAGTTAGACATGGCTATCCCTGTTTTATGGAGTTATAAAAACGGTCAATGCCAGTGAGAAATTAATAAGAAAGGCAAACCCAGCCAGAACAACTTCCAGGCTCACGTCATCGGACGAAAATCAAAACCCCGGAATTAAAAGCGGGCACATTCCATTCACCAGCATATCGACATTGTGTTTTTGAGTATTTGTCTGAAATGAAAAAATTTCGGATAAGACCCAATGGCCGGAGTGTAGGAACGTTCCCCACCCGATCGGAAATCAAAAAATGTAACAAAATGTTTCCCATAGAAATCCTGACAGCCAAAGATCATCTTTCTGATTTATAAGAATTTTCTTGCATACCCCTTTAACCCTTATGAAATAAGGGTGTACAGTAAGTGATCAATTTAATTTAGAGACAACTTTGTATAAAATCTCATCAATCACATGAAATATCTGATTTTGTACTTTTATCAAAAAATGAAAGGCAGAACGTGCCTGCCTGTGTGAAAAATTGGCGACATTTACTGGCCTTCACCATTTTTATTATTTATTTAAATGGGTCTTATTATTTTCATCAAAAAAACAAATATCACAGGGGATTTTTGCATGCCTCGCCCCAGTACTCGTGATATGTACATCTCAGGTATCGTTCGAGGAGTGGGTACGACCTTGAACAACAACCTGTTCTGTGTAGTTTGAAAAATTCGGAAGGGTGTCCATAGTTCCGTAAGTTATATGCATAAGGGCGTACCTGTGAAGCTGATTCCCTTAGATCGCGTGGCTACATCCGATAACCATGAAAATGTAACCAGACGACTGAATGCTCTCATTGATGAAAACAGGCATTGCAATCGTTATGAAGATGAGATGTTTGCTATTAACTATTTTCAGAAGGGAACGACTCACGTCATTAAACGACCAGAACGGGTGGAAAACCCCAATGACATCATCGCTGGCATTATCCTTGAACACCAGGAGCAAGATGTAACAGATGCCGGTTACTAATCCGTCCAATGGATTCTTAGCCCCACCGACGCAAGCCAGACGGCAATGGCATACTGAAAACCGACAAAAAAGAAAAAACCCAGGTCGCATAACGACCTGGGTTTCAAATTTGGCGGAAGCGTAGAGATTCGAACTCTAGAACCCTTTCGGGTCGCCGGTTTTCAAGACCGGTGCCTTCAACCGCTCGGCCACGCTTCCAAAGTGAGGCGCACTATAAACATCTATTAGCGCCTTGTAAAGCAGGAATTTTTCTATTTTTTTCTGCGGGTGCTATCCATGCCCCTTAAAAGCAAAAAGCCCCGCGATATGACTATCGCAGGGCTTTTATGTCTGGCGGAAGCGCAGAGATTCGAACTCTGGAACCCTTTCGGGTCGCCGGTTTTCAAGACCGGTGCCTTCAACCGCTCGGCCACACTTCCTAAGTGAGGCGAACTATAAACACCTCTCCGCATGCTGTAAAGAGTGACCGCATTCGTTCGCTTTAAAAATAGCCAAAACGCGTTTAATCGGTTGAATAGACAACGTATCGGCCATTTTATCAGCACAAAATTCAGCGTTTATGCTCAGTGTTTTTTGATATACATATCCCTGGTGAAATAGTATCCCAGCTTGTCCGGCGTGAATCCTCCCACCCACGGTTTGACCAGGTGCGTGCGGACATAGTGATAAACCGGAATGGCAGGCACATCGCGCGCCAGCAAATTTTCCGCCTGCTGATAGAACTTACCGCGCTCTGCCGCTGTTTTGGCTTTCGCGGCGTTCACCAGCGCCTGGTCATACTCCGGATTGCTGTACTGGCTGGTGTTTTCGCTGTCACCGGTACGGAAGTTGTTCAGGAAAGTGGCAGCATCGTCGTAATCGGCAATCCAGGCGTAGCGCACTGCGTCAAAGTCGTGGGTATGCATCGTATCGAGCATCGTTTTCCACTCCTGATTTTGCAGCTTCGCCTCCACCCCAAGGTTTTTCTTCCACATCGAACTGGCGGCAATCGCGATGCGCTGGTGCGATTCAGAGGTGTTATAGAGCAGGTTAAAACGCAGCGGATGGCTGGCGTTAAAGCCGGCTTCGGCCAGGAGCTTTTTCGCTTCTTCGATACGTTTATCCATCGGCCAGCTGGCATAGTCCGGGTTCTGGAACGTCACACCGCCAATATCTGGCTGGCTGATAAGCCATGCCGGACGCTGCCCCTGCCCTAAGACCTTCCCGGCAATGATCTCTTTATCCAGCGCCATGTTCAGCGCCTTACGTACACGCGCGTCGTTGAATGGCGGCCGGGTGGTGTTGAATTCATAGTAATAGGTGGCAAGCTGCGGGGAGACATCCAGCTGGCTACCCAGGGTTTTCTTGAGCTGGGCAAACTGGTTGATTGGCACCGTATAAACAATATCGATTTCACCTGCTTTAAAACGGTTTACATCCGAGGCCTCGGAGGTGATCGGCAGATAGGTCACCTTATTGATAACGGTATGTGCGTTATCCCAGTAGCGCGGGTTACGCTCCGCCACGATGCGCTCGTTAACCACCCACTGCGACAGTTTATACGCTCCGCTGGTGACGATATGCTCGGGTTTGGTCCACTTATCACCAAACCGACCAATCAGCACCTTATCCACCGGCACCAGCGACGGATGGGCCAGCATGGCAAGGAATGCGGCATTAGGTTGAGTCAGCGTGACCTCAAGCGTAGTATCGTTAATGGCTTTTACACCCAGCGTATCCGGTGCTTTTTTCCCCTGAGCGATATCAGCGGCGTTAACAATATGCATGTTGCCCGGATAGCTGGCATACGGCGAGGCGGTTTTGGGGTCTGTCAGACGTTGCCAGCTCCAGACCACATCCTGCGCGGTAATCGCGGTGCCGTCACTCCATGTGATGCCTGGACGCAGATGAAAAGTCCAAACGGTGTTGTCTTTGTTCTCCCATTTTTCTGCCAGCCGTGGCTGTATTTCACCAGTTGGAGAAACGCTAACCAGCCCTTCGAAGATATCGCTGATAATATTGAATTCGACATCGCTTTCGACTTTATGCGGGTCAAGTGAGGCCGGTTCATTACCGTTGTTTCTGACCAGTTCCTGTTTATCGGCCAGCTGTGTTCCTGCTGGCACGTTAGCCGCCCAGGTCGCCGTGCTGGCGCACAGGATCCCTGCCGTTAACAAAGAGAGTGTAAAGCGCGTGCGTGCTTGTGGTTTCATTTCCTTCGCCTTATTGTCTGTTTTTTGACGATCCGGAAATAACACTTAGCGCTCAAAGTGTAATAACGCAATATTTTTCAGTAACCTATAAGAGCTTGATCTGAATAAATGAAGCAAACCGTTGTTCATTCTGCTGAAAAGGTTTTCTGAAGAATAAACAACCAGCAGTAACGCTAACGTCCTGAGTAAAGATGGGTAAAACCACTTTGAGACTGGCGCGCCGTTTCCTATTCTTTCCGCTAATTACATCTGTCATAAGAGAGTGACTCATGGATCGTATAATTACTTCTTCACGCGACCGCACATCGCTACTCAGTACCCACAAGGTGCTGCGCAATACCTATTTCATGCTCAGCCTGACGTTGGCATTCTCGGCGATGACCGCAACTGCCAGCACCGTGCTGATGCTGCCGTCACCGGGTCTGATCCTGACGCTGGTGGGGATGTATGGTCTGATGTTCCTGACCTACAAAACTGCTGATAAACCGGTGGGTATTCTGTCCGCGTTCGCCTTTACGGGTTTCCTGGGCTATATCCTGGGGCCCATCCTCAACGCCTATCTGTCCGCCGGTATGGGCGACGTGATTGGCATGGCGCTGGGCGGTACCGCGCTGGTATTCTTCTGCTGTTCGGCCTACGTGCTGACCACCCGTAAGGACATGTCCTTCCTCGGCGGTATGCTGATGGCAGGTATCGTGGTGGTGCTGGTAGGTATGGTGGCAAACATCTTCCTGCAGCTGCCTGCCCTGCACCTGGCGATCAGCGCCGTGTTTATTCTGATTTCTTCTGGCGCAATCCTGTATGAAACCAGCAACATCATTCACGGCGGTGAGACGAACTATATCCGCGCCACCGTGAGCCTGTATGTATCGCTGTACAACATCTTTGTCAGCCTGTTGAGCATCCTGGGCTTCGCCAGCCGCGATTAATCAACAATGCTGTGAACCAGAGCCCCGCTTATGCGGGGCTTTGTTTTTTGGTACACTGCTGCGGTTTTTGACTGACGCGTGAATGACTATGTTGAGTTTTGAAGGTAAAGAGATTGAAACTGATAACGACGGTTATCTGAAAGAGAGCAGCCAGTGGAGCGAGCCGCTGGCGGAAAAAATCGCCGAGAACGAAGGTATCGCCCTCTCCCCGGAACACTGGGAAGTGGTGCGTTTTGTGCGCGAATTCTATCTCGAATTCAACACCTCCCCGGCGATCCGCATGCTGGTCAAGGCGATGGCCAATAAATTCGGTGAAGAGAAAGGCAACAGCCGTTACCTGTATCGCCTGTTCCCGAAAGGCCCGGCAAAACAGGCCACCAAAATTGCCGGCCTGCCAAAACCGGTGAAATGCATTTAGTAGCGAATACCGAAGTTAACGTATTCCCGGCCGGGTTGATGGGGTTCGGTTAAAACCTTATCAACCCGCGCGCTGCGCGGCCCACCAGCTTTCAGCCATGCCACCAGCTTTTCAACCTGCTCCGCATCACCACAGGCAACGACCTCAACGCTGCCATCATCCCTGTTTCGCGCGTATCCCGTGAGCCCCAGCTGCATAGCTTCGCGCTGCGTGCTGTAACGGAATCCGACACCCTGAACCATGCCGTGTACCCAGGCAATTGTGCAGATTTTTGACATTTTTCTACTCCTTAACGTAGCGTTTTCGGCAAACAGCCATAATGTTGCCGGAAACGGGCAGTAAAACGAGAGCTGGAAAGATAACCACATTGTAATGCGATTTCACCAATAGGTAACCGGGTTGACTGTAAGTGTGACAGCGCAACGGCCATCCTCACCTCCTCAACAATCTGGCGAAAACTCTGCGACTCTTCGCGTAACCGTCTGCGTAGCGTCGGCACGCTCAATGCCAGGCGGCTGGCAACATCCTGTGCAGTCCAGGCCCTGGCGGGCGAGAGCATGATGAACTGCCGCACCTGCTCGGACAGGTGGCTATTACGCTCTATAAGCAACGGCCCTGCGACGCCGTCATGTAGTAATGCCAGCAAAAGGCCGAAAGCCTGATGCTTTTGTAACGCCTCCGGTAAATCCTGACGCACGGCATGCAGCAGGTTACTCCACATAAATGCCAGCCCCTCACTCAGGGGAGCACAGAGGGAATGTAATTCTGTGCGCGGCCAGGATTTCAGGTAATGCGTTTTAAACTCCGCCAGAAGCTCCGGTGACAACATCAATAAGTCAGAGCGAAAGAGACCATTCGCGGGTTGATTTATGATCTCCAGCGGCGTATTGGCGGGAATAATGATCAGCGACGCTTTCGTCGCCACCAGGCGGTTATCGTCCTGAACAATCACTTTACTGCCGTGAGTGATATGGCAAATGGCAGGAAGAAAGAGTTTAACCTGGTGCAGGTGATGCATTTTACTGGCGCTCACTTCACCGGCCGTCAAATGTTTATGTTGAAACTGGACTCCCTGCACCATGCCATCCTTATCTGCTGTAGGTAACGGTTAAGCTGGCCTTTGCCAGGACGTGACTGTTAAGCATAAAACCCACCAGCGCGCCGCTGGCATTCCTGTCGACAGGCAATTTATCCACATCCAGCGCCCAGACGGTAAACTGATAACGGTGCGGCTTATCCCCTTTGGGCGGACATGCGCCGCCGAAACCAGAATAACCGAAATCATTACGCCCCTGCACAACCCCGGCCGGTAATGTCTCACCCTTCGGGTTTCCGGCATCGGCGGGAAGCGTCAGCGTCTGGAGGGGAATATTGACCACCGTCCAGTGCCACCATCCACTTCCGGTAGGGGCATCAGGGTCAAATACCGTGACTGCGAAACTTTTCGTCCCGACAGGCGGATTTTTCCACGCCAGTTGCGGAGAGTGATTCCCACCGTGACACCCAAACCCGTCAAACACCTGCTGTTGCGACAACGGGCGTTCACTGGCCAGATCCTGACTGCTGATGGTGAACGACGATGCCGCTAAAACATGAAAACTGACCACCGCCAGGGTAGTTACTGCTATCGCAAGGCGCTTTCTCATTTGTGTTTCCCTTTGCTGTACCGGAAACCCTACTGTAAAGCCCACCGCAGTGCAGTACTGTGCCTAAGCGATTTGATTTTGTGCCGAAACGCTCAAAGGCATCCGCAGATGATTGCGACTTGCTGAATGTGCTACTCTACGCGCCATTTCCCTGGAATCGACAGAATAGCAAATTATGAGTGTACGTTTAGTGTTAGCCAAAGGGCGCGAGAAGTCATTATTGCGCCGCCATCCCTGGGTCTTTTCCGGTGCAGTAGCCCGTATGGAAGGCAAAGCCAGCCTCGGAGAGACCATCGATATCGTTGACCATCAGGGGAAATGGTTAGCGCGAGGCGCATATTCGCCAGCGTCCCAAATCCGCGCTCGCGTCTGGACCTTTGATAAAGATGAAACGATCGATATTGATTTCTTCGTTCGTCGTTTACAGCAGGCGCAGCAGTGGCGTGAGTGGCTGGCAAAGCGTGACGGTCTGGACAGCTACCGTGTGATTGCCGGTGAGTCCGACGGTCTGCCTGGCGTGACGATCGACCGCTTCGGTAACTTCCTGGTACTGCAACTGTTAAGCGCAGGGGCTGAATATCAACGTGCTGCGCTGATCAGCGCGTTGCAATCGGTTTTCCCGGAATGCGCCATTTATGACCGCAGCGATGTGGCAGTGCGCAAAAAAGAGGGCATGGAGCTGACGCAAGGTCCGGTCACCGGTGAACTGCCACCTGCCCTGCTGCCAATCGAAGAGCACGGTATGAAGCTGCTGGTGGATATCCAGGGCGGCCATAAAACGGGTTACTACCTGGACCAGCGTGACAGCCGCCTGGCCACTCGCCAGTATGTTGCCGACAAACGCGTACTGAACTGCTTCTCCTATACCGGTGGTTTCGCCGTCTCGGCGCTGATGGGCGGCTGTGCCCAGGTTGTCAGCGTTGATACCTCTCAGGAAGCGCTGGACGTGGCGAAACAAAACGTCGAGCTGAACAAGCTGGATCTGAGCAAAGCCGAGTTTGTTCGCGATGACGTCTTCAAGCTGCTGCGTAAGTATCGCGATCAGGGCGAGAAATTCGACGTCATCGTGATGGATCCACCGAAGTTTGTGGAGAACAAAAGTCAGCTGATGGGTGCCTGCCGCGGCTATAAGGATATCAACATGCTGGCCATCCAGCTGCTGAACCCGGGTGGAGTGCTTCTCACCTTCTCCTGCTCCGGCCTGATGACCACAGATTTATTTCAGAAAATCATCGCTGATGCCGCAATAGATGCTGGTCGTGATGTACAATTTATAGAACAGTTCCGTCAGGCAGCCGATCACCCGGTGATCGCTACCTACCCGGAAGGGCTGTATCTGAAAGGGTTTGCCTGTCGCGTCATGTAACTTGAAAAGAGAAATATTGCCCGCACATAACGTGTAAGTAGTGTTTCCCGGGAGGTGACTATGATTGCCAGCAAATTCGGTATCGGCCAGCAGGTCCGCCACACTTTGCTAGGGTATTTGGGTGTGGTCGTGGATATCGACCCGGAGTATTCCCTTGATGAACCGTCAGCGGATGAACTGGCGGTTAACGCAGAGCTTCGCGCCGCGCCCTGGTATCATGTGGTGATGGAGGGGGATGATGGACAACCCGTTCACACCTACCTTGCTGAAGCGCAGCTGAGTAGCGAACTGCAGGATGAGCATCCAGAGCAACCCACGATGGATGAACTTGCTCAGACTATCCGCAAACAGTTACAGGCCCCGCGCCTGCGGAACTAAGCGCGTAAAAAAAGCCCGATAAACGGGCTTTTTTTTATGACTTCGCCAGCCCCAGACGGGGAATCTCAATCGCCGGACATCGGTCCATTACCACCGTCAGACCGGCTTCTCGCGCCAGCACCGCCGCCTGCTCGTTAATGACACCCAACTGCATCCACAGCGTTTTCGCGCCGATGGCGATGGCCTCTTGTGCCACTCCCCACGCTGCCTCGGAATTGCGGAAAACATCCACCATGTCGACTTTTTCAGGTACCTCGTTCAGCGTGGCGTATCCCTGCTGACCCAGTAAGGTTTTACCGGCCACTTTCGGCGACACAGGGATGACGTGATAGCCCTGATCGAGAAGGTACTTCATCACCCGGTAGCTTGGGCGATCCGGTTTATCACTTGCCCCTACCAATGCAATCGTGCGCGTCGATGTCAGAATCTCGGCAATTTCGTTCTCTTTCATGGTTTTCCTCCAGGCTTTTTTATGAGTGTACGTCAAAGCGCACATCTCAACCATGCATCCCATGCAGATGCATGAGGGCAAAACGGCAGAATATGTCTATATGTTAGTAAACGTGATTATCGAAATATTTGGATACATTACCGCGGCCGAGTCATTTCAACAGGAGCCCTCTATGAAAACCGGCATTGCCACTGCTGTGATTGCGTTAGTGATGCCAGTTTGCGTCTTTGCGACCACGCTACGGCTTACAACGGATATTGATCTGCTGGTGCTGGACGGAAAAAAAGTGTCCAGTTCCTTGTTGCGCGGTGCGGACAGCATCGAACTTGATAATGGGCCACACCAGCTGGTATTGCGGGTAGAAAAAACCATCGGCCTCGCTAATCATGAACAACGCATGTATATCTCTGCGCCGCTGATTGTCAGCTTTAATACCCAGCGGGTCAGTCAGGTGAACATTACCCTCCCGCGTCTTGAAACCGAAAAAGAGTCGGCGGCCTTTGACGCCTCTCCGCGCCTTGAACTGCTGGACGGGGATTCAATGCCGATTCCGGTAAAACTCGATATTCTGGCGTTAACCTCGTCCCCGAAAGGCACCGATTACGAGGCCGCGACCGAAATCTATAACAAGGCAGGCAAACGCGCTTCCCTTCCACAGTTTGCCACCAGGATGGCAGACGACAGTACGCTGCTGTCCGGTGTCTCAGAGCTGGATGTTATTCCGCCACAGTCCCAGACGTTAACGGAACAGCGTCTTAAATTCTGGTTCCAGCAGGCCGATCCTGAGACACGGGCCCGTTTTTTACAGTGGGTGAAGCAACAACCTTCATCATAAGCCACATTTTTTTCGCCTTTCTCTTGCAGCATCAGGCGGTTCCCGTCATCGTGTAGTCAGTTAACCTGATGGATAAGATTATGGAACTGACAACACGCACGCTACCGGAACGCAAACACATTGCTCTGGTTGCGCACGATCACTGTAAACAAATGCTGCTTAACTGGGTTCGCCGCCATCAGCCATTGCTGGAAAAGCATGCTCTCTCAGCGACCGGGACAACCGGTAACCTGATCCACCGCGAAACGGGTCTGGAGGTCAATGCCATGCTGAGCGGCCCGATGGGCGGCGACCAGCAGGTCGGCGCTCAGATTTCTGAAGGGAAAATTGATGTACTGATTTTCTTCTGGGATCCGCTGAATGCGGTTCCGCACGACCCGGATGTCAAAGCCCTGCTGCGTCTGGCAACGGTATGGAATATTCCGGTGGCGACGAACCTGTCGACGGCAGATTTCATCATTGAATCCCCGCACTTCAACTCACCGGTTGAGATCCTGATCCCGGATTATCAGCGCTATCTTTCTGAAAGACTGAAGTAGTTTTTTGCCCGGTGGCGACACGCTTACCGGGCCTGCAATATTACCGCTCCGCTATCCCGTTAAGGCTTCCTCGCCACTGGCACATCAATACTCTTCAGAATATCGACAAACACCGACGGCTCCTCTTTGTTGAACAGCAGCCACACGCGATGACGCGCGCGGGTCATCGCCACGTACAGCAAACGCCGCTCTTCGGCATCCGGAAAATCTTCCGGGACCGGCAGTAATGCCTGTTCCATTACCGACTCTCGTGCCGGAGCCGGGAAACCATCGCTCCCCTCTTTGAGCCCCATCACTATCACATAGTCGGCCTGCTGTCCTTTGCTGGCGTGGATGGTCATAAAATCGAGCTGCAGCTTCGGCCAGCGGGTCGCGGCTTTTTCCAGCGCCGCAGGCTTAAGATGGTGATAGCGTGCCAGCACCAGAATACGTTCATCCGGCTTCGCATAGCCGCTCAGTTTGTCCAGCAGCGGCTCCAGCTGATCGTCCGCCAGCAGGGTAACGGCTTTTTTGTCCCCGGCCCGGAGGCTATTTAGCGGTTTTGCCAGCTGATGTGGGTTCTGCTGGATAAAGCGGTTAGCAACTTCACCAATCCGGGAATTGAAGCGATAGGTGGTATCCAGATCGCTGCGATCGCCTTCGCCAAAATAGTGATGGAATGCAGTCGTCAGGGAGAGCTGTGCCCCGCTGAAGCGATAGATAGCCTGCCAGTCATCGCCCACCGCAAACAGCGAGGTATGTTTATTTTGCGCCCTTAACGCCGAGAGCAGCGCGGCACGTTGCGGCGAGATATCCTGGAATTCATCCACCAGGATATGCTTCCACGGGCTGACAAAACGGCCCTTCTCAAGAATGATAATGGCCTGATGGATCAAACCGGAGAAATCGACGGCATTTTCCTCTTTCAGCGCGGTTTTCCAGGCTTTCAGCATCGGGGCCATCAGCTTAACCCGCTTCGAAAACAGGGCGCGGATCGTCTCCGGCGCGCTTTCAATCATCTCGGCTTGCGATCCGCCGTGCATCCGCATCAGGCTAACCCAGCGGTCGAGGCGAGAGCCCAGGCGACGAGCCAGTTTTTCATCCTGCCAGAAATTGCCTTCCGGTACGTCCCAGTTGAGTTCTTCTTCCAGCCACTGACGCCACCCTTTAGCCTGCGCCTTTTTCTCACTGCACTGCTGACGCCACGTCTTGATGAACAGCGCCTGACGCGCCTGCGTGTCGTTTTCCAGCTTGCTGATGGCAGGCACTTTTTTACTGCCCTGCTGAATAATATGCAGCGCCAGGGCATGGAAGGTTCTGGCGGTAATATCCCGGGTATGCAGGCGTTCCTGTATGCGTTCGTCCATCTCCTCGGCTGCCTTACGGCCAAACGCCAGCAACAGTATCTGGTCGGCAACAGCCTCACCCGTTGTCAGTAGCCAACCCGCACGGGCCACCAGCACCGACGTTTTGCCGCTTCCGGCACCCGCCAGCACCAGCAGGGAGTGCTCGCCGTTAACCACGGCGCGCGCCTGTGCAGGGTTAAGCGGTGAAGATTCAACCGTGCTGAAAAAGTCGGCATAACGGGTCAGCATGGCATCTGTCCACGCCTGGTTGTGCGCCAGCCGGCTCTTGTCTGTATCGCCAAGCCAGGCCTGACACTGACGCCAGGCGTCACGGCAATTGTCGAACTCGTCAAGACGCGTCACGGATAACGGCAGTGCCGCCAGCGCCTGCCTAATCTTTTGCTGCAACCCGGCCGTCTGCTGGCGGGTGAGCCACGTTTGTTGCTCGTTACTTTGTGCAATATCGTTCAGTACCTGCTGCAGTACCTGAGCGGCAATCACGCTCATATCCTGGCTCCACTGCTGCCAGAGCATATTCAGGTGATGATGGAAGCGCTGGGTCTCAGCCCACTCGGTACCGTGAAGGCGCACGACTTTATCATCAGGCAGGACAAACTCCAGTTCGCCCCAGACCAACCCGCGTTTACAGTGGATAGCCAGCAGTTGATTAAACGGAATGAGGTATTCGTGGCGTTCTCCGGAGACTTTCACTCCGGCATTAAGGAGGACAACCCTGTCGTAGGGGTGTTGCGCCAGGCGTTTGCCTAATGATGTTGCTTTCAGTTCCATGTCCAGCCGAATCCACGAAGAGATAATTTACCTGACAGTTTAACTGCCAGTTTTAAGGTGCTCCAGCCTAAAAAAACGTTACAATCACTGGGCGTTAATCATATCGAAAGGAACTGAGGGTTTATGCGTACTGTTCTGAATGTTTTGAATTTTGTGTTAGGCGGTTTTGCCACCACTCTTGCCTGGCTTTTTGCCACGCTGGTGAGCATCGTCCTTATTTTTACGCTCCCCCTGACCCGCTCCTGCTGGGAAATCACCAAACTCTCTTTCATCCCGTACGGGAATGAAGCCGTCCACGTTGACGAACTGAACCCGGAGAGCAAAAACGCACTGCTGAACACGGGAGGCACGGTCCTCAATATTCTGTGGCTGGTTTTCTTCGGCTGGTGGCTGTGTGTGATGCATATCTTTGCCGGTATTGCCCAGTGCATATCCATTATTGGTATTCCGGTGGGGATCGCGAACTTTAAGATTGCCGCCATCGCGCTTTGGCCAGTCGGGCGCAGGGTCGTTCCGGTAGAAGTGGCACAGGCGGCACGTGAAGCAAACGCGCGTCGTCGTTTTCAGTAAATAAGGACTGGCCGTGCTTATGCTAAGCCCACTGCTTCGCCGTTATACCTGGAACAGCATCTGGCTTTATAACGTCAGAATATTTATCGCACTGTGCGGCACGGTTGCCCTGCCGTGGTGGCTGAATGACGTAAAACTCACCATCCCGCTCACGCTGGGAGTGGTTGCGGGGGCGCTGGCGGATCTGGACGATCGCCTTGCCGGGCGCCTGCGTAATCTTGTGATTACGCTGGTCTGTTTTTTTATCGCGTCAGCCTCCGTGGAGCTGCTCTTCCCCTGGCCCTGGCTGTTTGCCATTGGCCTTACGCTCTCTACCAGCGGGTTTATTTTGCTTGGCGGCCTTGGGCAGCGCTATGCCACTATCGCCTTTGGTGCCCTGCTGATCGCCATTTACACCATGCTGGGTGTTTCCCTTTATGATCAATGGTACCAGCAGCCCATACTGCTATTGCTGGGGGCCATCTGGTATAACCTGCTGACGTTAACCGGGCATCTTATTTTTCCGGTTCGCCCTCTTCAGGACAACCTTGCCCGCAGCTTCGAGCAACTGGCCCACTACCTTGAGCTAAAATCCCGGCTCTTCGATCCGGATATCGAGGAGGAGAGCCAGTCTCCGCTCTACGATTTGGCTCTGGCCAACGGTCAACTGGTCGCCACACTTAACCAGACGAAAGCCTCACTGCTTACCCGTCTGCGGGGCGATCGCGGTCAGCGCGGAACGCGAAGAACCTTGCACTACTATTTCGCGGCGCAGGATATTCATGAGCGTGCCAGCTCCTCGCACGTTCAGTATGCTGCCCTGCGCGAGAAGTTCCGCTACAGCGACGTGATGTTCCGCTTCCAGCGCCTGCTGTCGATGCAGTCTCAGGCGTGCCAGCAGCTGGCACGCTCCATTTTGCTGCGTACGCCCTATCAACATGACCCGCGCTTCGAACGCGTATTTAGCCATCTTGATGCGGCGCTCGATCGCGTTCAGGCCAGTGGAACATCGCCGGAACATATTAAAGCACTGGGATTTTTGCTGAATAACCTGCGGGCGATAGATGCTCAACTGGCTACCATTGAATCCGAGCAGGCGATGGCGCTCCCCGATAAAGATGTGGAGAATCAGCTTGCTGATGACAGCGTGCATAGCTTCAGCGATATGTGGCTGCGACTGAGCCGCAACTTTACGCCGGAATCGGCACTGTTTCGCCATGCGGTGAGGATGTCACTGGTGCTGTGCGTGGGTTATGCCATCATTCAGATAACCGGGTTACATCACGGTTACTGGATCCTGCTGACCAGCCTGTTTGTTTGCCAGCCAAACTATAACGCCACCCGCCACCGCCTTGCGCTACGTATTATCGGTACGCTGGTTGGCGTCGCTATTGGGCTGCCGGTGCTCTATTTCGTGCCCTCTGTCGAAGGCCAGCTGATCCTGATCGTGATCACCGGTGTGTTGTTCTTCGCCTTTCGTAATGTGCAGTATGCGCATGCCACAATGTTCATCACGCTGCTGGTGCTACTCTGCTTTAACCTGCTGGGTGAAGGATTTGAAGTGGCCCTGCCCCGCGTGATAGATACGCTGATTGGCTGCGCTATCGCCTGGGCGGCGGTCAGTTTTATCTGGCCGGACTGGCGGTTCCGTAATTTACCGCGTGTGGTAGACAGGGCGATGAACGCGAACTGTCGATACCTTGATGCCATCCTTGAGCAGTATCATCAGGGTCGCGATAACCGTCTGGCTTATCGTATCGCGCGTCGCGATGCGCATAACTGTGATGCTGAACTGGCTTCGGTGGTCTCTAACATGTCCACGGAGCCTCGCGCCACGGCAGAAATTCGGGAAACGGCTTTCCGCCTGCTCTGTCTGAACCATACCTTCACCAGCTATATTTCGACGCTGGGTGCCCACCGTGAGAAATTGACTCACCCGGCCATCCTCGCCCTGCTGGATGATGCCGTATGCTATGTCGATGACGCGCTTCATCACCGACCAGCCGATGAGCCTCGCGTTCAACACGCGCTGGATGAACTGGCTCAGCGTATTACGCATATTGACCCGGGAAGCGACAGCAAAGCACCGCTGGTTCTTCAGCAGATTGGCCTCCTTATCGCTCTGCTGCCAGAAATTTGCCGACTGCAACTGCAGATCGCTACCTGGAGGAGTGATTCTCCTGTGGCTCAGGCAGCGCATTAAACCACTCCGTTAACTCCCGGCGAATTCCCGCCGGGAGTGCCGCCTCATGAAGTCCGGCGATGGCCCCTTCCAGCGCGAACAGCACTTTAATGCTGAGCGCTTTATTCTTCGCCCGCATCTTCAGCCAGCTCGCACGGGCACCCAGCTCCCGCAGCGTCTCTTCATCAGTGATTCCGGCTTCAAAGAGCAGCACTTCAAGCTGAAAGGTGAGATTGGGCAAGTCCTTGAGGCGGTTTCGCCGATCACGCTGCGAACGCTCTTTTCGCGCCGCATTGAGCGCGAACGAGGAGAGCTGAAGCAGCCGTTCTCTGTCCTGCCACAGTCCGTCATCGACACGATAATAATTGAGCAGCACCGGACGACCCCGTTTCATCAGGGTTAAGAATGATGAGGCATTTTTTACACAGTATTTTGCACTTTCCTCACAGGCCCGGAGATACAGCTCCCCGTCGGAGACCATAGCGAAGACGGCATCATCTACGGCCAGGGTATACCCACCGAACAGCGCACGATGGTGGATTTCACCTAAGGGTGAAAGGTATTCCTGGGATTTATAAATCCGTTCATAAGATATCTTTTTCATGATATTTCCCTTCAAAATCATAAAGTAACAACGAAATTTCTTACTAGCGGATCCGTTAGCAGGAAAATAGGCAACTTATCGTCGTTGAGCAAGATGATTTTTCCAGGCGCATCAATAATGAATGAATTTTGCGAGTCGCTTTCCGAAAATGAGGTTGATCTTTATGCATACAGGGGTTACTGTATATCCATACAGTAACTACAGGGCTGGAATGAATATGTACACTTCAGGCTATGCAAATCGCTCAACCTCTCTCTCTTCTTCCGCTGGCAATGTCACGCAGAATTCCACCGAGCGTGTTTCGACAGGGCTTATCAGTGAAGTGGTTTATCGTGAAGACCAGCCCCTGCTCACTCAACTTCTGCTGTTGCCGTTATTACAACAGCTTGGTCAGCAGTCGCGCTGGCAGCTTTGGCTGACGCCTCAACAAAAACTGAGCCGTGAATGGGTGCAGTCCGCGGGCCTGCCGCTGACAAAGGTCATGCAAATTAACCAACTCTCTCCCTGCGATACCGTGGAATCGATGATCCGGGCGTTACGTACGGGGAATTACAGCGTGGTGATTGGATGGTTATCCGACGAATTGACCGATGAGGAACATTTTCGACTGACTGAAGCGGCTGAAGAAGGTAGTGCGATCGGGTTGATCATGCGTCCAGTTCGACCAGATTCTTATCGCAGAGGACAACTTTCTGGCCTAAAAATTCACTCAAATTTGTATCATTGAGGAAAATTAAGATTATTCCTGGAATTTTTTTTGACCACAAGATGCGATTTTAGTTCCAGGCGCCAAAACTGCGGCAAGGCTTGTCTGGTGCGGTTCTCCTTAATTTTATTGCACAAAACTCGTTCGAAAAATGTTAAATAATCGGTATACGGAACTTTTTTTTTCATATGCCTGACGGACTTCACACTTGTAAGTTTTCAGCTACGTTGTAGACTTTACATCGCCAGGGGTGCTCGGCCTAAGCCGAAGATATCGGTAGATTTATATTTGACCACGCCCCCCGGTGAAGGATTTAACCGTGAATCTCTATTGAGACCTTCATGGCGAATTTTGGATGATAACGAGGCGCAAAAAATGAAAAAGACAGCTATCGCGATTGCAGTGGCACTGGCTGGCTTCGCTACCGTAGCGCAGGCCGCTCCGAAAGATAATACCTGGTATGCAGGTGGTAAACTGGGCTGGTCTCAGTTCCATGACACCGGCTGGTACAACAGCAGCCTGAACAACGATGGCCCTACTCACGAGAGCCAGCTTGGTGCAGGTGCGTTCGGTGGCTATCAGGTTAACCCGTATGTTGGTTTTGAAATGGGTTACGACTGGTTAGGTCGTATGCCATACAAAGGCGACAACGTAAACGGCGCTTTTAAAGCTCAGGGCGTACAGCTGACCGCTAAACTGGGTTACCCAGTAACTGACGATCTGGACGTGTACACTCGTCTGGGCGGCATGGTATGGCGCGCTGACTCCAGCAACAGCATCGCTGGCGACGACCATGACACCGGTGTTTCCCCAGTATTCGCTGGTGGCGTTGAGTGGGCTATGACCCGTGATATCGCTACCCGTCTGGAATACCAGTGGGTTAACAACATCGGCGACGGCAACACCGTTGGTGTTCGTCCGGACAACGGCATGCTGAGCGTAGGTGTTTCCTACCGTTTCGGCCAGCAGGAAGATGCAGCGCCAATCGTTGCTCCAGCGCCGGCTCCAGCTCCAGAAGTACAGACCAAGCACTTCACTCTGAAGTCTGACGTTCTGTTCAACTTCAACAAAGCTACCCTGAAACCAGAAGGTCAGCAGGCACTGGATCAGCTGTACACCCAGCTGAGCAACCTGGATCCTAAAGACGGTTCTGTAGTGGTTCTGGGCTTCACCGACCGTATCGGTTCTGACGCTTACAACCAGAAACTGTCTGAGAAACGTGCTCAGTCTGTTGTTGATTACCTGATCTCTAAAGGTATCCCAGCTAACAAGATCTCCCCACGTGGTATGGGCGAAGCTAACCCAGTTACTGGCAACACCTGTGACAACGTTAAAGCTCGCGCTGCACTGATCGACTGCCTGGCTCCAGATCGTCGCGTAGAGATCGAAGTTAAAGGCATCAAAGACGTTGTAACTCAGCCAGCGGCATAAGTTATCGTCTTATAAAAAAACCCCGCATTGCGGGGTTTTTTATTATCTGAATCTGAAGAAAACAAAAATCTATTTCTTACCCAACAGAGCCTGAAGATCATTCTTCAGCGTCGACATCTGGTTGGCGTACTTCTCTTTATACTCGGCATCTTCAATCAACTGCACTATCGTTTCTGACAGCGTTTTCCCACGCCGTTGCGCAAGCCCTGCCAGACGTTGCCAGACCATAAACTCCAGGTCGATGGATTTTTTGCGAGTGTGCTGATGCTCCGCATTAAAATGCCGCTTGCGACGCGCACGAATAGTTTGCTTCATCCGGTTTAACAACGCAGGATTAATGTGTTTCTCAATCCAGCCGTTAACCTGTACCGGTTCATTTTCGAGGGTCAGCAAAATATCCACGGCTTCTTGCGCTGCGCTGGCTTCGATGTAGCAGGTGATCAGCTCCCCTTCACGGTGCTTTTTGACCAGGTACTTCCATTTCCAGCCGCTTTCGAGATTTTCCAGTTGTTGATATTTCATTGCGATCTCAGTGTTACCACGTAACTCTGTTCAGAATATCAGTTTTTTGGCAATCTGCTGAAAAGAAATCATATCCTGTGAGTGAATGCAGCCAATCGCTCTGCCGAAATGCCCAATCCTGCTTGGGTAGAGCCCCCCGCTTACGGTATACTCCACGCTTTTACATCTAACTAAAAAACATCAACTTTGACCATTACGAAACTTGCATGGCGTGACCTCGTTCCGGATACCGAGAGCTATCAGGAACTGTTTGCACGACCCGATCTCGCAAAAGAACACGAATTGATCCTTAGCGATACGCAACCCCGTTTGCATTATGCGCTGGAGCAGGTGTTAAGCCCCTGGGCAACATCACCCTTCATGATGCTCAAGGCCCCGGAAGAAGCGGAATATCTGACGCTTCTGGGTGATGCCATGCGCCAGTTGCGACCGCAAGCGAACGCCGTCTTTGGCGGCCAATATCGTATCGCGGGACATGATGTCACATTCGAACCGGCAGAGCAGCCCGACGACCGCTTTGCTGCCAGGGGTGAAGTGATTACCGCTAACTGGGTCGAGGCTGAACAACTCTTTGGTTGTCTGCGCCAGTTTAACGGTGAGCTCTCGCTGCAACCTGGGCTGGTGCACCGCGCCAATGGCGGCGTACTGATCATCTCGTTGCGCACCCTCCTCTCACAACCTCTGCTGTGGATGCGCCTGAAAACGGTGGTTAATCAGCAGCGTTTTGACTGGGTTGGCTACGACGAGTCTCGTCCCCTGCCCGTCTCAGTTCCTTCAATGCCGCTGTCGCTGACCGTGGTGCTGACGGGTGATCGTGAATCGCTGGCTGACTTCCAGGAGATGGAGCCCGAACTGGCTGAGCAGGCGGTCTACAGCGAATACGAAGATAACATCCAGATTACCGATGCCGATGATATGGCACAGTGGTGCCAGTGGGTGTTGGGCGTTGCGGAACGTTTCGCACTGCCAACGCCGGCCGCCGACGCCTGGCCTGGTTTGATCCGCGAAGCGGTTCGCTATACCGGTGACCAGGAGACGCTGCCGCTCTGCCCGCTCTGGATAGGCAAGCAACTGCGTGAAGTGGGTGTCGTCAGCGGTAACGGCGCATTCACCGGTGAGCAGCTTACCCAGATGCTGGCGCAGCGTGAGTGGCGTGAAGGCTATCTTGCTGACCGTATGCAGGATGAAATTCTGCTGGAACAAATTCTGGTTGAGACCGAAGGCGAACGTATCGGGCAGATCAATGCCCTGTCGGTGATTGAATTCCCCGGCCACCCGCGCGCTTTCGGGGAGCCTTCCCGTATCAGCTGCGTTGTGCATGTCGGTGACGGTGAGTTCACTGATATCGAACGCAAAGCCGAGTTGGGCGGCAACATTCACGCTAAAGGCATGATGATCATGCAGGCGTTCCTGATGTCAGAGCTGCAGCTTGAGCAGCAAATCCCCTTCTCCGCCTCGCTGACGTTTGAGCAATCATACAGTGAAGTCGATGGTGATAGCGCCTCTATGGCGGAGCTGTGCGCCTTAATCAGCGCCCTGGCAGAAGTGCCGGTTAATCAGAACATCGCGATCACCGGCTCGGTCGATCAGTTTGGTCGTGCGCAGCCAGTGGGTGGTCTGAACGAAAAGATTGAAGGCTTCTTCTCGATTTGTCAGCAGCGTGGGTTAAACGGCAAACAGGGGGTGATTATTCCTGCCCCTAACGCGCGCCATTTGAGCCTCAGCCAGGACATTCTGGATGCCGTGGAACAGGAACAATTCACCATCTGGGCCATCGAAGGCATTGATGATGCACTACCCTTACTGACAAACCTGGTATGGGACGGCGAAGGGCAAACAACCCTGATGCAGACTATCCAGGAGCGCATTGCTCAGGCGACGCAGCAGGATGCTCGTCATCGTTATCCCTGGCCGTTACGCTGGTTAGGCTGGTTTAGTTCAAACTGATCGGACTTGTTCAGCGTACACGTGTTAGCTATCCTGCGTCCTTCACTAAAATAAGGCTTACTGAGAACATGGTAGATAAACGCGAATCCTATACAAAAGAAGACCTTCTTGCCTCTGGTCGCGGTGAACTGTTTGGCGCTAACGGCCCACAGTTACCGGCCCCGAACATGCTGATGATGGACCGTGTCGTGAAAATGACCGAAACCGGCGGCAACTTCGATAAGGGTTACGTAGAAGCAGAACTCGATATCAACCCGGACCTGTGGTTCTTCGGTTGCCACTTTATTGGCGATCCGGTAATGCCTGGCTGTCTGGGTCTGGATGCAATGTGGCAGCTGGTTGGCTTCTATCTGGGCTGGCTGGGTGGTGAAGGTAAAGGCCGTGCGCTGGGTGTGGGCGAAGTGAAATTCACCGGACAGGTTCTGCCTACTGCGAAGAAAGTGACCTATCGTATTCACTTCAAACGCATCGTTAACCGCCGCCTGATTATGGGCCTGGCAGATGGCGAAGTGCTGGTAGACGGTCGTCAGATTTATACCGCAAACGACCTGAAAGTGGGTCTGTTCCAGGACACTTCCGCGTTCTGATTTCGCGTTGAGCGACCCCATAAAGGCGAAACCTCCGCAGTGCGGAGGTTTCTTTTTTTGAAAGAGACGTTATCAGGCTATGAGTGCCCTGTCGCCGATGGCTTCTCGCCAGCCTCCAAGCCATTGTGACCTTTGATTTATCGTCTGATAAGGACACATTTCTTTAGATCGTCCAGCGATGCCGGCCTGATAACCACGTTGATGAGCCCGTTCCAGGCGATCTCGTTTCTGTCTCTTCATGCCTCGTTTCCCTCATTCTTTTGTCTGGTGGAAAGAAAACAGTGTCTGCACAAACTTGCGCAGGCACAGATAACGAATACCCCGAATTAGTCGCAGCGTCAATGTTCAAAATTCATACGGGTGTCATATTTGTGAGCTACCTGGAAGATCATTTGTACAAAAATTGTGACCCGGCACAAGTAACGGTCTGAAGTGAAACTGAAAAAAAACCGCAATCAGCAACAGGCCGACTGCGGTTTTTACCGATGAATTTTACTTATGGCAGCCGGGAAATCTCCCTGGCGATGCTGGCCGACTCTTGCGCCCACCCCTGGGCCAGCACTTTCACCATTTCATCGTAGCCATCTTTCTGCTGTTTAAGCTCAAGACGGAAAGGACGCTTAATCATCTGGCCCTGATGGTTCAGCAACCACTCTCCGCTAATCACCACCGCACCGTCATAACGGCCATGGAAACCCGTAACCGTGACGTTCAGCGTATCCTGGTCGTTACCCAGCGGCTGCGACGCGACAACCCAACCCGGAAGCTGGCTGCCCAGATTGGCCACCAGCGTGTTGCGCAGCTGCTGATCCAGCGGGCTGGCCCACAGGTTGTTTGTCGCAATCACGTATTTTACGTCGCTGGTCTGGTAGACCACGCCGTTGCCTGCCAGATAATCCGGCACAGCAACCTGCTCAACCCACAGCAGACGGTTTCCCTGACTGGCGGTACTTTGTACCCCGTTTTGCGCGGCAAGAGGCAACTGATAGTAGCTCTTGTTCTCCACGCCTGAACTGCACGCCGTTAACAGCAGAGCGCCAACCATTAATAGCCATTTATTCATTCTTTTGCCCTCTTAGGCTCAGGATCCTTTTTATCTTTCGCTTCGAACACCAGCGCGTTGCTCTTCTCATTGAGCGTTTTCAGAACCGGCTGCAGTTCACGCAAGACCTGATCAAGACGTTGCATATCTGCCACCATCTTGTTGTACGCCGCCGAGCCAGGCTGGAAGCCCTGCATACTGCGGTTAAGCTCACGCAGCGTTTTCTGCATATCCTGCGGCAGCTGCTGCATACTCTGGCTTGCGGTGATCTTGTTGATGTTATCCAGCGTGGTTTGCAGGCGACGCATTGTTGCCTGACTTTCGCTGAGCGAACTGGTCGCGGCTTCAATCATCGGATTCAGTGGCAGATTGTTAATCTTATCCAGTGTCTCCATCAGACGCTGCTGGATCTGTGCCAGGCCGCTGCTCACCGTCGGGATGATCTTATAACCACCGAACTCCCGGATACCGGTAATCGGCGGGGCTTTTGGATAGAAGTCCATATCCACATACAGCGCACCGGTCACCAGGTTGCCCGTCTTCAGCGACCCACGCAGACCCCGGTTCATCAGTTCGGTAATATGCGTACCAATATCCTGATTCTCGCCAATCTGGTTGAGCAGACGTTCCGGCTCAATGCGAATCAGCACCGGAATGCGGTAATCGTCATCCAATACCTGCTGCAGACCCGGTACAAAGAACGGAACTTGCCCCACCGTACCCAGGCGAATGCCGCGGAATTCAACAGGCGCGCCCGGCTGAAGGCCACGGACGGAATCTTTAAAGAACATCAGGAAGTCGATGTGATCGGTATAGAGTGCGTCCTGAATGCTGCGTTGATCGTCAAAGAGCCTGAACGCCGTTTTCTCTGCAACCGGCTGTCCCAAATCTTGCCCTTCCGGCACATCAAAGCTTACACCGCCACCAAACAGCGTGGTCAGGGAGCCCATCTCCACGCGCATTCCCGCTGACGTCAGATCAACCGCGATCCCGCTGTCCTTCCAGAAACGGACGTTGCTGGTGACCAGCCGATCGTTTGGCGCATTGATGAACAGCTGATAGCTGATGGTGCGCTTTTGCGGATCAAAGGTACTTGTTTCAACCGATCCCACGCGATAACCGCGGAACAGCACGGGATCGCCCGCCGTTAACTGGCCCGCTTTTTTACTGTCCAGGATCACGCGGATGCCTTTCGCATCTGGCGGCGCAAGCGGTGGCGAGTCAAGAAGCTGGTATTGCGCCGGCTGGCTTCCTTTTTTACCCGGCTGCAGTTCAATGTAGGCACCGGAGAGCAGCGTACCTAAGCCGCTGATCCCTTCACGTCCTACCTGCGGCTTGACCACCCAGAAAGCTGAATCACCGTGCAGCAGTTTTTCCATGCCCGCGTTCAGGCGTGCCTTGATTTCCACATGGGTTAAATCGTCGGTCAGGGTTGCGCTTTCGACCACGCCCACATCGACGCTACGGCTTTTGATGGTCGTTTTACCGCCCTCAATCCCCTCGGCATTGGTGGTGATGAGCGTCACTTCCGGTCCCTGATGGCTGTAATGATAAAACAGGATCCATGCACCGATCAGCGCGGTCACGATGGGGAAAATCCACACCGGCGACCAGTTTTTGACCTTCTGCACTTTCGCCTCTCCACTCTTATTTTCCATGCTCTTACTGTTCCTCATGGCTTGATTCAGGCTCACGATCCCACGATAAACGAGGGTCGAAGGTCATGGCCGCGAACATGGTCATAATAACGACCAGCGCAAACATTAATGCCCCCATCGCGGGATAAATACTCATCAATCCGCCCATCCGCACCAGTGCAGAGAGAACGGCAATAACAAACACATCAATCATTGACCAGCGTCCAACAAACTCGACGACTTCATAAATCAGGTGCATGCGTTCGCTGTCGCGTTTGCCATGGCCTTTCGCATCCCAGCAGAGCCAGGCAATAGCGATCATTTTTAACGTGGGTACCATAATACTGGCAATAAAGATCACCCCCGCAACGGGATAGGAGCCTTCACCCCACAGCAGTATTACCCCGGCAAGGATTGTCGAGGGCATTTTGTCACCGAGCAAATCGGTGATCATAATCGGCAGGATATTGGCCGGCAGGTACAACATGATAGAAGTCACCAGCAGCGCCATTGTCCACTGCAGGCTATTTTTACGTCGCACGTATCCTTTTGTTTCGCAGCGCGGGCACACATCCAGATCGGCTGGCAGCACAGCGGTGCAGCATGGACAAGAACGAAGCCCCTGACGGATGCCTGGCACCCCCACCTTTACCGTCTGTACCAGCGTCGGTGCCGGCGCGATATCGTCCCACGCCCAACGTCTGTCCACACACTGGAAGGCGCGCAGTTGCAGCACGCAGTACAGACACCAGGGTACAAAGCTGCTGCCGATACCCACATCGCCATACGCCATCAGTTTGACGAAACTGACCAGGATACCTGCCAGAAAGATTTCGGCCATACCCCAGCTTTTTAACTGGAACAGGATACGCGCGAGCCAGATTTTAAGCGCGAGGGGCATCGCGACGCGGTTCACCAGCAACAGAATGACGACCAGACAAAAAGCCGGGACGATCTGTACGAACAGGAGGAAAAAGGTGCCGAGGCTGGCATAGTCTTCCGAGAACATAACCCCCGGAATTTCAAGCAAATCGACCTGGCTGGTCATCCCTCCCACCTTCATATAAATGAAGGGGAAGAGATTGGAAAGCAGCAGCATGAACAACGCCGCCAGCGCATAAGCAGTGGGACGCTGCCTTGGTGCGTCCCACTCGGTTGTCAACGTCGTACCGCAACGGGGACACAGGGCTTTATGTCCGTGACCAAGCTCTGGCAACGCCACGAGCATATCGCATTGAGAGCATAATATATGCCTGTCGGCATGGTGCTGGTCACACATATTGTATCCCTGTTTATGCGCCGTTCTTCAGAGACTCAAGGTACTCCCAGCGCTCAAATGCTTCTTCCAGGGCTTTTTCAGCCGCGGACAGTTCTGCCAGTACTTTTTGAGTATAGTCATGCGATTGGGTAAAGAATGACGCATCAGCGACCTGCGCCTGCAGATCTTCAAGTGCGGCTTCCAGCTCTTCAAGACGCTGAGGGAGTCCTTCCAGTTCGCGCTGCAGGTTATAGCTTAGTTTAACCGAGGTTTTCTTGACAGTTTCTGCTTTTGTTACAGCAGGTTCGGAACTGGTTCTGGATTTAGCCTGTTTTAGCGCCTGAGACTGCGACTGCTGTCCTTTTGCATCGTGATAGCCGCCCACATACTGACCGATTCGCCCTTCACCTTCGAAGATCCAGCACTCGGTCACGGTGTTATCGACGAACTGACGGTCGTGGCTTACCAGCATCACGGTTCCCTGATAGCCGTCGATCAGCTCTTCCAGCAGTTCGAGCGTTTCCACGTCCAGGTCGTTTGTTGGTTCATCGAGGATCAGCAGGTTACTTGGCTTCAGGAACAGACGTGCCAGCAGCAGACGATTTCGCTCACCGCCTGACAACGCGCGTACCGGCGTCAGCGCGCGTTTCGGATGGAACAGGAAGTCCTGCAGGTAGCCCAGCACATGGCGCGGCTTACCGTTAACCATCACCTCTTGTTTACCTTCCGCCAGGTTATCCATCACCGTTCTGTCCGGATCCAGCTCCGCACGGTGCTGGTCGAAGTAAGCCACTTCGAGCTTAGTACCGCAGTGAATGCGGCCGCTGTCAGGCTTCAGCTGATCCAGCATCAGCTTCAACAGCGTGGTTTTACCGCAGCCATTCGGCCCGATCAGCGCGATTTTATCCCCACGCTGAACCTGTGCGGAGAAGTCTTTCACCAGCACTTTGCCATCAACCCGATAGTTGACGTTTTCCATTTCGAAGACAATTTTGCCGGAACGGGAGGCCTCTTCAACCTGCATTCTGGCGCTGCCCATCACTTCGCGGCGCTCGCTGCGTTCACGACGCATCGCTTTCAGCGCGCGAACGCGGCCTTCATTACGGGTACGACGAGCTTTGATGCCCTGACGGATCCAGACCTCTTCCTGCGCCAGCTTGCGGTCGAATTCAGCGTTCTGCAACTCTTCCACACGCAGGTTTTCTTCTTTCTCCAGCAGATAGGTATCGTAATCGCCAGGGTAGGTCACCAGCTTGCCGCGATCGAGATCGACAATACGCGTGGCCATATTGCGGATAAACGAACGGTCGTGGGAGATGAAGATAATGGTCCCGTTGAAGGTTTTGAGGAACCCTTCCAGCCAGTCTATCGCTTCGATATCCAGGTGGTTCGTCGGTTCATCCAGCAGCAGCACTTTCGGCCCGCTGACCAGCGCGCGGCCAAGCGCAGCCTTACGCAGCCAGCCGCCAGAAAGCGCCGACAGCTCCATGTCCGGTTCCAGTCCGAGCTGCGCCAGCACTTCATTGATGCGGTTTTCGAGCTGCCACAGGCCGTGGTGATCGAGCATCTCCTGCACTTTCGCCAGTTCGTTAAGATTCTTGTCGCTCGGGTCGGTCATCACCAGGTGAGAAATCTCGTGATAACGCTTCAGGTATTCGGCCTGCTCAGAGATACCTTCGGCAACAAAATCGTAAACGCTACCGGTCACGTGACGCGGCGGATCCTGCTGCAGGCGAGAGACGATAAGATCCTGCTCGTAAACAATACGCCCGTCGTCCAGGCCCTGTTCGCGGTTGAGGATTTTCATCAGCGTGGATTTACCCGCGCCATTACGGCCGACCAGACAGACGCGCTCGTTGTCCTCGATGTGCAGTTCTGCATTGTCGAGAAGCGGCGAGTCGCTGAAAGAGAGCCACGCGCCGTGCATACTAATTAAAGACATGTATTATTCCTTTCAGACCGCGGAGATCAACCAGCAGTTATGGATCTGACGATTACGGGCAAAGTCCTGGGACAGCGTTTTTTGGCTAATTTCTTGTGCTTTCAGCCCCAGAGCAGCCAGCCCCTCATGATCCATGCGGAAGCCGCGTTTGTTATTCGAGAACATAATGGTACCGCCCTTACGCAGCAGGCGTTTCAGGTCGGTCATCAGGCGCAGGTGATCGCGTTGAACGTCAAAGCTATCTTCCATACGCTTGGAGTTAGAGAACGTTGGGGGATCGATGAAGATCAGATCAAATTGTTCGTCCGTTTCGCGTAGCCAGCCCAGCACGTCAGCCTGCATCAGACGATGCTGACGCCCGGTGAGACCGTTCAGGCGCAGGTTACGTTCTGCCCATTCCAGGTAAGTACGGGACATATCCACCGTGGTGGTACTGCGCGCGCCGCCAAGGCCAGCATGCACACTGGCGCTGCCGGTATAGGAGAACAGGTTCAGGAAGTCTTTACCCTTGCTCATCTGGCCCAGCATGCGGCGGGCGATACGGTGGTCAAGGAACAGACCGGTATCCAGATAATCGGTCAGGTTAACCCACAGGCGCGCGTTGTATTCGCCCACCTCGATAAAGTCACCCTTCTCACCCATTTTCTGATACTGATTTTTCCCTTTCTGACGCTCACGGGTTTTCAGCACCAGTTTGTTAGGCGCAATGCCCAGCACCGAAATCGTTGCCGCAATCACGTCCAGCATACGCTGACGCGCTTTTTGTGCATCAATCGTTTTTGGCGGCGCATATTCCTGCACCACAACCCAGTCAGCGTAACGGTCAACCGCCACGTTGTACTCCGGCAGATCGGCATCATACAGGCGATAACATTCGATACCTTCCTGTTTCGCCCATTTTTCGAATTTCTTCAGATTCTTACGCAGGCGGTTAGCGTAATCTTCCGCCACACCCGATGGTTTACTGTCCGCCGCTTTCTCGGCCAGATGGTAGTTTTTCTGCACGCAGTCCAGCGGGCCGTTTTTCGCCTTAAACTGGCGTTCGGCACGCAGTTGCAGACAGCTCAGCAGTTCTGGGGAGGCGCTAAACAGCGACAGGTTCCAGCCGCCAAAGTCATTTTTCATATTACGGCCCAGCAGGCTGTGCAGGGCAATTAGCGCCGGTTCGCTATCAAGACGCTCGCCGTAAGGCGGGTTGCTGATAACGGTACCGTATGGGCCTTTTGGCAGCGGATTGGTCAGGTTCGCGACGTCTTTCACCTCGAAGGTGACCAGCTCGCCGATACCGGCACGGCGGGCGTTGCTGCGCGCACGCTCAATGACGCGTGAGTCGCTGTCAGAGCCGTAGAAATGGGAGGTGTACTCCGCCAGACCTTTACGTGCACGGGTCTGCGCTTCGTCTTTGACCTCTTTCCACAGCGCCTCATCGTGCTGCGCCCAGCCGCTGAAGCCCCAATGGCCGCGGTGCAGGCCCGGTGCGCGGTCGGTGGCCAGCATAGCGGCCTCAATCAGCAGCGTACCGGAGCCACACATCGGGTCGAGCAGCGGTGTGCCTGGCTGCCAGCCGGAACGCATCACGATGGCGGCGGCGAGAGTCTCTTTGATGGGCGCCATACCGGTACGATCGCGATAACCACGCAGGTGCAGACCCGCGCCGCTCAGATCCAGAGAGATACTGGCGGTGTCGCCGTTGAGCCAGACGTTGATCCGCAGATCGGGATTTTCACGATCGACGTTTGGGCGTTCCTTATTTTTACGCGTGAAGCAGTCCACAATGGCGTCTTTAACGCGCAGGGCACCGTACTGGCTGTTGCGGATCTCATCGTTCACGCCATTAAAGTGTACGGCAAAGGTGGCATTTGGGGAGAAGATCTCTGTCCAGTCGATCATCTGTACGCCGGTATAGAGGTCAAGGTCGCTGTAAACCTTGCACTCTTTCATCGGCAGCATGATGCGTGATGCCAGACGGCTCCACATCAGGCTCTGGTAAATAAGCCGTGTGTCGCCCTCAAAATGGACACCACCCTGAACCACCTGGCACTCTTGCGCACCCAGGGTTTCCAGTTCAGTTTTTAACAGCTCTTCCAGCCCACGGGCCGTACTGGCAAACAGAGAATTCATATCGTCACTTTTACTCTTAGAAAATTGTCGCGCATTATAGCTAATATGGCGTGTATGTCATAAAGTTGAAGGCTTATTTTCATTCGAGGGGCTGTGCAGTGGCGACGTTATCCAGGCTTTTTATTCATCCGGTGAAATCCATGCGCGGGATCGGCGTTTCACACGCGCTGGCCGACATGAGCGGATTTGCCTTCGATCGTATCTTTATGGTCACCGAACCTGACGGTACGTTCATTACCGCACGCCAGTTCCCACAAATGGTTCGCTTTACTCCTTCCCCGCTTTATGACGGTTTGCATCTCACCGCGCCGGATGGCTCCAGCGTGGTGATCCGCTTTACTGATTTTGCGCCTGTCGAAGCGCCAACGGAAGTGTGGGGCAATCATTTTACCGCGCGCATCGCCCCGGATGACATTAACCGCTGGCTGAGCGGCTTCTTCTCCCGGGATGTGCAGCTGCGCTGGGTCGGCCCGGCGCTGACGCGGCGCGTTAAGCGCCACGAGGCGGTCCCGCTCTCATTCGCGGACGGCTTCCCCTTCCTGTTGACTAACGACGCCTCCCTGCGCGACCTGCAGCGTCGCTGTAAAGCCAGCGTCCAGATGGAGCAGTTTCGTCCCAACCTGGTTGTTACAGGCGCTGACGCCTGGGAAGAGGATACCTGGAAAGTGATCCGTATCGGCAGCGTGGTATTTGATGTCGTGAAGCCCTGCAGCCGCTGTATCTTTACCACCGTCAGTCCCGAAAAAGGCCAGAAACACCCTTCCGGCGAGCCGTTAAAAACCCTGCAGTCATTCCGCACAGCGCAGGACAATGGCGATGTGGATTTCGGCCAGAACCTCATTCCGCGCTCAAGCGGCGTCATCCGCGTGGGTGACGAAGTCGAAATTCTCGCCCGTGGGCCCGCAAGAGTGTATGGTGCAGGTCAGGAAGAAGAGTTCGTCGACGTTGAGACGCCAGCCAGCTCGCCCTTAGACATTCACTGGCAGGGCACCGTTATCCGCGGCAACAATCAGCAGGTTTTACTTGAACAGCTGGAACAAGCGGGGATCCGCGTACCTTACTCCTGCCGGGCAGGCATCTGTGGGTGCTGTCGAATCAAGCTGGTCGAAGGGGAAGTCAGCGCGCTGAAAAAATCCGCGATTGGCGATGATGGTACAATTCTGTGCTGCAGCTGTATTCCGAAAACGTCGGTACAGCTGGAAGCTTAAACGGCCTGCTCGAGGCTGAAAGCGTCTACGCGTTGCTGCGGTTTCAGCCTGTCATTCATTACCTTAATGGCATCCCCCAGTTGCATCGTCCGCCCGGCAATGGTCACACCGGGCTGGGCCAGCAGACAGAGTGCGGCATTTTCGCCAGGCTCAACCACCAGCAGGCTCACCTCTTCAGCGGTATCGCTCAGGTTTACGCTCGCCGCATCGCCGGTGGCGGGGGTCCAGTTCATGCTGTGCGGTAAAAAATGCCAGCTTTTCGGCATTTGCGGTTTCAGGAATCGAATAGCCACTAACGCGTTTAATACCAGTTCGGCACGCTGCTCTTTAGAAAGCACCAGGTCGCGGCATTTTTCTTCAAAGGAGAAATAAAGCGCAGCGTCGTCAACACAAAAGCCTGACGGGGAGAAGGCGTCCGGGGTTAACATTCGGCGAGCAAAACGGGAACGAAACAACATACCATTGGCTAAATCGAGCATCATGCGATCATGCTCGTCACAAAAATACCAGCGCCAGTTATCGTCAGGTTTAATTCGCATGTTTCTCTCCCGTCCCCAAACTTCCTGTACTAAAAATGTCCTGTTTGCCGCTTCGTTTATAACACCATTAATAAAAGACTATAATGACTAAATAAGCAACAATGACGGAATATAAAACAACCAGGGCTGGAAATAAAGCCCTGGTTGTCTGATAAAGAGAAAAGATTAGATATGAGTAACGATTTCTTTAATCAGCTGCGGTCCTTTAAAAATAAAACCGGAATAGATTTGCACCAGTGAGGCACCCGCCGCCATCTTCTCGCGAGCCGCAATCACGGAGTCGATACCACCGACGCCAATAATCGGCAGTCGTCCTTTTAATTCTGCTGACAGGGCACGAATAATTTCTGTGCTTTTTAATTGTACCGGACGTCCACTTAACCCACCCGCTTCGTCACAGTTTTTCATTCCCTGAACGAGCGAGCGATCGAGTGTGGTATTGGTCGCAATCACTCCGTCAATATTATGGCGAACTAAACTGTCGGCAACCTGGATCAATTCTTCAGCAGAAAGATCCGGTGCGATCTTAACCGCGACCGGAACATATTTATGGTGGATCGCCTGGAGCTCATTTTGTTTATTTTTAATGGCACCCAGAAGATCGTCCAGTGCTTCGCCATATTGTAAAGAGCGCAGACCTGGGGTATTTGGTGAGGAAATATTCACCGCAATATACCCCGCGTAGGCATAGACTTTTTCCATACAAATCAGATAGTCATCTTTACCCTGCTCTACCGGCGTGTCTTTATTTTTGCCAATATTGATGCCCAATACACCATCAAAATGGGCTTTTTTTACGTTCTCAACAAGGTGATCAACGCCGAGGTTATTAAAGCCCATGCGGTTGATCAGCCCTTCGGCTTCGACCAGGCGGAACAGACGCGGCTTATCATTACCAGGCTGCGGACGCGGCGTGACGGTACCGATTTCGATGGAGCCAAAGCCCATCGCGCCCAGGGCATCAATGCACTCACCATTTTTATCCAGACCCGCCGCAAGACCCAGCGGATTTTTAAAGGTCAGGCCCATGCATTGCACAGGTTTTTCCGGCACGTTTTGACGCACCAGTGCGGCCAGCGGCGTTCCGGTAATACGACGTAACTGCTGGAATGTAAATTCATGAGCGCGCTCAGGGTCGAGCTGGAAAAGGGCTTTACGAACGAAGGGGTAGTACATGAACTCTCCTGGATTCCCGGTGTGCAAACCGGGAGGGGATTATGTGCGATCCGGCCCGGAAAGGGAATTGACCTGTGGCAAAAAAAACACCGTTAGACGCAATCGTTTACCTTGCAGCCCCGTTCTTATGCGCTTTTTCGCATTTTAATTGCAGATAAATCATTTAGTGGAATAACCGGGCAGTGTCACACTCCTGAAAATTGTTATGAATGTTAGATAAAAGCAAACAATTAGTTATAAGGAGCATGCATGCGCGTCATAACCCTGGCCGGAAGTCCACGATTCCCCTCTCGCTCCAGCGCGCTGCTGGAATATGCCCGTGAAAAGCTCAATGCTCTGGATGTGGAAGTATGCCACTGGAATCTGCATAACTTCGACCCCGAGGATCTGCTCTACGCCCGTTTTGACAGTCCGGCGCTGCAAACGCTGACTGAACAGCTTAAAGGGGCTGATGGCTTAATCGTGGCGACGCCTATCTATAAAGCTTCGTTTTCCGGGGCCCTGAAAACCCTGCTCGATCTGCTGCCTGAACGTGCGCTGGACGGCAAAGTGGTTCTGCCACTGGCAACGGGCGGCACGGTGGCCCATTTACTGGCGGTGGATTATGCCCTCAAGCCGGTACTCAATGCGCTAAAAGCGCAGGAGATCCTCCACGGCGTCTTTGCCGACGACTCGCAGGTTATCGATTATCAACACAAGCCTCGCTTCACGCCGAATCTGCAAACCCGCCTCGACAGCGCCCTGGAAACCTTCTGGCATGCCCTGCACCGCAGAGATATCCACGCCCCGGCGTTTAACCCGTCACAGGGAGTCGCCCATGTTTAAAAGATTAACCCGTCTCGGACTGGCCGGGCTGTTAGCGCTCACCTCGCTGGCCCACGCGGCAGAGACGGCGCCTGAACATTTACGCATCGGCTATCAGAAAGGCAGCGTCAGTATGGTGCTGGCCAAAAGCCATCAGCTTCTGGAAAAACGCTTCCCGAAGACCACATTCTCCTGGATTGAGTTCCCTGCTGGCCCGCAAATGCTGGAAGCCCTGAATGTCGGAAGCATCGACCTCGGCAGCACCGGGGATATTCCGCCAATATTCGCGCAGGCGGCGGGGGCCGACCTGGTTTATGTCGGCGTTGAGCCGGCCAAACCGAAGGCTGAGGTCATTCTGGTCCCTGAAAATAGCACCATTAAGACGGTCGCCGATCTCAAAGGCCACAAGGTTGCATTCCAGAAAGGCTCAAGCTCGCATAACCTGCTGCTGCGGGCCCTGCAGGAGGCCGGGCTTAAATTCACCGACATTCAACCCGTTTATTTGACGCCGGCTGATGCTCGAGCCGCTTTCCAGCAGGGCAATGTCGACGCATGGGCTATCTGGGATCCCTACTACTCCGCAGCTTTACTGCAGGGTGGCGTGCGGGTATTAAAAGATGGCACCACGCTGAAACAAACCGGCTCGTTCTACCTCGCCGCGCGCCCGTATGCGGAAAAGAATGGCGCTTTTATTCAGGATGTTCTCAACACCTTTACTCAGGCGGATGCGCTAACGCAAAGCCAACGTCAGGAGAGCATTACCCTGCTGGCGAAAACCATGGGCTTACCTGAGCCGGTGATCGCGAGCTATCTCGATCACCGTCCACAGACCACCATTACCCCGGTGGACGCACACGTCGCTGCGCTGCAGCAGCAAACCGCAGATCTCTTCTATCAAAATCGCCTTGTTCCAAAACAGGTGAATATTCGCGAACGCATCTGGCAACCCGCAGGCAAAGAAGGAACCAAATCATGAGTCTGAATCTTTTCTGGTTTTTACCCACCCACGGTGATGGACACTATCTTGGCACAGAAGAGGGTTCACGCCCGGTTGACCACGGCTATCTGCAGCAGATTGCGCAGGCAGCCGACCGAATCGGTTTTACCGGCGTACTGATCCCCACCGGACGCTCGTGCGAGGATGCGTGGCTGGTAGCCGCATCGATGATCCCCGTGACCCAACGCCTGAAGTTCCTCGTGGCACTGCGTCCGAGCGTGGTCTCCCCGACCGTCGCGGCGCGCCAGGCGGCAACGCTCGACAGGCTCTCTAACGGCCGGGCCCTGTTTAACCTGGTCACCGGAAGCGATCCGCAGGAGCTGGCGGGTGACGGCGTGTTCCTCGATCACACCGAACGCTATGAAGCGTCCGCCGAGTTCACCCGCGTCTGGCGACGTCTGCTGGAGGGGGAAACCGTCACCTTCGAAGGTAAACATATTCACGTTCGCGACGCCAGGCTCTACTTCCCGCCGGTGCAGCAGCCGCGCCCTCCTCTTTACTTCGGCGGCTCATCAGATGTGGCGCAGGATCTGGCGGCAGAACAGGTTGATCTCTACCTCACCTGGGGTGAGCCGCCCGAGCTGGTCAAAGAGAAAATTGCCCAGGTGCGCGCTAAAGCGGCAGCGCATGGTCGCAAGGTACGCTTTGGTATTCGCCTGCATGTGATTGTGCGTGAAACCAATGAAGAAGCCTGGCAGGCGGCCGACCGGCTGATCGCGCATCTCGATGATGAGACTATCGCTAAAGCTCAAGCGGCGTTTGCGAAAACCGACTCCGTCGGCCAGCACAGAATGGCGTCATTGCACAACGGTAAGCGCGAGAATCTGGAGATCAGCCCGAACCTGTGGGCGGGCGTCGGCCTGGTGCGCGGCGGTGCGGGTACCGCGCTGGTCGGCGACGGTCCAACTGTGGCTGCGCGGATCAATGAATACGCGGACCTGGGTATCGACAGTTTTATCCTCTCCGGTTATCCGCACCTGGAAGAGGCCTACAAAGTGGGCGAGCTGTTATTCCCGCATCTGGATGTCGCCATCCCGGACGTACCGCAGCCCCGCCAGCTCCAGCTTCAGGGCGAAGCCGTGGCTAACGAGTTTATCCCGCGAAGAGCCGCACAAAGCTAAGGAGTTGCCATGTCTGCCCCCTCACAAAAATGGTTGCTACGTGCCGCCCCATGGTTTTTACCCGTTGGCATTGTGCTTGTCTGGCAACTCGCGTCCTCTGCCGGCTGGCTGTCGAGCCGTATTCTGCCCTCTCCGGAGGGCGTAATAGAGGCATTCTGGTCGCTGAGCGTCAGCGGCGAACTCTGGCAGCATCTGGCCATCAGCTCATGGCGCGCGGTAATTGGTTTTTCGATTGGCGGAAGCATCGGCCTGGTACTGGGTCTGATCAGCGGGCTTTCTCGCTGGGGCGAGCGGCTGCTCGATACCTCCATTCAGATGCTGCGTAATGTGCCGCATCTGGCGCTGATCCCGCTGGTCATTTTATGGTTTGGTATTGATGAGAGCGCCAAAATTTTTCTCGTCGCGCTGGGTACGCTGTTCCCGATTTACATTAATACCTGGCATGGGATCCGCAACATCGATCGCGGACTGGTCGAAATGGCACGCAGTTACGGCCTGTCCGGTTTTGCCCTCTTTATGCATGTGATCCTGCCGGGCGCCCTGCCCTCCATAATGGTCGGCGTGCGCTTTGCGCTCGGCCTGATGTGGCTGACGCTGATTGTGGCAGAGACCATCTCTGCAAACTCAGGGATTGGCTATCTGGCGATGAACGCCCGCGAATTTCTGCAAACGGACGTGGTGGTGGTGGCCATTATCCTCTATGCCCTGCTCGGCAAACTTGCCGACGTCAGCGCCCAGTGGCTGGAACGCAGCTGGCTGCGCTGGAATCCAGCCTATATTTCACAGGAGGCTAAAGCATGAATACTGCCCGACTGACTCAGGGTACACCGCTGCTCCTTAACGGTGTCACGAAGCGCTATGGCGAAAACACGATTCTCAACGCGCTGGATCTGCATATTCCTGCCGGACAATTTGTCGCCATTGTGGGCCGCAGCGGCGGCGGCAAGAGTACGTTGTTACGCCTTTTAGCCGGGCTGGAATCCCCCAACGGCGGCGAAATTCTGGCAGGCGCGACACCGCTGGCCACTATTCAGGATGATACCCGCATGATGTTTCAGGACGCGCGCCTGCTGCCCTGGAAAACGGTGATTGATAATGTCGGACTGGGCCTCAACGGCAACTGGCGGGATGAAGCCCGCCAGGCGCTGGCCGCCGTAGGGCTGGAAAACCGTGCGGGTGAATGGCCTGCGGCGCTCTCCGGCGGGCAGAAGCAACGCGTGGCGCTGGCGCGGGCGCTGATACATCGTCCGGGCTTGCTGCTGCTGGATGAGCCACTCGGCGCGCTCGACGCCCTGACGCGAATCGAAATGCAGGACCTGATTGCCGCACTCTGGCAAAAGCATGGCTTTACGGTGCTTCTGGTGACGCACGACGTGAGCGAAGCCGTCGCGATGGCAGACCGCGTGCTGCTAATAGAAGAAGGGAAAATCGGTCTTGATGTCACGGTCGATATTGCGCGTCCGCGCCGCGTAGGGTCGGCAAGACTGGCAGAGCTGGAGGCGGAAGTGCTGAATCGGGTGATGAAGCGCGGGGTCAGCGAGCGAGCGTTAATGACGGCTCACGGCTGACATCCTCCCTCTCCCACCGGGAGAGGGAGGATGGGTCTTTCGATCAGGCCAGTGCCTTAGCGATCTTCTCGTACAGATCGCCAGACAGGTTTTCCAGCCCTTTCAGCTGCTCAAGCGCAGCACGCATTTTCGCCTGGCGCTGTGCATCATAGCGTTTCAGACGGATCAGCGGCTCAATCAGGCGTGACGCCACCTGTGGGTTACGGCTGTTCAGCTCGGTCAACATTTCCACCATAAACTGATAACCGCTGCCATCTTCCGCATGGAACGCCGCCGGGTTGCTGCTGGCAAACGCGCCAATCAGGGAACGCACGCGGTTTGGGTTGCTCATGGTGAAGGAGCGATGCTTCAGCAGACTGCGTACATTGCTGAGGGCATCGGCCGCCGGGCTGGTGGCCTGCAGGATGAACCACTTGTCCATCACCAGACCATCCTGATGCCACTTGTCATCGTACTCCTGCATCAGCGCATCACGGCACGGCAGTTCAGCGGCAACACTTGCAGCCAGGGCTGCCAGCGCGTCGGTCATGTTGTCTGCTTCGTGATACTGCTTGCTCACCAGCGTGTTTGCCAGCTCGCGCTCACCGAAGGCCAGATAACGCAGGCAGGTGTTACGCAGGGAACGTTTACCGATGTCAGCATGTTCCACACGATAAGCGTCAAGCTTATTGGCGTTGTAGATTGCGAGGAATTCGTCCGCAAGCTCGTTCGCCAGCGTACGGGTCAGCGCTTCACGCACCGCCACAATGGCAATCGGATCGATGATGTCGAACAGTTCGGCGATTTCGCCTGCGGATGGCAACGTCAGAATTTCAGCCGCCAGCGCCGGGTCAATCTTCTCATCCAGCAGGACTGCGCGGAATGCATCCGCAACGTGAACCGGCAGCGACAGCGGCTGGCCCTGCTGATGACGATTAACGTTCAGCTTGATGTAGGTCGCCAGCAGGCTTTGCGCCGCATCCCAGCGTGAGAAGTCATTGCGCGCATGGCGCATCAGGAACGTCAGTTGCTGGTCGCTCCACTTATATTCCAGTTTCACGGGCGCAGAGAATTCACACAGCAGCGCGGGAACCGGCTGGAAATAGACATTATCAAAGATAAAGGTCTGTTCCGCCTGGGTCACGTTCAGGACGTGGTGGACCGGATGGCCGCCCTTCTGCAGCGGGATCACATTACCCTCGTTGTCATACAGTTCAATACTGAACGGAATGTGCAGCGGGTGTTTTTCTTCCTGCTCTGCCGTTGGCGGTGTGCGCTGGCTGATGGTCAGGGTGTACTGCTCGGTTTCCGGGTTGTAGTCGTCTTTGACGGTGACAATCGGCGTCCCGGCCTGGCTGTACCAGCGGCGGAAATGGGAAAGATCGACATTAGACGCATCCTCCATCGCCTGCACAAAATCGTCGCAGGTGGCTGCGCTGCCGTCATGACGCTCGAAGTAGAGCTGCATCCCTTTCTGGAAGTTCTCTTCACCCAGCAGGGTATGGATCATGCGGATAATTTCCGCCCCTTTTTCGTACACCGTCAGGGTGTAGAAGTTATTCATCTCGATGACTTTATCGGGACGGATAGGGTGTGCCATTGGGCTGGCATCTTCCGCAAACTGCAGGCCACGCATGGTGCGCACGTTGTTAATGCGGTTCACCGCACGGGAACCCAGATCCGAACTGAACTCCTGGTCACGGAAGACGGTCAGGCCCTCTTTCAGGCTCAGCTGGAACCAGTCACGGCAGGTGACGCGGTTTCCGGTCCAGTTATGGAAATACTCGTGTCCGATGACGCGTTCAATATCCAGGTAATCTTTATCGGTCGCGGTATCGGTACGTGCCAGGACGTATTTGGAGTTAAAGACGTTAAGACCTTTATTCTCCATCGCGCCCATGTTGAAGAAGTCGACAGCAACGATCATATAGATGTCGAGGTCATACTCGAGGCCAAAGCGCTCTTCATCCCACTTCATGGAGTTGATAAGCGAGGTCATCGCCCATGGCGCGCGGTCCAGGTTGCCGCGGTCGACGAACAACTCCAGCGCGACGTCGCGGCCTGAACGGGTTTTGAACGTATCACGCAGCACGTCGAAATCACCCGCCACCAGCGCAAACAGGTAGCACGGTTTCGGGAATGGATCCTGCCACTGTACCCAGTGGCGACCGTTTTCCAGCTCGCCTTCACCTACGCGGTTGCCGTTGGAAAGCAGGAACGGATAGAGGGTTTTATCGGCAATGATTTTCGTTGTAAAGCGTGCCAGCACGTCCGGGCGGTCAAGATACCAGGTAATGTGGCGGAAACCTTCGGCCTCACACTGGGTGCACAGGGCCACGCCAGACTGGTAAAGCCCTTCCAGCGCCGTGTTGGCAGCCGGGCTGATTTCATTCACGATGCGCAGCGTAAAGCGTTCCGGCAGGTTGTCGATAACCAGCTGGTTGCCTTCTATTTTATAGTCAGACCATGCTTGATCATTGATCTGCACGGAGACCAGCGTCAGGTCTTCACCATCCAGACGCAGCGGCACAGCCGTCGCGCTCTGGCGCGTGAGCTGGCTTACCGCCGTGACAACGGTTTTAGTGGCATCCAGGTCAAAAGTCAGATCGATATCGCTAATCAGGTAATCCGGCGCACGGTAGTCGTGGCGGTATTTGGCTTGTGGCTGTTGTGTCATAGAAAACCTTATGCATCGTTTGTCGAATAACGAATCCAGTCTATTCCTGTTGTGTAAAACGCGCTATGCAGAATGTTCATCTTTTCAGGTACAAACACCTTTTTCGCTACATTTGTATAACACGGGGCACAAAATGCCCTCGACCATAAAGAGCGCTTATGTTGTGATCGGGGTTCAATAAATCACTAAACAAGGTATACTCCGGAGTTGTTTATTGTACTAAACGCTCCTGTGAGAGGATGCTACTGCGCACCTATGACTCAATTCGCTTCTCCTGTTCTGCATACATTGCTGGATACCGACGCGTATAAACTGCATATGCAGCAAGCCGTTTTCCACCATTACTATGACGTCCATGTCGCGGCGGAATTCCGCTGCCGTGGTGACGACTTGCTCGGTATCTACGCAGACTCCATTCGTGAACAGGTCGATGCTATGCAGCATCTGACGCTGCAGGACGACGAATATCAGTGGCTCTCTGGCCTGCCCTTCTTTAAAGCTGACTACCTGAACTGGCTGCGCGACTTCCGCTATAAGCCGGAGCAGGTGACCGTGGTCAATGATAACGGCAAGTTGGATATTCGTCTTGAAGGCCCGTGGCGTGAAGTGATCATGTGGGAAGTTCCGCTTCTCGCGGTGATCAGTGAACTGGCCCACCGCTACCGTTCGCCGGAAACCGGCGTTGAGCAGGCGGTCGCGTCGCTGGAAAATAAACTGGCCGCATTCTCAACGCTGACCGAAGGGCTCGATATGTCCCGCTTCCGCCTGATGGATTTTGGCACGCGTCGCCGTTTCTCTCGCGAAGTGCAGCAGGCTATTGTGAAGCGTCTGCAGCAGGAGCCGTGGTTCGTGGGCACCAGCAACTACGATCTGGCACGTCGTCTGGATCTGACCCCAATGGGTACCCAGGCGCATGAGTGGTTCCAGGCGCATCAGCAGATAAGCCCGGACCTGGCAAACAGCCAGCGTGCCGCACTGGCCGCGTGGCTGGAAGAGTATCCCAATCAACTGGGCATCGCGCTTACCGACTGTATTACGATGGACGCGTTCCTGCGTGATTTTGGCCCTGAATTTGCCGAACGTTATCAGGGATTACGCCATGATTCCGGGGATCCGGTTGAATGGGGTGAAAAGGCCATTGCCCATTACGAAAAACTGGGCATTGACCCAATGAGCAAGGTGCTGGTCTTCTCTGATAACCTCGATCTGGCGAAAGCGGTCGATCTCTATCGTCATTTCACCTCCAGAATTAACCTGAGCTTTGGGATTGGCACCCGCCTGACCTGCGACATCCCTCAGGTAAAACCTCTGAACATCGTGATAAAACTGGTGGAATGTAACGGTAAGCCGGTAGCGAAGCTCTCCGATAGCCCCGGTAAAACCATCTGCCATGACAAAGCCTTTGTGCGCGCATTACGCAAAGCATTCGATCTGCCGCAGATCAAAAAAGCCAGTTAACCGCTTTCGGGAGCCTTTCAGGCTCCCCTCTCCTCAATTTATTTCTTAATTCTTCTCTTTTGACTGCGAAATCTGCTTGTCTGATGGCGGATGCCAGGTAACATAGATATCCCCCCCAGTAAGGGTGGACAAGTGTTTATTTTTTCCGACTATTAACAGAGAGAATATTATGAGCGTTGTGCCTGTAGCCGACGTACTCCAGGGCCGTGTCGCCGTTGACCAAGAAGTCACCGTGCGCGGATGGGTGCGTACTCGCCGAGATTCTAAAGCTGGCATCTCCTTCCTTGCCGTCTATGACGGTTCCTGCTTTGATCCTGTACAGGCCGTCATTAATAATTCTCTGCCCAATTACAATGATGACGTTCTGCGCCTGACAACGGGTTGTTCCGTTATCGTAACCGGTGTTGTTGTGGCATCACCTGGTCAGGGTCAGAGTTTCGAAATTCAGGCCTCAGCCATTGAAGTCACTGGCTGGGTTGAAGATCCCGACACCTACCCAATGGCGGCAAAACGTCACAGCATCGAATACCTGCGTGAAGTGGCGCACCTGCGTCCACGCACCAACCTGATTGGTGCGGTTGCCCGCGTGCGTCATACGCTGGCACAGGCGCTGCATCGTTTCTTCGACGAGCAGGGTTATTTCTGGGTGTCTACCCCACTGATCACCGCGTCCGATACGGAAGGCGCGGGTGAAATGTTCCGCGTCTCTACGCTGGACATGGAAAACCTGCCGCGTACGCCAGAAGGTAAAGTGGACTATGACAAAGACTTCTTCGGTAAAGAGGCCTTCCTGACGGTTTCTGGCCAGCTCAACGGGGAAACTTACGCCTGCGCGCTGTCCAAAATCTACACCTTTGGTCCAACCTTCCGTGCAGAAAACTCCAACACCAGCCGTCACCTGGCGGAATTCTGGATGCTGGAGCCTGAAGTGGCGTTCGCAGATCTGGATGATGTCGCGGGTCTGGCAGAAGCGATGCTCAAATATGTCTTCAAAGCGGTGCTGGAAGAGCGTCCTGACGACATGAAATTCTTCGCAGAACGTGTCGACAGCGATGCAGTCGCACGTCTGGAGCGTTTCGTCTCAGCAGATTTCGCGCAGGTGGACTACACCGACGCAGTGGCCATCCTCGAGAAATGCGGTGAGAAGTTTGAGAACCCGGTTTACTGGGGCGTTGACCTGGCGTCTGAGCACGAGCGTTACCTGGCCGAGAAGCACTTCAAAGCACCGGTTGTGGTGAAAAACTACCCGAAAGACATTAAGGCCTTCTATATGCGCCTTAACGAAGACGGTAAAACCGTTGCGGCGATGGACGTCCTGGCACCGGGCATTGGTGAAATCATCGGTGGTTCTCAGCGTGAAGAGCGTCTTGACGTACTGGACGCACGCATGGAAGAGATGGGCCTTAATCCTGCGGATTACAGCTGGTATCGCGATTTACGCCGTTACGGTACCGTCCCGCATGCCGGTTTTGGTCTGGGCTTTGAGCGTCTGATCGCCTATGTCACCGGTGTTCAGAACGTCCGTGACGTTATTCCATTCCCACGCACACCGCGTAACGCCAGTTTCTAATCGACTGAATAACAAATGGCCAGCAATTGCTGGCCATTATTTTATTCTGCATTGTCAGTTTTCGTCAGCGCAAAGTCAGCATTTTTAAACCACACCCCCGTTACAACCACTACCTGTTACGTTTTGTTTCCACGAAACATCTACGCACAAAAAATAAACCCTATTCTTATTGCGCTTATTGCAATCTGAAGCAATAGCACAAAATTCAACCAGTTTTACAGCCATCCAGAAGTCTTTTTCGGGTCATAAGAAAAAATGAGCCGTTTGGCTTCTGTTTATACGAATTGCCTTTATCTAAATTAATTATAAGCTTTTCATATAGATATCAAAGTATCTGCCGTTTAATTCGCCAGTGGACGCTGAAATTTGAGGTGGTTCACAAAGTTCCGAAAAATACACATTTAGTTACACATGATTTCTTTTTGTAACTTAATCTTGAGAATTGTAGCACTTTCAGGCTAGCGAAACGGTTCTATGAATGGAAAGATGCCTGTCAGATACATAAAGACACCTAACTCTCATCAATAGTTCCGGAAATATTTATTGACAGAATTTATTGACGGCAGTGGCGAGTGTCATAAAAAAACCAATGAGGGTAATAAATAATGATGAAGCGCAATATTCTGGCAGTGGTAATCCCTGCCCTGCTGGTAGCCGGTGCAGCTAACGCTGCAGAAATCTATAACAAGAACGGCAACAAACTGGACTTCTACGGGAAAGTTAACGCCGAGCACGATTTCGTGACCTCTGGCGATAACACGAATAACAACGACGCTACCTACGCGCAGATCGGTTTCAAAGGTGAAACTCAGATCAACGACCAACTGACCGGTTATGGCCAGTGGGAATACCGTTTCATGGCTAACCAGGCTGAGAACACTGCTCAGGCGAACAAAAACCGTCTGGCTTTCGCGGGCCTGAAAGCGGGTGACGCTGGCAGCATCGACTATGGTCGTAACTACGGTATCGTTTATGACGTTGAGTCATACACCGATATGGCGCCGTCCTTCTCAGGTATGACCTGGGGCGGTAACTACGTTGATAACTTTATGACCAGCCGTGGCACTGGCCTGCTGACCTATCGTAACAGCGATTTCTTCGGTCTGGTTGACGGTCTGAGCATGGGCGTACAGTACCAGGGTAAAAACGACCGTGCTGACGTTAAAACCTCTAACGGTGACGGCGTAGGTTACTCCCTGGGTTACGACTTCGGCGAAGGCTTCGGTGCAATCGCATCTTACAGCAACGCTAACCGTACTCTGAACCAGAAGGCTGATGGTCAGGGTGACAAAGCTGAAGCATGGGGTGTTGGTCTGAAATACGACGCTAACAACCTGTACCTGGCAACCACCTATGCAGAAACCCGTAACACCACCCGTACCGGTTCTAGCGGTGATGCTGGTTTTGCTAACAAAACTCAGAACTTCGAAGTGGTTGCTCAGTACCAGTTTGACTTCGGCCTGCGTCCAGCCATCTCCTACGTGCAGACCAAAGGTAAAGACCTGGCTGCCGTCGGCGGCTTCAGCGGTGGCGATGCAGACCTGGCTAAATTCATCCAGGTGGGTACCACTTACTACTTCAACAAAAACTTCAACGTGTGGGCTGACTACTACATCAACCTGCTGGACAAAGACACCGACTACGCGAAAGCGGTTGGCGGTCTGAACGGCAACGACGATATGGCAGCTGTGGGTGTGACCTACCAGTTCTAATCAGTACACCACTTTGTTATATGCTTAATGAACAGGGCTTCGGCCCTGTTTTTTTATGTCTGATAGCAAAAAATGGCGACTTTTGAAAAGCCGCACGCTTTTTGTCGCAAACGGTTGGCATTTTGTAAATCTACCGTTAACCTGATAGCGGATTTCACTTCTGTAATCACAATGGAACTTCGTCATGTTTGAGAACATTACCGCCGCTCCTGCCGACCCTATTCTGGGCCTGGCCGATCTGTTTCGTGCCGACGACCGCCCTGGTAAAATCAACCTGGGTATTGGTGTATATAAAGATGAAACCGGCAAAACCCCGGTGCTGACCAGCGTTAAAAAAGCTGAGCAGTATCTGCTGGAAAATGAAACCACCAAAAATTACCTCGGTATTGATGGTATCCCTGAATTTGGTCGTTGCACTCAGGAACTGCTGTTCGGCAAAGGCAGTGCAATTGTGAGCGACAAGCGTGCGCGTACAGCACAGACCCCTGGCGGTACCGGCGCGCTGCGCGTCGCGGCGGATTTCCTTGCGAAAAACACCTCTGTTAAGCGTGTCTGGGTGAGCAACCCAAGCTGGCCAAACCACAAGAGCGTATTCAACTCTGCAGGCCTGGAAGTACGCGAATATGCTTACTACGACGCGGCTAACCACTCTCTGGACTTCGACGGTCTGCTGGCCAGCCTGAATGAGGCTCAGGCGGGTGATGTGGTGCTGTTCCACGGCTGCTGCCACAACCCAACCGGTATTGATCCAACGCTTGAACAGTGGGAACAGCTGGCGAAGCTCTCCGTAGAAAAAGGCTGGCTGCCGCTGTTTGACTTTGCATACCAGGGCTTCGCCCGTGGTCTGGAAGAAGATGCGGAAGGCCTGCGCGCTTTTGCTGCCGTGCATCAGGAACTGATCGTGGCAAGCTCTTACTCCAAGAACTTCGGTCTGTACAATGAGCGTGTCGGTGCCTGTACGCTGGTTGCGGCGAACACTGAAACCGTTGATCGTGCATTCAGCCAGATGAAATCCGTGATCCGCGCTAACTACTCTAACCCGCCTGCACACGGTGCCTCTGTCGTTGCGACTATCCTGAGCAACGATGCACTGCGTGCTATCTGGGAACAAGAGCTGAACGATATGCGTCAGCGTATTCAGCGCATGCGTCTGCTGTTTGTGAACACCCTTGCGGAGAAAGGCGCTGACCGTGACTTCAGCTTTATTATTAAGCAGAACGGTATGTTCTCTTTCAGCGGCCTGACCAAAGAACAGGTTCTGCGTCTGCGTGAAGAGTTTGGCGTCTACGCCGTGGCGTCTGGCCGCGTCAACGTTGCAGGCATGACCCCAGACAATATGGCGCCGCTGTGCGAAGCCATCGTCGCCGTGCTGTAAATTGCCCCCATAAAAAAAGCCTGCGTAATGCAGGCTTTTTTTTATTCTGGTTACCAGACAGGCATTTCGTCCTGAAGGAACGGGTTATAGAGTCGTTCATAACCCAGCGTCGACATCGGACCGTGTCCAGGGATAAACGTCACATCATCGCCCAGCGGCAACAACTTCTGTTTAATCGACTGAATCAGCTGTCCGTGGTCGCCACGTGGAAAATCGCTGCGTCCTACGCCACCTTTGAAAATCACATCGCCGGAAATCAGCAGACGGGACTGGTCATCAAAGAAGACAATATGGCCTGGCGTATGCCCAGGACAATGCAACACCTGTAAAGTCACATTCCCTACGTTAACGCGCTCTCCTTCATTTAGCCAGCGATCGGGCGTCAGGGGCAGACACTCATCAAGGCCAAACATGCGGCTCTGGGCTGGTAAACCCTGCAGCCAGAACTCATCTTCTTTTTCCGGACCGATCACAGGCACACCGAAGTGCTGTGCCAGCTCCGCCGCCGCACCAACATGATCAAGATGACCATGCGTCAGTAAAATCTGCATCAGCGAGACACCGCTATCAGCGACTTCCTGCTTGATTTTCTCAGCGTCACCGCCGGGATCGACAAGCGCGGCCAGTTTGGTTTGCTCACACCAGATTAATGAACAATTCTGGGAGAATGCAGTAACCGGAATAATACGATAGTTCATACTGCTCCTGTGTTTCGTTATTACCAGTGCCGGACCGGACCGGTATCAATATGCACAAAGTTGCTACTTGGGTAATATCCTACACCACCTGCGCGCATAGATAACGCAGCTTTGCGAATATTGGCTAACGAAACGCCTTCAATATGGAAATCCATTGCCTGTCCCTTCGTGTGATAGCTTTTTTTCGCTACCCCACGGCTGTGGGCGCGCAGTTCATTATTGGTATCAACAGAGCGATAACCAGAAATAAGCTGCACTGGCTTGCTGGTACCCAGCAGGCCCTGAAGGCGGAATAACTGATCAAACAGTCCTGGGTCGATGGCTTTTATTTTATTCGCGCGGAAATCACGGAAAAAATGGTTAAGTCTTGCTAATTCATCCTGAATATAGCCTCTGCCATCGAAGAACTCCGCTTTTAACGACTCACCGGTGTGGAGATTGTTGAGCGTTAAAACTCGCGGACGAGGTGTCGAGAGGGTGGCAAATGCTGGCGTCGGCAAGATGGCCGCTGCGCCGAGCGCAACACCACCTAACGCCAGCAGTTTGCGGCGATTAGCGTCAAATTTGTCCATGATAATCAGGTCTACAGGTCAATGTTTATCGTAAATATGCTTAGCGCACGAAGGGCACCTTAACTGGCAAAGCCGACTACGTCAAGGCACCCAACCCCAGTAAATACGCGGCCTCCAGCCATATAGCCCCGTATTCACCATTACTTACGACAACCTATTTTCCCGAACTGCTTCATTTACCTGATTAATTGTTCAGCTTTTGGCAAAATTTGTGCGCCGGATCGCGCCGTGAGATCATAATTGTAAATATCTGTACGATACTGCGTTCGCCCGTCCTCACCCACAAACGCCGTCAGATAATAAAGATTGACCGGAATATTATGGCGAATATTAACGTAACGCGTATCCCCCTGCTTCAGGGCGTCAGAGATGCGCGTATCGTTCCAGCCTGCATCCTGCAACAGCATATTAGCCAGCTCCGAGGCTTTATTGACACGCACACAGCCTGAACTCAGCGCGCGGGTATCTTTCTGGAACAGATTGTGGTTCGGCGTATCGTGCAGATAGATAGCATCTGAACTCGGCATATTGAACTTGTAGCGTCCGAGCGAGTTATGTGCACCGGGTGCCTGCTGGAACCGGAATGGCAGATTAGACGCGGTAATGGTTGACCAGTCGACCATATAGGGGTCTATCGCCTCTTTGCTGTTCCAGCCGCGCATCACCGTATAGCCATGGCGTTCCAGGTAACCCGGATCGTTCCAGACCTTGGGCAGAATGTCTTTACGCGCCAGCGTCGGCGGTACGTTCCACGGCGGGTTAACCACCACGTTGTTCAGCGCACTGCTCATCATCGGCGTTTTGCGATCGGGACGTCCCACAATCACGCGTGACGCCAGCACTTCACTGCCGTTCTGGTAATAGACCAGCGAATACGCCGGAATATTCACCATGATGCCGGTAGAGAGGGTCCCTGGCAGCAAGCGTAAACGCTGGATATTGAGCGCCAGCACCCCTGCCCGCTGCGCAGGTGAGACGTTCAGCCAGTCGCGCGTTGACTGGCCAATCACGCCATCAGCACCCAGCCCCTGAGCAGCCTGAAACTGCTTAACCGCTGCAACCAGCTCCCGATCGTAGGCCGCGGGCTTATCACTCAGAACGGCGGCTTTTTTCTCTTTCACCGGGGCTGACGGGCTGACAACGACGCTTTGCGCATCGTCACCCGGCAGGGCAATTTTAGGCCCGCTATCCAGAATACCGGAGCGTTTGAGGATCTCACGCAGGGCAGGCACATCGCTGCTCCACTGTCCAGGACGCAGCGTCGCGGTACCACGCATCTGCGGCCATGGACGTGAATCCCCGACCAGTTCCAGAAGCGACTGATGCATGGTCGCGTATTGCGGATGTGCCGGCGCGAGGCTCGCAATAAAGCGCGGCAGATCGCCACTATCCAGTGCCAGTTGCCACTGGTTAATTACCGACAGTGCCGGAGTCACCAGCTTGTAAGGCTTATCGCTGTACAACCAACGGTTACCATTGACCGGAATACCGGCCACAAACTGGAGATACCCCATCATGGCATCGGAAAGCACCACGTCCCGCGCCTGCCCGGTGACAGCAGGATCGGTTAAGAGCTCAACCCATTTTGTGAACTGCGGCTGGAACCCTGCAATGGCGACTTCTGCCAGCTGTTGCTGGAAGGCGCGCACCGCATCGCGGTTTTCCCACATGGGTTTCATGTCACGCGCCGCATAGAGCAGCGTGAGCTGGCTGGTATAGACAGGCGTGTAGCCTGCTGGCAGCCCAGACAGCAACTGCTGGCGAAGCGATTCCGCGTCGATGCCTTCTGGCAACGGTTTAATACCGGCCATGATGGCCGTCGCAGGAGACTGCTCCAGCGGTTGAGACAGCGACGTTGGCTGTGTGCCAGTCGTTGCTGTGCTGTCAGTCGGCACAATTTCAGGCTCGTCGGCCTGAGCGGTTAACAGTGGAGCAAACGTCACTGCCAGGCATAAACTTAGCGCAGACAGCTGACGACCACATTTTTTCTTTAGCAACATCCCTTGCCCCCTGTTTTCACGACATGCCCATCACGTTGGGGCTTTCTCTTATTATAGGGTGACGGCAAACCTGTTGCCTTACCTTATGTAAAGAAGTTTAAAGATAACGCAGCCTTAAACACAAGTTAAGCGAAAAAAAAAGCGGCGCTGGTGCGCCGCTCACGGTTAGAAAACGCCTCAGGACGCGTCTGCCGTTGTTTCCGGTAAGGATTCTGGCGGCTGTGGGGCAAAACCGCGTAACCCGACCACGTGAACGTGTTCGGTATTCTGGAATACCTTACGCACCAGTTTATACGTGGTGCCTTTCTCAGGACTGATGTTCTCCGGCGCTGCGATAATGAGCTGCATATCAAGACGCTCACAGAGTTCAAACAGCGTGGCAATTGAGCGGGCGTCAAGACGCGCAGCTTCATCCAGGAACAGCAGTCGACATGGGGAGATATCTTTGCCGCGCAGACGACGCGCCTCATCTTCCCAGCTCTGGACCACCATCACCAGAATCGACATCCCGGTACCGATAGCTTCACCGGTAGAGAGTGCACCGGACTCCGCACGGAGCCAGCCGTCTGAACCACGGTTAACCTCCACTTCCATTTCCAGGTAGTTACGGTAATCCAGGAGCTCTTCACCAATGGTTTGCGGCGTGCGTTGCCCCATGTCAATCTGCGGATTAAGGCGCTGATACAGTTTCGCCAGCGCTTCGGAGAAGGTCAGACGGTTGCTGTTGAACAGATCCTGATGCTGTTCGTGCTGTTCAGACAACACTTCCAGCAGCGTCGAGTGCGCTTCACGCACGTTCACGTTCAGACGCACGCTGTTCACCTGACCAAACGATACGCTCTGCAAGCCCTGGTTCAGCTGGCGAATTCGGTTCTGCTCGCGCTGGATGGTTTTACGGATGATATTCGCCACGCTGCGGGAACTGATAGCCAGCTTCTGCTCGCGGGAGGTCAACTCTTCCGTCAGGCGGCCCAGTTCGATTTCCATCTGCTCAATGGCTTCGACCGGATCGTCGGTACGAATGATGTCCTGACGAATACGCTCACGCAGGTGCTGATAAACGGCCACGAAGAACTGGATCTTACGCTCAGGGCGTTTCGGATCTTCGGACATACGCAGCACATCGCGCAGGTGTTCGTTATCCGCCACCGCCAGACGCAAGGCACCCAGCGCCTTATCCGACATAGAGCGCAGTTCATCCGCAGAGAGATAGGCCAGCTCGCGACGATGCAGACGGCGTTCAACGTTATTGTCTTTCACCATCCGCATGACGGCGCACCAGCCCGCCTTCGCGGTCACGACCTGCTCACGCATTTCGTGATAATCACGCTCCAGCTTACGCAGGCGACGAGTCAGGTTATCCATTTCCGCTTCACAGAAGGTCAGCGCTTTTTCCAGCTGATTACGACGTGCGCGGTTATTACTGAGCTGCGCATGCAGTTCATCACGGCGGATACGCGCCCGCTCTTCTGCTCCGCTGTCAGCACGGACGCCAATGTCCTGCAACTCTTTCTGAAGATCGTTTAACAGCTCTTTCTTGGTGTCGAAGGAGCTTTTCAGCGAGGCCAGGACCTGATTGTACTGGTTCAGCTGTGCCGAGTGGCTACGCATCGCATCACGGGCGCGAGTACGTTCCGCTTCAGCCTGTTCAAGGCGCTGACGCAGCTTCTCATTGAGATCGCTATTACCGCTCAGCATCTCCGCGGAATCGGAGTAGCCGAAGTGGGCCCGGCGCTGCACCACTTCCGTCAGGGCAAACGCCTGCTGGCGCGCTTCGCGCTGCACCTGCTGCGACCAGGCGTAATCTTCTTTTAACTGCTCGAACTGCTCCGGATCGCTCTGCAACACGGAGACCATTGGTTCGAGCTTCGCCAGCTGATTACCGTACTGCTGAACAAAACGTGCCGCTTCCTGAGCTTCATCCAGACGTTCCTGAATCTCATCCACGCGGTCAGCCAGCGTGTCATCTGCCAGCAGATTCAGGCGAGGCAGGATGCGGTTAAGGGCCGCAACGCCTTCTTTCGCCTGTTCGAACTGAACGCGGCTTTGCTGGTTGTCATTTTCATGGTTTGAGATCGCACGCTCAAGCTCGCCGCGACGAGTGTTGAGCTTGCGAATTTCGGCTTCCGGGTCAGCTTCAAACGCCACGCCCAGATGGCTGCCGATAAAGCGGCTGAACGCCTGATGAAGACGCTGGGTTTTCTGCACGTCAAACGACAGGGTCGCAAAACGTTCAGACAGCGTCTCACGCTCGGCGTGCAGACTTTCAATCCGGTTTTCACGCGCTGCGCGACCAAACAGCGGAAGCTCAGGGAAGCGAGAATAACGCCACTGACGATCGGCGATTTTGACGACAACCGCTTTTTCCAGCTCATCGACGCTGAATACGCTGTCATCGAACGACTGCGGGTCCCCTTCGATTAAATAGAGGTCTTCCGGGCAATCTTCCAGTCCTGCCAGCTGGTCAGCAATCAGCGACAGATCCGGGACCACAATCGCATTACGTGATGGGCCATACAGGGCTGAGAAGTACGGCGCATCGTCCAGACCGACATCGTCATAGATTTCGGACAACAGCACGCCGCCAAAACGTTCAGCCAGGGCGTTCAGACGTGAATCTTCCGAACCACCAGGCTGGCTTAAACGCTCAATCTCTTCATCGATCTCACGTTTACGGGCGCCGACTTCATCGCGCTCAACAATCGCCTCGCGCTCGCGCTCCAGCAGCTGTTGCAGATATTCGGTCACGTCCTGGCTGGACTCAAACTGTTCGCCGCACTGTTCACTGAGCTGATTCAGGCTGCTTTGGGCAGCCAGCCAGACTGGTGCACGCTGCAGCAGCACCTTAGAACGGGACTGCAGCTGTTCCATCTCCTGGCGCAGCGTCATGCGCTGTTCACTGGCGTTGGATACGGAATCGGAAAGCGCAGCAATACGCGCTTCGAGCTCCTGATGCAGAGCTTCAAGATCGTCGAAATCGTAATTTTTGCCCTGGCGCTTACAGAACTCCGCCAGCATACGCTCGGCTTCCTGCTGTTCGCGAAGACGCTGTTCCAGTTCGTTCAGGCGCATACGCAGCGGCTGAACCTGCTCGGCCAGATGGCGCTGGTTCACACCGTCGCGCAGCAGTTCACGGGCAACTTCCCACGCTTCGTTACGCGCAAGCGGGCCGTTAATTGCCACAACCAGCTGGTACGCTTGCTCAAACTGACTGTGCGCCGTTTGCGCGACGCTCATCTTCTGTTCAAGCGAGAGCAGTTTCTCGGTCGCTTCCTGCTCTTTGGCCTGGAAGGTATCCAGCCACTGGTCAGCGCTTTCCGGGGTGAGGTCAGGCAGATGACACAGCTCTTTTGCACGCTGTAACGCCTGAAGTGCCTGGGTATACTGAATTGCACGCGTCTGCTGCACGTCCAGCGCCTGCTGGTAATCGGCCAGCTGATTTTTCAGCTCATCCACTTCCAGCTCGGCGGCCTCGGCACGTGCTTCGTTCTCTTCCTGCATGTCGGCAGCTTCCGCCACCACTTCATTTTGCTCTTCGAGACGAATTTGCAGCTCATCGAGATCCGCTTCGTAGCGCTCGATCTTCTCTTGCTGACGCAGGGCGGTCTGCACCAGGTTCAGGTGATCGCTGGCAGCCTGGTAATCGGCTTCCAGATCGCCTTCGGCACCGTTGTGCTCGCCCAGTTCACGCGCCATTTCGACGTGCTTATACTGCTCAGCCACCAGCTGTTTACGGGAGGTAAACAGCTCGCGGCGGTACTCTAACGCCTGATCGAGATGGACACGACGTTCATTGGCGTGACGCATATAGTCCGCCGCCACGTAGTTGGTGGCCTCGCTAATCAGGTGCTTAAACAGGTCACGGTCAGACTGCGTCACGCGAATGGCTTCGAGCGTCATGCGGTTTTCACGCAGCGCAGCTTCCATATCCTGGAAGGCCTTACGCACGCCGCTGTTTTCCGGTAACAGGTAGTCGCGCAGGGAGCGGGTAATGGCGCTGGAGATACCACCGTACAGCGATGCTTCGATCAAACGGTAGTATTTGCTACGGTCAGACGCGCTGCGCAGACGACGCGCCACAACGCCCAGATCGAACATCAGGGAGTGGTAATCCGTAATGGAGTTGAACTGCTTGAACTGCACGCCTTCGATGGTTTCGAGCTTATCTTTCAGCTCCTGCAGCGTCAGCACGCGCGCCTGGCGCTCATTCAGGGTTTCCGTCAGCAGCGCTGTGGGCTGCATGGAGGTTGGCAGACCCTGGATGGCAAACGGTTTAATGTCCACTTTACGGTCACGGCCTGCGACCTGCTGCAGACGTACCCCCACCACCACACGCTGATGTCGGGAGTTAATGACGTCCAGTACCGAATAACAGACGCCTGCTTTGAGTTTGCCGTGCAGGCCTTTATCGCGAGAGCCGCTGGTCGCCCCCGCTTCGGTGGTGTTACGGAAATGGAGCAGCGTCAGATCGGGGATCAGTGCCGTAACAAACGCCGCCATGGTGGTGGATTTACCCGCACCATTACCACCGGAGAGCGTCGTAACCAGTTCATCCAGATCGAACGTCCGGGCAAAGAAGCCGTTCCAGTTAATCAGCGTTAGTGAGCGAAATTTACCGCGTTCAATCATTACTCTTCCTCCCCGCTATCCGGCAGATTCTCTTCATGCTCATCATCGAGCTGCAAATGGTTTTCCACCGGCATCGCTTCACCGTCGCGGATCATGCGAAGCTGCGCTTCACGCGCATCGTCGCCCGCACGCACATCGGCGCCGAAGCGGAAGACAGATTCCGTGATGCGGAATTTGCTGCTGTCATGGCCCATAAACCAGACCATGCCCAGACGACGCAGACGGTTAAGGGAAGAGCGAACTTTTTCCTGCAATTTCTGGCGGTCAAGATCCGAGCCCGTGGAGCGGTTGTTCACCAGCTTAAGCAGCTTGCTCTCATCCGCCAGCGCCAGCAGCTCGTCGTAAAGCTCCTGCTGGGTGAAGATGCCTTCATTTGCCAGACGCTCCGGGCTGAGATAGAGGTAGCAAAGAATTTTGCCGACCATCATATCCAGCTCAGAGAGCACGGAACGCGGAATCAGGGTTGTGGAACGTGGACGCAGGTAGAAAAACCCTTCCGGTGCGCGGATAAGCTCCACGTTATAGCGGGCGTAAAACTCCTCCAGGTACTCCTGGAAGTCCATCAAAAAGGCGTGATTGTCCAGCTCGTCTAAGCCAATGTGACGACCGGCACGCAGTTGGCTGTCCAGCGCCGGAAACAACGGATTCGCCAGCGCCTGTGCCAGCTTAACTGGCATCACTTGTTCAATATTTGTCAATGACATGCGCCTGTACCTTGGCTCCGTAATCGTTAATCGGCTGCCACTTCGGCGGCAGCCCGGTGAAATCTGCTTGCGCGACGCCCAGACGCACGGCCTGGTCTACCACGATGCGGGCGATGTCGAAGTGGCGCGCGCGAGGATATTGCGCCAGATAGTCGCGCACCACGAGCCCAAGATCCAGCGGCACCTGTCTGGTTTTGTAGACAGCGAGCTGTTCTTCGATCATCGCCGCAAGTTGCTCACGAATTTCGTTGAACTCTTCATATTCCAGATCCGGTGGCAGTTCACCGGTCACTTCTTCATCGCGCAGGGCCATCTCTTCGTCGCGCATATCCAGCAGACGATCGGCGCTGGCGTAAGTCAGCGCCCATGGCGCATCGAAATAGGTCTGTACCGACTGGCGCAGACGCTGAGCAAAGACGCGGTTTTTATCCATATCGATCGCGGTACGGATAAATTTATGCACGTGACGGTCATAACCGATCCACAGGTCAATCGACTGCTGACCCCAGCTGATAATACGATCGAGTTTGCTCTGCAGATCGAACACCAGACGGTCAATAAAATGCAGATCGTCATGGGCCATGGTCGCATCCTGGATGCGCAGGAGGTTCGCCTGAAGCTTATCCCCTGCCGCTTCCAGCGTATCCTGCAGTTCACGCAGCGTACCCGAGGTTTCCGACAGCAACATTTCACAGCTGGAGATGGCCGCACGCCAGTCTTTATTCAGCAACTGCGCGATATCGTCTTTTACCTGTTGCTGCTGTTCATCCATCAGACGCTGGGTCAGATCGATGCTGTCGAAAATCTCTGCCACCGAATATTTCAGCGGCGCATAGACGTTACGGTGCCAGTGGAATTCGTCACCGTTTTCATCCGCTGCATCGGCAGCGCGCTTAAGTTCACCCGCCACAATCGAGAGCTGCATGGAAAGACGCAGCGTGGAAAATTCACGCTGGCGGATGTAGTAATCGGTGATGCCGATACCCAGTGGCGTCAGACGATAGATGGCGTTTCCTTCCGCCTGCTCGCTGGTAAAGCGGTTCAGCAGACGTTGACGCACCATATCGTTGATTGCGTTGTTGGCACGCACGCTAATGGTTTCGCTGGTTTGCTCAAACGCATCACTGACATGGCGGAACGCATCCACCAGTTCACCCTCGCTCATTTCACCATCCAGCCGTTCGCCGTTCAGCGTGGCAACCGCCAGCAGGAAAGAGAGTCTGTCTACCGGCAGCGAGATGGAGAAATCGTTTTTCCTGGCCCAGGCAACCAGTTCGGGGACTGTCTGGGAAAATTCACTCATAGGTTATCCTTGCATCTGCGGCTTGTGCGCGGTGACGTGAATATAGCGGCCAAGACTGACAAAAGGTTCCTGACGGCAATACCGCGTTTCCAATTCTGTTAAGGTGTCAAAACAGTCACGCTGTTTGTGTTTTTCACGCAGATAATCATGAAACACCCTGACGCCCGTTTTCCCGGTTATCTGCCAGCCAATCTCTTCCAGCCAGCCATACACCTGCTGCGGATCGCGCGGATAATCCGGGGAAAGCGTGCGTTTTTTCTTTTTTGGCATCCCGACCTGAACATAGTCGAAGTTACCCGCAACCATGTTGTGCATCAGGAAGCCGTTAGCATTGTAGAACATCAGTGACAGCGTACCGCCCGGGCGCAACATCGACCACAGGGTGCGTAACACGCTTTGCGGATCGGCAACCCACTCCAGCACTGCATGAAACAATATCAGATCAACCTGGGTTTCCAAATGCTGTGCGATGTCCTGAGCGGCGCATTGTATAAAATGCATGTTGTCGCTCACACCTTTCTCTTCTGCGGCACGCGTCGCACGCGCGATCATCTCAGCAGAAAGATCGCAAAGCGTTACGTGATGACCGCGCTGGGCCATTTTGATAGCCGTCTGCCCTTCACCGCCGCCAGCGTCCAGCACGCGCAACGTTTGCCCCTCAAACGAGGCCAGGATGTTGTCCAGATCCTGCCAGAGGATCGTCTGACGCAACTGCCCTTTCGTGGTGCCATAAATGTTGCGCGAAAACTTTTCCGCGATGTCATCAAAATTGCGATCCCGCATTGGGAGAGTTCCACTCGCTAACTGCAAAACCGCTATTTTGTCACACCCGCGCGGAGAATGAACCTCTCTGGTGTAATATCACGAGTAATCACCTGCTATATGGTTAAAAAAGGAACCAAAAAGGATGCTTTTTACCCTGAAGAAATACATTGGGGGGATGATGCTTCCCCTTCCACTGCTGCTTATCATCATTGCGCTGGGGCTGGCGCTGGTGTGGTTTAGTCGCTTTCAGAAAAGTGGCAAAACGCTTATTACCGTCGGCTGGCTGGTCCTCCTGCTGCTGAGTCTGCAACCGGTCGCGGATAGCCTGTTACGCCCTGTCGAAAACAGGTACCCGACATGGCTGGGTCATCAGGAGGTGAAGTATATCGTGGTGCTGGGTGGGGGTTACACCTGGGATCCGAACTGGGCGCCCAGTTCAAACCTGATTAACAACAGCCTGCCTCGACTGAACGAAGGCATTCGCCTGTGGCTGGCGAATCCGGGATCGAAAATGATCTTTACCGGTGCGGCGGCAAAAACAAACCCGGTCAGCACGGCCGAAGCCGGAGCCAGAGTGGCTGAATCGCTGGGTGTACCGCGTTCCGCTATCATCACGCTGGACAGCCCAAAAGACACTGAAGAAGAAGCTGCCGCCGTGAAGCAGGCGATTGGCGATGCTCCGTTCCTGCTGGTTACGTCCGCCTCGCACCTGCCGCGGGCGATGATTTTCTTCGAAAGAGTTGGCCTGCATCCCCTCCCCGCGCCGGCTAACCAGATGGCCATCGACGCGCCGCTTAACCCGTGGGAACGGGCGATCCCGTCCCCGGTGTGGCTGATGCACAGCGATCGTGTCGGTTACGAAACGCTTGGACGCCTCTGGCAATGGCTAAAAGGCGCGTCAGGCGAGCCAGGGCAGGAGTGATTTCGTGGCGAGATCGAAGTTGGCGCGATTAAAACGGCCAGTATTGACCAGTTGCGCCACTTCATCCCAGAGCAGATAGAGCCAGCGGCGCCAGAGAAACGCTTCTGCAACCGGCGCGCGCTGGAGATAATGCCAGAGTAACCCCTCTGCGGCCCCGCTGTCACTGAGCCTGAACAACTCGTACTCGCGCGGTGCCCAGAGCATGATCCCCGGCCCTACCATTGCCAGAAGCTGGTCGCTGCGAGGGTCTTTCAGCATGCTGCGCAGGGTAAAATTGCCGTGAACCAGCACGCAGTTGTCGTTAAAGCCGTCAAACAGCGCGGGCAAACACTCCCGGGTGCGGAACAAAATACGTTTGTCCTGCATGGTCAAACCGGTGTTATTAAACTGATTAAGGGTGCCCCACAACACTTCGACCCGCTGGCGGTACCACAGTGGCCACAGGTTTTCCTGGGTGCTGTCTACCGGGCCGACGAGCCCACCGCTGTCTTGTCTGTGCCAGCCTAGCAGCGCCTCGACAATCTGATCTTTCAGCTGCTCCCAGCGTTCCGGTGAACGAGCAGGCGCTTCCACAGGCACGCCACGTAACCGCTCAATCAGCAGGACATCGGGGCCGGGGTGTTCTTCATGCGTCATCACGCCATACACCGTCGGCATGCGGACGGTCCCTTGTCGCGCAAGCATCGACATTTTCCAGGCCAGCTGCCTGGCAACGCCCGGCGAGGTAAAACTTCGGGCCATCAGCGGCATTGGGTTTCCCTGGCTGTCATATAACGACCAGAGTGCGGTATCTGCTTTTTCGTTCACACACTCAACCCTGCTTAACTTCTCACCCAGCAGATGGCTCAGTTCAGCACGCAGCTGTTCCATATGAGATTACCCCCATTAAGACTACTGCTTTTATAATGAGCGCGCGGACAGAAGATGTCACCCGACAGAGATCAATTATGGAAAAGAAAGGGAAAATAACCGGGAGAGAACATCCCCCCGTAAGGAGGGATGCGGGCGCTATTAACGCAATTCGGCGCGGACGCGCTCAAGATCTTCCGGGGTGTCAACACCCGTACCTGGCACTTCCTGCGCAACGGCAACGTGGATTTTTTCCCCGTACCAGAGCACGCGGAGCTGCTCCAGCATTTCGATATGCTCCAGCGGGCTGGGTGTCCAGGTGACATAACGACGAATAAAGCCAGCGCGGTAGCCGTAGATCCCCAGATGACGCAGGAATGAATCACCAATGGTCTCTTTTGAAACCGCAAAACGATCACGATCCCAGGGAATAGTGGCGCGAGAGAAGTAGAGCGCATAGCCCTCGGCATCCATCACCACTTTCACCGCGTTCGGATTAAACGCCTCTTCAGCGTGGAGCACAGGTACCGCGAGCGTAGCCATACCGACCTGGCGCTGCGCCAGGTTTTCCGCCACCTGGCGAATAATGACCGCCGGGATCATCGGCTCGTCGCCCTGTACGTTAACGATGACCGTATCATCACTGAAACCGCATTTCTCAACCACTTCTGCCAGCCGCTCTGTGCCGGACTGGTGATCGGCGCGGGTCATGCACACTTCTCCGCCAGCCGCCTCAACCGCACGGGCAACGTCCGGATGATCGGTTGCCACGATAACGCGCTCAGCACCGGACTCACGCGCACGTTCAAGGACATGCACAATCATCGGTTTGCCGTTGATATCCACCAGCGGTTTACCCGGCAGACGGGTTGATGCATAACGCGCAGGAATAATGACAACAAAACTCATGGTTTGCTCTCTTCTGCCACCAGGGAGCGGGCTTCGTTTTCCAGCAATACCGGAATACCGTCGCGCAGCGGGAATGCCAGACTGTCCAGCTTGCAAATCAGCTCTTGTTTGTCCTGGCTGTAGTAAAGTTTGCCGTTGCACACCGGGCAGGCAATAATTTCAAGTAAACGGTGATCCATAGTTCCTCCGTATGGGTAATCGCTAAAGCTTAACACATTCCTTTTTCAGGGAGTGTCTGTTTCCCAGCCACGTCGACAGGTGCTAAACAACCCGTCAGGCACCCTACCCAGCGCCACGTCGTGGGCCCCCTGCCAGCATGCGAATTCGCTAATGGCGGAGGTTAATCCTTTTTCCAGCGCCGCGGTGGTCTTGATCCCCTCTTCAAGATAGAGCGCGATAATCTCCAGCGTGCCGGTTTTGCGGTGCATTTTGGCGTCCATTCGACCGACCAGTTGCCCTTTGTGCAGCAGAGGCAACACAAAGTAGCCGTACTGACGCTTTGGCGCGGGGGTGTAACACTCAAGCCGATAGCTGAAATTAAACAGCTGTTCGGCCCGTTTTCTGTCCCACACGACCGGATCGAAAGGCGATAACACCGCGCTGTGGGTTGCCTGAAGCTTACTGTCCAGAGCCTGGGGTAAAAGCGGGAGGAGATCCGAATGCAGCCACATGTCCCCGAGGGTTTCTACCGTGACGGGGATAACACGATGTTCACGCTGCCACATTTCCAGCAGCGGTTTCAGGGCCGGCTGGCGAAGGCGATAGTAATCCGCCAGCCACTGCGGCCGGAAAATGCCCAGACTGCGGGCGCTGTTCTCCAGCATGATGGCTTCCGCTGCCTCCTGGGTAAGTAAGTCACGCTCATCGTCCCAGTGGGGCATCACGCGGTGCGTCAGGTCATACACGCGCTGAAAATTACGCCGTTCAATCACCATGACTTTGCCGGACGTAAACAGTCCTTCAAGGTGGCGTTTGTGCGGCTTCCACTCCCACCAGCCGCTAGTCCCTTTTCTCGGATGTTCAAAATCGGCGGAACGTACAGGGCCGTTTTGCTGAATATGCTCGATAAGCTGTGCTATTTCAGTCGCGTGCTCCTGCATCCATTCCTGGCGGTATTTCCAGCCCATCTTTTCGGGGGCCAGCATGCGATGGCGAACCAGGGCAAAATCGCTGCGCGGCAGGAAACAGGCCTCGTGCGCCCAGTACTCCATTAAGTCCCCCTTACTGAGGGCGTCATCCAGCCACTGAGGCGGATAATTCCCCAGTCGACTAAACAGCACAAGGTAAGGGCTACGGGCCACGATATTAATGGTGTCAATTTGAAGGAGCGACATGCGCTGAACGGTAGAGAGAATATCGGCGGGCTGCGCGCGGCGGCGGGGCTTTTTGAGCAGCCCCTGTGCGGCAAGGTGCAAATGACGTGCGGCTGAAAGCGAGAGTTGCGGTAAAGACATGCGTTTTCCTGTCAGTCAAAGCGCCACCAGAACCGCGTAAGCCATTACTGCACTAACGCAATCAGTTCCTTGAGCAATTGTTCCGGTTGCTCACCGCTGAGTTCAGCGTCAACCGGCAGATACCACCAGTTATCCTTCGCAAAGGCGCGGCATTTCACCGCATCTTTTTCAGTCATGATTAGCGTCTGCCCCGGAGCTGTCAGGGCCGCGACCTGATCTGGCACCAGCGCCTGATGATCGGCCAGCGGAACGCGTTTTTCAAGCCGGGCACCACACTGTTCCAGCGTCGCGAAGAAACGCGGAGGATGACCGATACCCGCCATGGCTACCAGCGCGGGTAACAACGAGACAGCACGGCGCTCTCCGGTCAATAGATTCACCGCCATTCCCGGCCTGAGATGCATAGGGATCTCACCCGGTTTAGCCTCTCCACCGTTAACAATCACCGCATCAACGGACCTGAGACGCGAAGCGCGTTCGCGCATTGGTCCTGCGGGTAGCCACCAGCCGTTACCGAACCGGCGAACCCCGTCAATGACCACAATCTCTTTATCACGCGCCAGCGCGTAATGCTGCAGACCATCGTCAGTAATAATAATGTCTACCGTGTATTCGGCAAGAAGTGCCTGAATGGCATCACTGCGTACCGGGGAAACCGCAACAGGTGCGCCTGTACGCTGGTAAATCAATACTGGCTCATCACCCGCTTCAGCGGTCGTAGTTTCCGCGGTCAACAACAGGGGATACTGCGCCGCTTTTCCGCCATACCCACGCGATACCACGCCTGGGCGTATACCGCGTTTTTGCAGTTGCTCCACCAGCCAGATCACCACCGGTGTTTTACCGTTGCCGCCAGCCGTCAGGTTACCCACCACGACAACCGGCACCGGCGCGCGCCATGCTCGCTTTAACCCCAGGCGGTAAAGCAGACGAATGAGGCCGCTCACCAGGCCATAAAGCCAGGAAAGCGGCAGAAGCAGCAGCCACAGCGGTGATTCACCGGACCAGATGCGTGCAATCATTCGCCGAATTGCATCTTATGCAGTTGGGCGTAAACGCCGCGGTGCGCCAGCAAATCAGAGTGGCTTCCGCGTTCGACAATCACGCCATCTTCAACAACAACGATTTCGTCAGCCTGCTCGATAGTCGACAGACGGTGCGCAATTACCAACGACGTACGGTTCTTTTGCAGCTCATCCAGCGCCGACTGAATGGCACGTTCAGATTCCGTATCCAGCGCAGAGGTTGCTTCATCCAGAATCAGAATCGGGCTATCACGCAACAGCGCACGAGCAATGGCGATACGCTGGCGCTGGCCACCGGAGAGCAGTACACCGTTCTCACCGATAATGGTATCCAGACCGTTATCCATCTTGTTGATAAAGTCCATCGCATAGGCCATACGAGCGGCCTTTTCAATCTCTGCACGGCTGTACTCTTCTGTACGCGCATAGGCAATATTATTTGCCACCGTATCGTTGAAGAGATGCACATTCTGGGAGACCAGCGCCACCTGGTTACGCAGCGACTGCAGGGTATACTCCCGCAGGTCATGGCCATCCAGCAGGATTTCACCCTCGTCGATATCATAGAAACGGGTGATCAGGCTGGCGATGGTGGATTTACCTGAGCCGGAGCGGCCTACCAGCGCAACGGTTTTACCCGCGGGAATGGACAGGTTGATATTACGCAAAGCCGGCGTTTCGCGGCCAGGATAGGTGAAAGTCACATTGCGGAATTCAACATCGCCGTGGGCGCGTTCAATCTCGCGTTTACCTTCATCTTTCTCCTGTTCGGTATCCAGAATGCTGAACAGGGTCTGGCAGGCAGCCATCCCGCGCTGGAACTGAGCGTTGACGTTCGTCAGTGATTTCAGCGGACGCATCAGGGCAATCATCGATGAGAAGACCACGGTGATGGTACCTGCCGTCAGCGTCTCCATCACGCTCGGGAAGCTGGCCGCATACAGAACAAAGGCCAGCGCCAGAGAAGCGATCAGCTGGATGATAGGGTCAGAAATTGAAGAGGCCGAAACCATTTTCATCCCCTGCAGACGCATTTTGTTGCTGACTTTATCAAAGCGTTTGGTTTCGACTTCCTGCCCGCCGAAAATCAACACCTCTTTATGCCCTTTCAGCATCTGCTCAGCGCTGGTCGTAACTTGGCCCATCGTGTTCTGCATATTCTTACTGATGTTGCGAAAACGCTTTGAAACGACGCGAATAGCAATAGAGACAACCGGTGCCAGCACGATAAGGATCAGTGACAGCTGCCAGCTGTAATAAAACATCATGATGAACAGACCGATAATCGATGCACCTTCACGCACCACGGTAATCAGCGCGTTGGACGACGATGATGCCACCTGCTCGGAGTCGTAGGTAATACGTGACAGCAAGGTACCGGTAGACTGCTTATCAAAGAACGCTACTGGCATGCCCATCATGTGGCCAAACAGCCGACGGCGCATGGTCATAACGACTTTCCCGGAAACCCAGGAGATACAGTAGCTCGAAATGTAGCTGGTGATACCGCGTAAGATCATCAGTCCAATAACCACCAGTGGCATCCATATCAGCACTGAGCGATCTGTTTTACCAAAACCGTCATCCAGTAACGGTTTGAGAAGCGATAACATAAACGTATCGCTGGCTGCGTTGAGGACTAACGCTACACCCGCCACGATCAAGCCTGCTTTAAAAGGTGCAATCATCGGCCAGAGTCGGCGGAAGGTTTGCCACGTGGAGAGATCTTTGTCGTTATGCATTCAAAAAACCAGCATCTGTTGAAATAGCCGCATATTCTACCCGTTATCTCCGGGCGCGCCAAACCACTGATGATACCAACGCGGTAAATATTCATCACGTACGCGCTGTATTTGCCATCGATGTTGCGAGAATGTCACCGATATTTGTCCAGAATGGGGGGTATCGTGCCAGATATAGCCCTCTTTTCGATAACGTCTGATAACTTTTGCCGACGGAAAATGCCATGCGTTATAGCGGGCCGCAGAATCGAGCGCGATCCTCCCCTCTACCCGTTGCACCAGTGGCAATGATGAAGACGTATTGCTGCCATGATGGGGTACCTGTATCACAGTGGACGTCAGATGACGCCAGTAATGGCTAAGCATAGTCTGTTCCGCTTGCGCTTCAATATCCCCCGTAAGCAACGCACTCTGCTCACCATCGTCGATTTTTACCACACAGGAGCGATTGTTCCCCCTTTCGGAATAGCCCTCAGGTGGCCAGTGGACGGTGAAGGTTAACCCCTCCCATATCCATCTCTGCCCGCGAAAACAAGGCCGATGCTCCGCCCGATCTAACGGGCTTCTTATCCATAACGTGGGCCATGTTTTTTGCAGCGTCGCCAGGCCGCCCGCATGGTCGAGATGCTCATGACTGAGAATGACGCCTTCTGGTTGCAAATGGTGCCAGCGTAGCCACGGAATGATTAACTGCCGGGCGCTATCACCACCCGGCCAGGCGAGCCCGGTATCATAAAGAAGGGCTTTACCATGGCGTTCAATGACCATTGCCAGCCCCTGCCCCACATCCAGCATATGCAGTGTCCAGCCCTCACTCCGCACCGTTCGCCAGAGTGGAAATGCCAGTAAGACACTCCCTGCCAGACAAACTGCAGGAACGGATTTCCATGCATGAAAGCGCCAGCCGATAATGGCAAGCCAGGGCAATAACGTCAGGTATTGCCACCGTTCATCAACATTCTGCCAGCCATCCGGCAGGCGCATCAGCATCCAGAACAACCCCCCCAGGGATTTATCAGCTGCAAACCAGAGGGCACTTTCCAGCGCCGTCAGCGGCAACAGATGAAGCAACATGCCGGCCAGGATCAGCGGTACGCAGACAAAAGTGACCAGGGGGACGGCAAAGAGATTAGCCACCAGGGAAGAGAGGCTAAACCCATGAAAAATCAGCACCTGTAATGGCACAAGCAGAAGCAACATGCCGGTTTGCAGATAGAGCAGATTCAGCAAAGGCTGTAACCAGCGAGCCTGGTGCCCGCGAGGAAGAGGCAGCCACTGAAACCAGAAAATCAGCGCGGCGGCGGCAAAAGCTGAAAGGGCCAGACTTTGAGAAAGCACGGCTAAGGGATCGCTTATCAGGATTGCCGCGATACAGCAACACCACACCTGCCAGGGAGACCACTGACGGGCGCCAATGCGCAATGCCGCCAGCACGGCAAGTGCGATAACCGTTCGCAATGCGGGCGGTTGCAGCCCGGTAAGCCAGGCGTAGAAAGCGGCAAAGAGCAACCCGGCCAGGAGAGGAATCTGCCAGTGGATCCAGTGGCCCGGCATCAAAAACTGAAGCCCACGCACAAGTAACCAGACGATGGATGCGGCCAGCGCAATATGCAGACCCGAAATTGCCATCAGGTGCAACGTGCCGGTGTCGCGCATCAGATCTTTAATTTCCCGGGGCACCTCCAGACGTTCTCCCATCCCCAGCCCAAGCATAACCGCGCCCCAGTGAAAAGCAGAAAGTCGGTGTTGCAGTGACATCAGGTACTGAGCACGCAAGCTGCAGTTTTCATCGACGATTTTCGCCTGCGTGAAACGTCCGCTGAGCGTCTGGTGTCGGGCAAAGGCGCTTCGCTGGGGATCATATCCCCCGTCGTTTAGCTCGCCATGCACAGGCCGGAGCCTGAGCGTCATGGCCCAGCGCTGACCGGCACACACCTTTTGCGGCAGGTAATTGCCATACAGCGTCACGCCCGTGGATGCCCACCAGCGTTGACCATCGACACGCAGAATGTTGCCCTTATGCATTGTTGCACCATCGGTGGCCGTGATTTCTATCTCTGCCTGCACTGCTCCCGTCGTTAAATGTTGCATCGGCCAGACGCTTTCCTGCGCAGCAAGAAGACCCCAGGCACAAAATAACACCATGATCCCCATATACTTCAGGACGTTGTGTCGCTGGGCGGCCAGCGCTATCCCACCGGCTATCATTACCCACACGGTATGACGTTCAGGCAGGACAGGTAACCAGAGTAACGGCATGATCGCCAGAATGGCGCAAAGACTTATCGCGGGAATGCCCATTACTACCTCCCTGTTTGAGGGTGACAGTATGGAAGCAGGCAGGGTGAGTCGTCAGCCAGAAGAAACGCGGTTTACAGCGGGCGCTGAAACTTTTTTATCCGTTTGCAGAAAACAAAAGGAAAATTGCGCGGCATCTTCAGAATAAAAGCGACAGGCACAAAAAAAGCACCCGCAGGTGCTTTCTTTCGAACCCAGTTTAGCGCTGATGGCTAAACTCAGTTGCCGTAAATGTTGGCGCGATCGCGCAGTTCTTTACCCGGCTTAAAGTGTGGAACGTACTTACCTTCCAGTTCGACTTTATCGCCAGTTTTCGGGTTACGCCCGGTACGTGGAGCACGATAGTGCAGAGAAAAACTACCGAAACCGCGGATTTCAATGCGCTCGCCCTGGGCAAGAGTGGAGGCCATATGCTCCAGCATCTCTTTTACGGCATCCTCCACTGCTTTCGCAGGGATATGCGGTTGCTGACTGGCAAGTCTTTCAATCAATTCTGACTTGGTCATGATTCCTCCGGTTCCTTTCAAACCAATTAGCTGAACAGCTCATTAAACAAGGGCGGCCGTAGCCGCCCTTTGTTATTGATTACAGGACGAATCCTCTAATCTGTCAAGTTTGCTCCTCATCCTTCTCGCTGTAAATGCGTTACAGCTCAAAATGATGCGGACAACCTGATATTACTCGCCTTTAGCTGCTTTGAAAGCTTCAGCCATTGCGTTGTTAGAGAAGTTTGCATCTTCCTGTTTGTTAACAGTGGCGATTGCATCTTTCTCATCAGCTTCGTCTTTAGCACGAACAGACAGGCTGATTGCACGGTTCTTACGGTCAACACCGGTGAACTTAGCTTCAACGTCGTCACCAACGTTCAGAACCAGAGTCGCATCTTCAACGCGGTCACGTGAAGCTTCAGAAGCGCGCAGGTAACCTTCAACGCCGTCAGCCAGTTCTACGGTTGCGCCTTTAGCGTCAACTGCAGTGACTTTACCGTTTACGATTGCGCCTTTCTTGTTCAGTGCAACCCAGTTGTTGAACGGATCTTCTGCGAGCTGTTTAACGCCCAGGGAGATACGTTCACGCTCTGCGTCAACCTGCAGAACAACTGCAGCGATTTCGTCGCCTTTTTTGTATTCACGAACTGCTTCTTCGCCTGCAACGTTCCAGGAGATGTCAGACAGGTGAACCAGGCCATCGATGCCGCCGTCCAGGCCGATGAAGATACCGAAGTCAGTGATAGACTTGATTTTACCTTCAACACGGTCACCCTTGTTGTGGGTTTCCGCGAACTGCTGCCATGGGTTGTTTTTGCACTGTTTCAGGCCCAGGGAGATACGACGACGTTCTTCGTCGATATCCAGAACCATAACTTCCACTACATCACCAACGTTAACAACTTTGGATGGGTGGATGTTTTTGTTGGTCCAGTCCATTTCGGAAACGTGCACCAGGCCTTCAACGCCTTCTTCGATTTCAACGAAGCAGCCGTAGTCAGTCAGGTTGGTAACGCGACCAGTCAGTTTAGTACCTTCTGGGTAACGCTTAGCGATAGCTACCCATGGATCTTCGCCCAGCTGTTTCAGGCCGAGGGATACACGAGTACGCTCGCGGTCGAACTTCAGCACTTTAACAGTGATTTCGTCGCCCACGTTCACGATTTCGCTTGGGTGCTTAACGCGTTTCCACGCCATGTCGGTGATGTGCAGCAGGCCATCAACGCCGCCCAGGTCAACGAATGCGCCGTAGTCAGTGAGGTTCTTAACGATACCTTTGACTTCCATGCCTTCCTGCAGGTTTTCCAGCAGCTGATCGCGTTCTGCGCTGTTTTCGGATTCGATAACGGCACGACGGGATACAACAACGTTGTTACGCTTCTGGTCCAGCTTGATTACTTTGAACTCAAGCTCTTTGCCTTCGAGGTGCAGGGTGTCACGGACTGGACGAACGTCTACCAGAGAACCTGGCAGGAACGCACGAATACCATTCAGCTCAACAGTGAAGCCACCTTTAACTTTGCCGTTGATAACACCGACCACAGTTTCAGCTTCTTCGTAAGCTTTTTCCAGCGTGATCCAAGCTTCGTGACGTTTAGCTTTTTCACGGGAAAGCAGGGTTTCGCCGAAGCCGTCTTCTACTGCATCCAGAGCAACGTCAACTTCGTCACCAACCTGGATTTCCAGCTCGCCCTGGGCGTTTTTGAACTGCTCTGCCGGAATGGCGGACTCAGATTTCAGACCGGCGTCAACCAGTACTACGTCTTTGTCGATAGCAACAACAACACCACGAACGATGGAACCCGGACGGGTTTCGATTGTTTTTAAGGATTCTTCAAATAGTTGAGCAAAAGATTCAGTCATGTTTAATCTTCAGGTTAATATAACGTCCACCTGGCTCCGTGCCGGATGGGGTTGTTTCACATACCCGCCGTCAATCCATTGCAGCGGGGGTACTGCTAAATCGGTCGCAATTACGCGAGTGCCAGTTTTTGGCGCGCATATTGTAGCGCTTTTTCAATCACTTGCTCAATAGTTAAACTGGTTGAATCCAGAACTAATGCATCTTCTGCAGGAACAAGTGGGGCGACGGCGCGGTTACGATCGCGGTCATCGCGCTCTTTTATCTCGGACAAAAGGCGATCAAAGTTAACACTAAACCCCTTTTCCTGCAACTGAAGCATGCGGCGTTGAGCCCGTTCTTCCGAGGAGGCGTCGAGGAAAATTTTCACTGGCGCATCAGGGAAGACAACGGTTCCCATGTCACGCCCGTCAGCGATCAGACCAGGCAGTTCACGGAAGGCGCGTTGACGGCGCAGCAGTGCTTCACGCACGCGCGGGAAAGCGGCAACCTGTGAAGCGGCATTCGCCACGTCCTGAGTCCGAATTTCACCGCTGACATCTTCACCTTCGAGAATCACTTCCAGATTTCCGTTGGTTGAGATAAAGCGAACATCAAGATGGGTAGCCAGCGGAACCAGCGCGTCTTCGGAGGCCACATCAACATGGTGATGCAGCGCCGCAAGCGCTAACACGCGGTAAATAGCACCAGAGTCCAGCAGATGCCATTGCAATGCTTCCGCCATTGCCTTGCACAAGGTGCCCTTTCCTGCACCGCTTGGGCCATCAATGGTTATGACCGGGGCAATTGCCGTCATCTTTATCTCCTTAAACAGGCATACCGTTAACGTAAACGCCGCGCATTATACGCGCCAATGCCCACAATCGTTAACGTTGTGTGCAAAAACGCGAATTACAGGTATTTAGATGAAGAATTATTGCGCAATGATACTTCTACATCGTTCGCGTTGCTTGCAGGCGGCAGGCGCACATCTTCAGAAGTGTAGATCATCACGTCAATGAGTGGGAACGGTGTGAGCGCGCCAGCACAGAGGCTGGCGCGAAGGCAAATCAGGCAGGGGTACTGATACGCGCCAATTGCTCGAAGTAGTCCGGGAAGGTTTTCGCCGTACATTTCGGGTCGAGAATGGTCACAGGCGTATCGGAGAGCGCCACCAGCGAGAAGCACATTGCCATGCGGTGATCGTTATAGGTGCCGATTTCCGCAAATTGCAGTTTTGCCGGAGGCGTGACGCGGATGTAGTCTTCGCCCTCCTCCACTTCGGCGCCCACTTTACGCAGTTCGGTCGCCATCGCGAACAGACGGTCGGTCTCTTTTACGCGCCAGTTGTAAATGTTACGCAGCGTCGTGGTGCCTTTTGCGAAGAGCGCCGCCGTGGCAATGGTCATCGCCGCATCCGGGATATGGTTCATGTCCATATCGATAGCGTTCAGCTCGCCATGGGTGCAGGAGATGAAATCATCGCCCCAGGTAATCGTGGCGCCCATTTTTTCCAGCACGTCAGCAAAACGGATATCGCCCTGAACGCTGTTACGGCCAATGCCGGTCACTTTCACCGTACCGCCCTTAATCGCCCCTGCCGCCAGGAAATAGGAGGCAGACGAAGCATCACCTTCCACAAGGTAATGACCCGGAGACTGGTACTGCTGCGCACCGCGAACCACGAATTGCTGATAAGCGCGGTTCTCCACCTCAACCCCGAAGGTTTTCATCAGGTGCAGCGTAATATCAATGTACGGTTTAGAGACCAGGTCGCCTTTGATGGTGATGACCGTATCCTGTGGTGCCAGCGGCGCAGTCATCAGCAGAGCCGTCAGGAACTGGCTGGAGACGCTGCCATCCACGTCGACGTTACCGCCATTGAAACCACCGCGCAGACGCAGAGGCGGGTAATTTTCCTGCTCCAGATACTCAATCTGCGCGCCGCCCTGACGAAGGGCATCTACCAGATGGCCTATGGGACGCTCTTTCATGCGTGGCTCACCGGTCAGCACAATATTGTTGCTGCCCAGGCACAGGGCCGCCGCCAGCGGGCGCATCGCCGTCCCCGCATTACCCAGAAACAGTTCACGCTCTTCAGCCGAGCGTAACGCGCCGCCGTTGCCGGTCACTTCACAGCGGGTGCGGTCGTCAGACAGCGTGTAATGAACTCCCAACGCTTTCAGCGCATTGAGCATATGGCGCACGTCATCGCTGTCCAGCAGGTTTGTGAGGACGGTGGTGCCGTTTGCCAGAGCTGCCAGCAGCAGAGCGCGGTTCGAGACACTTTTTGAACCAGGCAGATTAATGGTGCCATCTACCCGCGCGATAGGTTGTAACGTCAGGGATTCCATGAAACTTAACTCTCAACTCAACATAATAAAAACCCCGCAGCAGGGCTACGGGGGTGAAAAACAGCGTAATTAACCGTGGCGACGTTCGAAGTCGATCATGAAATCGGTCAGGGTTTTAACCCCTTCCAGCGGCATCGCGTTATAGATAGAGGCTCGCATACCGCCTACAACACGGTGGCCTTTCAGCGCATGCAGGCCTGCAGCGAAGGACGCTTCAAGGAAGACTTTATCCAGGTTGCTGTCCGCCAGCTGGAACGGCACATTCATACGAGAACGGTTAGCTTTCGCGACATCGTTACGGTAGAAATCGCTCTTATCGATCACGCCATACAGCAGGTCGGCTTTCTGCTGATTGATTTTGTCCATCTGCGCCACGCCGCCGTTTTGCTTGAGCCATTTAAAGACCAGGCCAGAGAGGTACCAGGCAAACGTAGGGGGGGTGTTGAACATGGAGTCGTTATCGTTGAGGACCGTATAATCCAGAATAGACGGGCAAGACTGATGGGCTTTACCCAGCAAATCTTCGCGCACGATGACAATAGTCAAACCCGCCGGGCCGATATTTTTCTGCGCACCCGCATAGATAACACCGTAGCGGCTGACGTCAATTGGCGCGGACAAAATGGTAGAGGAGAAATCGGCTGCAACCACCACGTCTTTACCGAAGTTCGGGGTCTCGTCGATGGCAATCCCGTCGATGGTTTCATTTGGGCAATAGTGCAGGTACGCAGCGTTATCAGAGAGCTGCCATTCGCTCATCGGCTTCACGGCACGCAGGCCATCAACGGTAATTTTGGCGTCGATAACATTTGGCGAGCAGTACTTTTTGGCTTCTTTAACCGCACTTGCCGCCCAGTAACCCGCATCAACGTAGTCTGCCGTGGTTTTGTCGCCGAGGATATTCAGCGGGACGCCAGCAAACTGACCGCGGCCACCGCCGTGGCAGAACAAAACTTTGTAGTTTGAGGGAATGTTCAGCAGATCGCGAAAATCCTTTTCTGCCTCTTCCGCCACCTGAATAAACTCTTTACCACGGTGGCTGATTTCCATCACCGACGTACCCAGACCGTTCCAGTCACAAAGTTCCTGTTGAGCCTGTTTAAGCACGTCTGCCGGCAACATCGCCGGACCTGAACTGAAATTAAAGACTTGAGCCATTTCCCCTCACCACGCTAAAAGCAATAAGTTATAACTGTGGATATCGGTTTTATCATTCAGTGACACGCGCCGCAATGTCTAAAACTTATGACCGGTGAAATGTGTCCCGCGTCACACAATACAATCTGCCATCTCACTGCGGCAAAACCGACAATATGGCTGTCAGGTAAGGCGTTTGGCCCGGCTAACCTTCGTCCATTCCGGATTTGTACAGCGGGGACATAATTGATGATCGCCCGGTTGCATCGCCACAACATGGCTACATCTTATACAGGCATATTCGCCTGACTCAGGCACGGTCGTGAAACGCTCAATAAGCATATCCGGCAGAATACAGAGCCCCGGCTTCACCTCGTCGTCAGCATAGTAATAGACGCTGATTTGCCCGTTCGTTTCCATGATTGCCAGCCGCACCTGCCCGAGTTGTTCAACGCTGTTCAGACGCAGTTCCATAAAAAACTCGAACTCGGTCATGTTGGCACTCTGTACATTTTCCCAGGCCAGCCGCCCGTTCTCGACGATAACCACCGGCTTCCCTTCGAGAAGATCTTCCAGCTTTTCACTTTTCGACATCAGCCACATGACAAGCCGGTAAAGTAGCGCCAGTGAGACAAAAACGATAAAGACCGGCACCATCGGCACATCGTCGTAAAAGGCGACATCCCCCGCCGCTGAACCCAGCGTCAGAATAATCAGCACCTCAAAGAGGGACATCTGCCGGACACCACGCCGCCCGGTGATTTTGAGAAACAGGAAGACCAATACAAAGGTATACAGGCTGCGCAGGGCCACTTCGCCCAAAAATTCGGGAGGAACTTTATCAAACGCCATCCGCTGGAGATCAAATGCTTTCATTTTTCTATGCCTTAACAGTAAGTTACTGTCTGTAAGCATAGTCGAGTCTTTTATTTTCGCCGAAGATAGCACCTGTCACGCAAAACCCGTATCATTGCGCGCTTTACGTACGATAAAAGTGAACGCCATGACTCAAACGTTTATCCCCGGCAAAGACGCCGCTCTGGAAGATTCCATCGCTCGCTTCCAGCAGAAACTGACCGACCTGGGCTTTAATATCGAAGAAGCCTCCTGGCTCAACCCGGTGCCTCATGTCTGGTCCGTGCATATTCGCGATAAAGAGTGTGCCCTGTGCTTTACCAATGGTAAAGGTGCGACAAAAAAAGCGGCACTAGCCTCTGCGCTGGGTGAGTATTTTGAACGTCTGTCGACCAACTATTTCTTCGCCGATTTCTGGCTGGGTGAAACCATCGCCAACGGCCCGTTTGTGCACTATCCGAACGAAAAATGGTTCCCGCTGCCTGAAGACGACGCGCTGCCGGAAGGCATTCTCGACGCGCGTCTGCGTGCGTTCTACGATCCGGAAAACGAACTGACCGCCAGCATGCTGATCGATCTGCAGTCCGGCAATGAGGATCGTGGTATCTGCGCCCTGCCGTTCACGCGTCAGTCTGATGAGCAGACCGTCTATATCCCGATGAACATCGTTGGCAACCTGTATGTGTCCAACGGTATGTCTGCCGGTAATACCCGTAATGAAGCGCGCGTACAGGGGCTGTCTGAAGTCTTCGAACGCCACATTAAAAACCGCATCATTGCCGAATCCATCAGCCTGCCTGAAATTCCGGCTGACGTGCTGGCGCGCTACCCGGGCGTGGTGGAATCCATTGCCAGGCTGGAAGCGGAAGGTTTCCCAATCTTTGCCTATGACGGCTCGCTGGGCGGTAAATACCCGGTTATCTGTGTGGTGCTGTTTAACCCTGAAAACGGAACCTGCTTCGCCTCTTTCGGCGCGCACCCTGACTTTGGCGTGGCGCTGGAGCGTACCGTCACCGAGTTACTGCAGGGCCGTGGCCTGAAAGATCTGGACGTGTTTACGCCACCGACCTTTGACGACGAAGAAGTGGCCGAGCACACCAACCTTGAAACCCACTTCATCGACTCCAGCGGTTTGATCTCCTGGGATCTGTTTAAGCAGGACGCGGACTATCCGTTCGTCGACTGGAGCTTTGCAGGTACCACCGAAGAAGAGTTCGCCACGCTGATGGCTATCTTTAAGGCGGAAGATAAAGAAGTCTACATCGCTGACTACGAACACCTTGGCGTGTACGCCTGCCGCATTCTGGTGCCGGGCATGTCCGACATCTATCCGGCAGAAGATCTGTGGCTGGCGAACAACAGCATGGGCGCGCACCTGCGTGAAACCCTGCTGGCCTTGCCGGGCAGCGAATGGGAAAAAGAAGATTACCTGAACCTGATCGCGCAACTGGACGAAGAAGGCCATGATGACTTCACCCGCGTACGCGAGCTGCTGGGTCTGGCGACCGGTAAAGATAACGGCTGGTATACCCTGCGTATTGGTGAGCTGAAAGCAATGCTGGCACTGGCTGGCGGCGATCTGGATCAGGCTCTGGCCTGGACCGAGTGGACTATGGAGTTTAACCAGTCTGTCTTCTCTGCCGAGCGCACTAACTACTATCGCTGCCTGCAAACCCTGCTGCTTCTCGCGCAGGAAGACGATCGTCAGCCGCTGCAATACCTGAATGCGTTTGTTCGCATGTACGGTGCTGACGCCGTTGAAGCCGCCAGCGCAGCACTGAGCGGTGAAGCGCCGTTCTACGGTCTTCAGGCTGTGGATAGCGATCTGAAAGCCTTCCCGGCACATCAGTCTCTGCTGAAAGCGTATGAAAAATTGCAGAAGGCGAAATCCGCTTACTGGTCAAAATAAGCGCATATAACATTATCAGCTGTAGGCGTATTCAATCGTCTGGGCTATATTACGGGGCAATTTCATTGCCCCGTTTTTTATTTTTTTCGGCAATGACTGTTGATTGTAATAATAAAGTTAAATATGGGTAAATATAATAATATTTACCTGGGCTTTACTGTTACTTTTTATGGTAATTACTCCATATTAATTAACTGTTGCAGAGGTGGCCGAAAGAAATAATTCAACTCTTTTCATAACTTTTAAAATTTATTTTTATACGGATAATCAAATACTTACTCCGCTTTTGCTGTAAATCCATACACATTGCGGGCCTATAAGCCAGGCGAGATATGATCTATATCAATTTCTCTTCTATAATGCTTTGTTAGTATCTCGTCGCCGACTTAATAAAGAGAGAGTTAGTGTGAAAGCTGACAACCCTTTTGATCTTTTACTCCCAGCTGCTATGGCCAAAGTTGCCGAAGAAGCGGGTGTCTATAAAGCAACGAAACACCCGATGAAGACGTTCTATCTGGCGATCACGGCTGGTGTGTTCATCTCTATCGCGTTTGTCTTCTACATCACTGCCACCACCGGTACTGCCGCGATGCCTTTCGGCATGGCGAAACTGATTGGCGGTATTTGCTTCTCACTGGGACTGATTCTTTGCGTCATCTGCGGCGCCGACCTCTTCACTTCTACAGTGTTGATTGTCGTGGCAAAAGCCAGCGGAAGAATTACCTGGGGTCAACTGGCGCGCAACTGGCTTAATGTCTATGTTGGCAACCTGATTGGCTGTCTGCTCTTTGTTCTGTTGATGTGGCTCTCTGGCGAGTATATGACCGCCAACGGTGGCTGGGGACTCAACGTCCTGCAGACCGCAGACCACAAAATGCACCACACATTTATCGAAGCCGTTGCTCTCGGCATCCTCGCTAACCTGATGGTCTGCCTGGCTGTCTGGATGAGCTACTCGGGTCGTAGCCTGATGGATAAAGCCATGATTATGGTTCTGCCGGTTGCGATGTTTGTTGCCAGCGGCTTCGAGCACAGTATTGCGAACATGTTTATGATCCCAATGGGAATTGTAATCCGCAACTTTGCAAGCCCGGAGTTCTGGACTGCTGTTGGTTCAACCCCGGAAAGTTTCTCTCACCTGACTATTATGAATTTCATTACTGATAACCTGATCCCTGTCACTATCGGGAACATTATCGGTGGGGGTCTGTTAGTTGGGTTGACATACTGGGTCATTTACCTGCGTGGCGACGACCATCATTGATGGTTATCTCAGGCAGTAAATAAAAAATCCACTTAAGAAGGTAGGTGTTACATGTCCGAGCTTAATGAAAAGTTAGCCACAGCCTGGGAAGGTTTTGCGAAAGGTGACTGGCAGAATGAAGTAAACGTACGTGACTTCATTCAGAAAAACTATACCCCGTATGAAGGTGACGAATCCTTCCTGGCTGGTGCAACTGACGCGACCACCAAGCTGTGGGACAGCGTAATGGAAGGCGTAAAACTGGAAAACCGCACTCACGCGCCAGTTGATTTTGACACCTCCGTTGCTTCTACCATCACTTCTCACGATGCTGGCTACATTAACAAAGCCCTTGAGAAAATCGTTGGTCTGCAAACTGAAGCACCACTGAAACGTGCGATCATCCCGTTCGGTGGTATCAAAATGGTTGAAGGTTCCTGCAAAGCGTATAACCGCGAGCTGGACCCAATGCTGAAAAAAATCTTCACCGAATACCGCAAAACCCACAACCAGGGTGTATTCGATGTTTACACCAAAGACATTCTGAACTGCCGTAAATCTGGCGTTCTGACTGGTCTGCCAGATGCCTATGGCCGTGGCCGTATCATCGGTGACTACCGTCGCGTTGCGCTGTACGGTATCGACTTCCTGATGAAAGACAAATACGCGCAGTTTGTTTCCCTGCAGTCTGATCTGGAAAACGGTGTAAACCTGGAAGCGACTATTCGTCTGCGTGAAGAAATCGCTGAACAGCATCGCGCGCTGGGTCAGATCAAAGAAATGGCGGCTAAATATGGCTGCGATATCTCTGGTCCTGCAACCAACGCTCAGGAAGCTATCCAGTGGACCTACTTCGGCTACCTGGCCGCTGTTAAGTCTCAGAACGGTGCAGCAATGTCCTTCGGTCGTGTATCCACCTTCCTGGATGCTTACATCGAACGTGATATGAAAGCGGGTAAAATCACCGAGCAAGACGCTCAGGAAATGATTGACCACCTGGTCATGAAACTGCGTATGGTTCGCTTCCTGCGTACCCCTGAATACGATGAGCTGTTCTCTGGTGACCCAATCTGGGCAACGGAATCTATCGGTGGTATGGGTGTTGATGGCCGTACTCTGGTTACCAAAAACAGCTTCCGCTTCCTGAACACCCTGTACACCATGGGTCCTTCTCCGGAGCCGAACATCACCGTTCTGTGGTCTGAAAAACTGCCTCTGAACTTCAAGAAATTCGCCGCTAAAGTGTCCATCGACACCTCTTCTCTGCAGTACGAGAACGATGACCTGATGCGTCCGGACTTCAACAACGATGACTATGCTATCGCATGCTGCGTAAGCCCAATGGTTGTTGGTAAACAAATGCAGTTCTTCGGTGCGCGTGCAAACCTGGCGAAAACCATGCTGTACGCAATCAACGGCGGCGTTGATGAAAAACTGAAAATGCAGGTTGGTCCTAAGTCTGAACCAATCAAAGGCGACGTTCTGAACTTCGATGAAGTCATGGAGCGTATGGATCACTTCATGGACTGGCTGGCTAAACAGTACGTCACTGCCCTGAACGTTATCCACTACATGCACGACAAGTACAGCTACGAAGCCTCTCTGATGGCGCTGCATGACCGTGACGTTATCCGCACCATGGCGTGTGGTATCGCAGGTCTGTCCGTTGCGGCTGACTCCCTGTCTGCAATCAAATATGCGAAAGTTAAACCAATTCGTGACGAAGACGGTCTGGCTGTTGACTTCGAAATCGAAGGCGAATATCCGCAGTTTGGTAACAACGACTCTCGCGTTGATGACATGGCGGTTGACCTGGTTGAACGTTTCATGAAGAAAATTCAGAAACTGACCACTTACCGTAACGCTATCCCGACTCAGTCTGTTCTGACCATCACGTCTAACGTTGTGTATGGTAAGAAAACCGGTAACACCCCAGACGGTCGTCGCGCAGGTGCGCCATTCGGCCCAGGTGCTAACCCAATGCACGGTCGTGACCAGAAAGGTGCTGTTGCCTCTCTGACCTCCGTTGCTAAACTGCCGTTTGCTTACGCGAAAGATGGTATCTCTTACACCTTCTCTATCGTGCCAAATGCGCTGGGTAAAGACGACGAAGTACGTAAAACTAACCTCGCGGGTCTGATGGATGGTTACTTCCACCACGAAGCGTCCATTGAAGGTGGTCAGCACCTGAACGTGAACGTAATGAACCGTGAAATGCTGCTTGATGCGATGGAACACCCTGAGAAATATCCTCAGCTGACCATCCGTGTATCCGGCTACGCAGTACGTTTTAACTCCCTGACGAAAGAACAGCAGCAGGACGTTATCACCCGTACTTTCACTCAGTCCATGTAAGTGGAATTGACTGAAATCACGCGTTAAAAGGCGTACAATAAAGGCTCCACATACGTGGGGCCTTTTTAACACTCTCTCCATCACAGTCTCTTTCGTCCGCTATCTATACTCTATGGATAACAGCCAAAACAGACTTAAACACAGCCGGTTTTGAGCTGTGCATACACAGGCCCCGGACGGGCCGATGCTGGAGATATCACCGCAATGTCAATTATTGGTCGCATTCACTCCTTTGAATCCTGTGGCACTGTCGATGGCCCGGGTATCCGCTTTATCACCTTTTTCCAGGGCTGCCTGATGCGCTGCCTGTACTGCCATAACCGTGACACCTGGGATACGCACGGCGGCAAAGAAGTGACCGTCGAAGAACTGATGAAAGAGGTGGTGACTTATCGTCACTTTATGAACGCATCCGGCGGCGGCGTAACCGCTTCCGGCGGTGAAGCCATTCTGCAGGCCGAATTCGTGCGCGACTGGTTCCGCGCCTGCCGCAAAGAAGGCATTCATACCTGTCTCGATACAAACGGTTTTGTCCGCCGCTACGATCCGGTCATTGACGAACTGCTCGACGTCACCGACCTCGTGATGCTCGATCTCAAACAGATGAACGATGAGATCCACCAGAATCTGGTGGGTGTTTCCAACCACCGTACGCTGGAGTTCGCCAAATACATCTCCGGGAAAGGCATCAAAACCTGGATCCGCTATGTTGTTGTACCTGGCTGGTCAGATGATGACGATTCCGCGCATCGGCTGGGAGAATTTACCCGCGATATGGGCAACGTTGAGAAAATTGAGCTTCTGCCCTACCACGAACTGGGTAAACACAAGTGGGTCGCCATGGGCGAAGAATATAAACTCGATGGCGTTAAGCCGCCGAAGAAAGAGACGATGGAACGCGTGAAAGGTATTCTTGAACAGTACGGCCACAAGGTAATGTATTAAGAAAAGGCCCGGTGAGAACCGGGCCTTTTTTATATTATCTGAAGACGCCATTAATAATGGTGGTCACAACCGCAGTACTCAGCGCAATTAAGACCAGATCGTCACCGACGACACGCCATTCATAACCAGGATAGGAAGGAAGTTGGCCCAGCATAGAAGCCGGCACGGTTTTCTTCGCAATGCCCGGAGGGAGCGGTTTACCGCGTGCGAGGTTTTTCGCAATACCCGGAGGCAGTGACTCATAACCTGTTAAGCCGTAATTGAGTGCCAGGTGACGGGCATGATCGAAGCTCACACGGGCGTCGACATCGTCACTGACGCTTTTATTCGATTTACCTGGATTTTCCTGACCGTTATTTTGTTTATTACCGTGGGTACCGGAATTTCCGTTGCCATGACTACCGGAATTGCCGTGACTGCCGCCATTACCTTGTCCGCCACTGTTCCCGTGACCACTGCCATTCCCGTTACCCGGGTTAGCCATGACCGGAGCTGCAGCAAACGTTAAAGACAACACTACTGCCAGAGCGGTAGTGGTAAAACGACGAGTAGACATGATTGTTGCCTTTTAGTGATATAACTCACCTGAATTATCGCCTGGTGCAATAAACAAACAATACGTAAAAGTCTTATATGTGATGGGGACAAAAAAGCCAGTCATCGACTGGCTTTTTATTAATCAGGCATGCGCCACAGGCGTCGGGTGTTCTCCCACTTTGCGCAGCAGCATTAAGAGATAAATAAACGATACGCTGGCGATCATAATAAACAGCAAATTGTCGGAGTAATTCTGCATCAGCATCGCGGTAAAGGTCGGTCCCAGCAGGCTGCCGATGGTATAGCTCAGTAACAACGCCTGGTTCATTGCCACTAACTGGTGGTGTTCAACTTTCTCACAGGCCCAGGCCATCGCGACCGGATAGAGCGTAAAACCTGCGGCACCCAGAATAAACAGCGCAGGCGCCATCGCCGCATTGCTGAGCATGGCGAGACAACCCATGATCACCACGAAAACCTGAACACGCAGCACCAACAGGCGACCAAAGCGATCGGCCAGGCGTCCAATCGGCCACTGACCGACAATCCCCGCACTCACCATCACCGCCATCCAGAAACCGATCCCGGAATCGCTGACGCCCTGATGGTTCAGATAAAGCGGCATCAGGCCATACAGTGAACCAAGCACAATTCCGGAGATAATACAGCCGTTAACGCCAAGACGCGCCTGACGCAGTCTCAGCATTGGCCAGACGTGGGTTGCTTCCTGGTGTTCGCTATTCTGGTTCACAATGCGCGTAAAGAGCAGCGGCAGGATTGCTGCCAGCACCATTCCCGTCACCCACGGCAGAACGCTCATCAGGTCGGTTGGCAGTTTGCTCACCATCAGTTGACCAAGCACGGTACCGATGTAATAAACCATCATATAGGCTGCCAGCAGGCGTCCGCGGTTACGTGACGTGCCGCTGCACATCAGCGCGCTTTCAACCACCACCCAAATCATCGCGCAACCCACTCCGGCGATAAAGCGCCATACCATCCAGCTCCAGAAGCCGACCATCAGGCCCAGCCCGGCACATCCGACAGCGAAGAGCAGCGAGGCCAGATAATAGCTGCGGTTAAAACCAAAGCGTTTAATCAGGCTTCCTGTAACCAGCGTACCCAGCAGGTTGCCGGTAAAAAAGGCCGAGCTGACCATACCCACCTGCCAGGTCGGTAAGTTTTCATGGGCGAGCCACAGCGGGACGAGCGTATTTAACACTGCGATCGCCAGGGTCAGCAGAAGCAGGCCACAGAGCAATAAAAGCACTGGCCGGGTATAGATGGTCATGGATTAAAAACCGTGAGGAAGTTCAGATTTCGTGCGCATCATGCCACTGGCAAAAACAAAGTCAATCCACTGGTTTCACCGCCACGCACGATATGTTCCCTGTCGATTTAAAAAACTTATCCTGCTAATGCAACGCCTGCTATAGATATGAATTATGTATCTGTTTTTATTTATTAATGCCCGAAGTGAAAACAAAACGTCAGTCGAAAAATTTCATGATTAAAATAAAAAAAGCCGGGCGCTCCGTCCCGGCTTTATCTCACCCACTGCAACGTTAACTGGCGACGGCCATACCTACGGTCATATGCAAACCGTAGAACACACCGCGGCCGATCAGTTCACCTGCGAGGACCAGCACAAAAGCCAGTGACAGGAGCGGCAGCGCGGGTTGATACCCCTTAAGCTGAGGCACAATCCAGCACACCAGTGCCGCCACCAGCAGTACCACGCGCCAGGCCATCAGCGAGCCGTATGCCGGCACCAGGGCAGACGCCTGCTGAACAGAGCTGTGAATGGTTGCCAGCTCCGCGCCCTGCATCAGGGTGACGACTGCGCTCACCACCAGCGCCAGCAGTGAAACGACAGGCAGCAAACGCATCGCCCAACCGTCAACACCCGCGACGCGCAGCAGCATGAAGCCAAGAAGCGGCCCACCAATAAACAGCGTCAGGAAGAAGCTCATCGGCGTCCAGATGCTGTACCAGGTCGGCACGGTGTCGATGGTGTTATAGACCCGCACCATCATCCACACAAACACCACGCCCAGCACCATCGTGACAATCAGCCACACGCTGCGCAGCCCTGCCGGCAATTTCTTCAGTGCTGCCAGCAGCCAACCCAGCCCACCCACAGCAAAGAAGATCGCCCCGCTGGCGATTTCATTACTGAGTGACGACGCGCCCACCCGGTTCAGGGAGTTGAACGCGCGCATTGGTGAGCCGAGGTGCAGCGTAGAGGCAATAAAGCCAATTCCCATCAGCACCCACAGGCCAAACATACTCAACACTAAACGTTGTTGTTGCTCAGCAGTGAGATTCCCTTTCAGCAGCGCCAGCGCGAGGACAATAAAACCGCCCGCCACACACTGCCCAAAGACCGTGAAGATCATCAGCGGCCATTCATGCCATCCACTTCCCATCTCACACCTCCTTCGGGTTTGCCAGGTAGCCGGTGGTATCCCCTGTCGGGCGGCTGTTGGCGTTAGGTTTAATCACGATGCTCGGCTTCGTGAAGTGCGCGGACGGCAGCGGTGCGACGGCTGCCAGCTGACCATGTTTTTTACGCAACTCGTCGATAGGACCGAAATCCAGCGCGCGCAGCGGGCAGGACTCCACGCAGATTGGCTTTTTGCCGTCTGCCACGCGGGTGTGGCAGCCGTCGCACTTGGTCATATGCCCTTTGGCGGCGTTGTACTGCGGGGCACCGTACGGACAGGCCATGTGGCAGTAGCGACAGCCGATGCAGACATCTTCATCCACCACCACAAACCCGTCGTCACGCTTGTGCATCGCCCCGCTCGGGCAGACCTTGGTACAGGCCGGGTCTTCGCAGTGGTTGCAGGCAATCGACAGGTAGTAGGCAAACACGTTCTGGTGCCAGACACCGTTGTCTTCCTGCCAGTCACCGCCCGCGTATTCATAAATACGGCGGAAGCTGACGTCCGGGGTTAAATCTTTGTAATCCTTGCAGGCGAGCTCGCAGGTTTTGCACCCGGTGCAGCGGCTGGAATCAATAAAAAATCCATACTGGGTTGTCATCGGTTACTCCTTACACCTTTTCAACCTGAACAAGGTTCGTGTGGGACGGGTTGCCCTTCGCCAGTGGCGACGGACGCTGCGTGGTCAGTACGTTAATACTGCCTGCCTGGTCGATGCGATTCGCATCCGGGCTATACCAGGCCCCTTCCCCCAGCGCGACAACGCCAGGCATCATGCGCGGAGTCACCTTGGCTTCAATGTGTACCTCACCGCGACCGTTAAAGATGCGCACGCGGTCGCCATTGCTGATCCCACGGGCTTTGGCATCCATCGGGTTAATCCACATCTCCTGACGGCAGGCAGCTTTCAGTACGTCGACGTTGCCATAGGTAGAGTGAACACGCGCTTTGTAGTGGAAGCCGGTCAACTGAAGCGGGAATTTCGCGGTCAGCGGATCGTTGTAGTTTTCAAAGCCCGGCGTGTAGATCGGCAGCGGATCGATAACATCCCCTTCCGGCAACTCCCAGGTAGAGGCAATTTTTGCCAGCTCTTCTGAATAAATTTCAATTTTGCCCGATGGCGTGGTCAGCGGATTGGCCTGCGGATCGTCACGGAAAGCTTTGTAGGCCACGTGGTGGCCTTCCGGATCACGCTGTTTGTACATCCCCTGCTCACGGAAGGTATCGAAATCCGGGAGGTCAGGGATCGCTTTGCGGGAGAGTTCATGCAGATGGCGCATCCACCCTTCCTGCGTGCGCCCCTCGGTAAATTGCTGCTCAACGCCAAGACGTTTCGCCAGCTCAGAGGTCATCTCATAGATGGTTTTGCACTCAAAGCGAGGTTTAATGGCCTGATCGGTAAAGATAACGTAGGACATGTTGCCGCAGGAGGCATCCAGCGCGAAATCCATCTGCTCAGAGGCCGTGCAGTCCGGGAGAATAATATCGGCATATTTTGCCGAAGAAGTCATGTGGCAGTCGATTACCACAATCATCTCGCACTTCTTGTCATCCTGCAGGATTTCATGGGTGCGGTTAATTTCAGAGTGCTGGTTGATGAGACAGTTTCCGGCGTAGTTCCAGATCATCTTGATCGGGACATCCAGTTTGTCCTTACCCCGCACGCCGTCACGCAGCGCAGTCATTTCCGGGCCGCGTTCAATGGCATCAGTCCACATAAACATGGAGATACTGGTCTGAACCGGGTTTTCCAGCGTCGGCATACGTTCAAACGGCACGTCATAGGAGCCTTCACGCGCACCGGTGTTACCGCCATGAATGCCTACGTTACCCGTCAGAATGGCGAGCATCGAAATGGCACGGGTGGCAATTTCACCGTTCGCATGACGCTGTGGCCCCCAGCCCTGACTAATATAGGCCGGTTTAGCCGAGCCAATCTCGCGTGCCAGTTGAACAATACGGTCTACCGGAATTCCCGTGATGGTGGACGCCCATTCTGGCGTTTTGGCAATACCGTCGCTGCCCTGACCGAGAATATAGGCCTTATAGTGGCCATTAGCCGGCGCGCTGGCTGGCAATGTTTTCTCGTCATAACCGACGCAGTATTTATCGAGGAACGGCTGATCGACCAGATTTTCAGTGATCATCACCCACGCCAGCGCGGAGACCAGCGCAGCATCGGTGCCAGGACGAATCGGGATCCACTCATCTTCACGCCCTGCACCGGTGTCGGTATAGCGCGGGTCGATAATAATCATGCGGGCATTCGATTTGGCGCGCGCCTGTTCGAGGTAGTACGTTACCCCGCCACCGCTCATGCGCGTTTCACCCGGGTTGTTGCCGAACAGCACCACCAGCTTACTGTTTTCGATATCAGAAGGGCTGTTACCGTCTGCCCAGCCACCGTAGGTGTAGTTCAGACCGGCGGCAATCTGCGCCGAAGAGTAATCGCCATAATGGTTCAGATAACCGCCGCAGCAGTTCATCAGACGGGCCACCAGCGTTTTCCCCGGTGGCCAGGAGCGGGTCAGCGTGCCGCCGAGCGTCCCGGTGCCATAATTCAGATAGATGGATTCGTTGCCGTAGTCTTTGATCAGACGCTGCATGTTCGTCGCGATGATGTCGTAGGCTTCATCCCAGCTAATGCGCTCGAACTTCCCTTCTCCACGCTTGCCAACGCGTTTCATCGGGTACTTCAGGCGGTCCGGGTTATAAACGCGACGACGCATTGAACGGCCGCGCAGGCAGGCGCGGACCTGATGTAACTCCTCGTAGTTATCGTCCCCGGTATTATCGGTTTCGACATATTTAATCTCACCATCCACCACATGCATACGCAGTGGACAACGGCTACCGCAGTTTACGGTACAGGCACTCCACACCACTTTTTCCGGGGTGGCCGGGGACAGTGCATCCGCCGCCGACACCAGACGAGAAAAAGGGAGCGTAAAGGCGCTGCTGGCAACAGCCAGACCACCAATTGCCGTGGTTTTCATCAACCCACGGCGAGTGACCTCGGCAGCCATTAACGCTTCAGGCGCTTTGATTTTCATAGAGACTCACTTTGGTTGCTCACAAAGAAAAGAGAGGCGGCATATGCCGCTATATAGTTTTATATATAACGAATGACTTCGTTATTGGTTTTTTATGCTGACTTTCATTCGGAGGAGTATTACTACTTTGGAGGGAGGGGTTATTGCGTCGTATCAATTCTAAGGTATAAAAAAAGCGCCCTGAGGCGCTTTTTTGTTTCACGTCAAATCATTAACCGATGTACTGCTGGCCTTTCATGTACGGACGCAGCACTTCAGGGATCTCAATACGACCGTCCGCCTGCTGATAGTTTTCCAGCACGGCAACCAGTGTACGACCGACAGCCAGACCAGAACCGTTCAGGGTATGCACCAGACGAGTTTTCTTGTCAGACTTGCTGCGGCAACGTGCCTGCATACGACGCGCCTGGAAATCCCAGACGTTAGAGCAGGAGGAGATTTCACGGTAGGTATTCTGCGCAGGAACCCAGACTTCCAGGTCGAAGGTTTTGCAGGCACCAAAGCCCATATCACCGGTGCACAGCGCCATACGACGGTACGGCAGACCCAGCAGCTCCAGCACTTTCTCAGCGTGGCCGGTCATCTCTTCCAGCGCGTCCATCGACTCTTCCGGGCGGACAATCTGCACCATCTCTACTTTGTCGAACTGGTGCATACGGATCAGACCACGGGTGTCGCGACCGTAAGAACCCGCTTCAGAACGGAAGCACGGTGAGTGTGCTGTCAGTTTGATTGGCAGGTCGTCTTCGTCGATGATCTCATCACGCACGAGGTTAGTCAGCGGCACTTCCGCAGTTGGGATCAGCGCGTAGTTGCTGCTGTCAGCTTCCTCATCCAGCGGACGGGTGTGGAACAGATCGCCGGCAAATTTTGGCAGCTGGCCAGTACCGTACAGCGTATCGTGGTTAACCAGATACGGGACGTAGGTTTCGCTGTAACCGTGCTGCTCGGTGTGCAGATCCAACATAAACTGCGCCAGAGCGCGATGCAGATGAGCAATCTGGCCTTTCATCACAACGAAGCGAGAACCGGTCAGCTTAACTGCGGCCGCAAAGTCCAGGCCGGCATGCATTTCGCCCAGGGTCACATGATCGCGAACCTCGAAATCGAACTCGCGAGGCGTGCCCCAGCGTTTCACTTCAACGTTGTCGTTTTCATCTTTACCGACAGGTACGCTATCGTCAGGAATGTTCGGGATCGCCAGCGCGATATCACGGATCTCGGCCTGAAGCACGTCCAGCTCCGCTTTCGCCTGATCCAGCTCTTCACCCAGTTTGTTCACTTCCAGGCGTAATGGCTCAATGTCTTCCCCGCGCGCTTTCGCCTGGCCGATGGATTTCGATCGAGAATTACGCTCTGCCTGCAGATTTTCAGTTTGTACCTGCAGAACTTTACGACGCTCTTCAAGAGCGCGCAGCTTATCTACATCCAGCTTAAAGCCCCGGCGTGCCAGTTTTTCAGCGACTGCGTCTGGCTCATTACGCAGCAGATTGGGATCGAGCATGCTTATCCTGTGCTTATCGAATTAAAATAGGAAAATGTGACCACAGCCTGCGGCCACAGGGATACATTGCCAACATTACCGCAACGATCGCACTAACGGTAGCGTTTTATAGGGCTATTTTGATCCTGTCCGGCGAGCCAGGCGAGCTTTTCGCCAATCTTGCCTTCAAGACCTCTGTTTGTGGGGTGATAATAGCGGGTTTGTGCCATCTCCTGCGGGAAATATTCCTCCCCGGCGGCGTAGGCATTGGGTTCGTCGTGGGCGTAGCGATACTCCTGCCCATACCCCATCTCTTTCATCAGTTTGGTCGGCGCATTGCGCAGATGAACCGGCACGTCATAATCCGGACGTTCACGAGCGTCGGACATGGCCGCTTTAAAGGCGGTATAGACAGCGTTACTTTTCGGTGCGCAGGCCAGATAAACAATCGCCTGAGCGATAGCACGCTCGCCTTCAGCAGGCCCGACGCGGGTAAAGCAGTCCCAGGCCGAAATAGCCACCTGCATGGCGCGCGGGTCGGCATTCCCGACATCTTCAGAGGCAATCGCCAGGCAGCGACGGGCCACATACAGCGGATCGCCACCGGCGGTGATAATGCGGGCATACCAGTAAAGCGCCGCATCGGGCGCGCTGCCGCGCACCGACTTATGCAGTGCCGAAATCAGATCGTAAAACCGATCGCCTTTATTGTCGAAACGCGCGCTGCGCTCCCCGGCGATCTCGGTGAGCAACGCCGGTTTCAGTACCCGCTTGCCGGACGCATCCACTTCGGCCATATCGGCCATCATTTCCAGCGTATTGAGTGCCCGCCGGGCGTCGCCGTTAACCAGCTCAGCGATCGCCCGGCGCGTGTCGTCAGGCAGAACGATATCCTGCCCGCCGTAGCCGCGCGCATTATCGTCCATCGCCTGCGTGAGAACCTGTTCAATATCCTCCACGGTCAGGGATTTGAGCAGGTAAACACGTGCGCGGGAAAGCAGCGCGGAATTGAGTTCAAACGACGGGTTTTCGGTGGTGGCACCGATGAAGAAAATGGTGCCGTCTTCAATGTGCGGCAGGAAAGCATCCTGCTGGCTTTTATTGAAACGGTGAACTTCGTCGACAAAGAGAATGGTACGTCGCCCGGCATTGCGGTTTTGCCGCGCACGTTCAATCGCCTCGCGGATCTCCTTCACGCCGGACGTGACCGCCGAGATGCGCTCGACATCCGCGTTAGCATAGCGGGCGATAACTTCTGCGAGCGTGGTTTTGCCTGTACCGGGTGGCCCCCAGAGGATCATGGAGTGCAGATGCCCGGCCTCAATGGCACGCGGCAAGGGTTTCCCCGCAGCCAGCAGGTGTTGCTGGCCGATGTACTGCGCTAAATTTTCTGGCCGCATACGAGCGGCCAGAGGTTGAAACGCATTCTCAGAAAAATCGAGCGACAGATTGCTCACTCATGCCTCTTACTTGTTGCGCTGATCGTCCACCGTTACGCCCTGCGGCGGGGTAAAGGTGAATTTAGACGCGTCAACCGCGCCGTTTTGCTGGGTCTTGAGCTGGTAGCTGCTACGCTGGTCGTCCTGCTCAACCGCACCAAACTGATTAATGGTTCCGTTGGTGCTCACGTTGATGGTGAACTGTTTCAGGTTGCCATTGCTGCCTTTCGGCGTCAGAACAAACTCATCACCATTCTGTTTGATATTGTACTGCTGCCAGTCGCTGGACTGGTTACGCGCAATCAGCATGAAAGGCGTATTGCTGGTCGCGTCTTTCAGCCAGGTCGCAGTAGCCTGCTCGACAAACGGGTTGTAGAACCACAAGGTCTTACCGTCAGAAACCAGGATGCTCTCATCCGGCTGAGTCATATGCCAGTTAAACAGATTCGGGCGTTTTACCCACAAATCCCCCTGACCTTCCTGCACCGCATTGCCACTGCCGTCAGTCACTTTTTGCGTGAAGCTGGCGTGGAAACTGCTCACTTTATCCAGTCGGCTTTTAAGGTCGCTGGCTGCATCAGCCCAGACGCTACTGGCGACAAAACTGGTGAGTAATGCACAGGCGATTGCGATTTTTTTCATTGTTAATCCTTAAAATACGTCATCCCGATATGGGGTTCTGCCCTCTATTGTGTACCTGCCCGAAGGCAGGCGACAGAAGAAAATGCTTAATTTTGGCTGATTTACCCTTCTTTGCAATCACTGAAGGTTAATCAAACGGCGGCGGTGCCAGCACCTCACGGTTACCGTTGTGCCCCTGCTCGCTCACAATGCCCTGCGCTTCCATCTGCTCGATGATGCGCGCTGCGCGGTTGTAGCCGATGCGGAACTGACGCTGCACACCCGAGATAGAGGCTTTACGTTTTTCGGTGACGAAGTTAACTGCCTGGTCGAATAACGGATCCAGCTCCTCGCCGCCGTCCAGGCCACCACCGCCGCCTTCGCTTTCGCTGTCGGAGGTAATGCCATCAACATATTGCGGACGACCGCGCGCTTTCCAGTCCTGCACCACGGCGTGAACTTCCTGGTCGCGAACAAATGCGCCGTGAACACGCACCGGAGAGGTGGAGTTCGGGCCAGAGTAAAGCATGTCCCCCATACCCAGCAGCGACTCCGCGCCACCCTGGTCGAGAATAGTACGCGAGTCAATTTTGCTCGATACGGTAAACGCGATACGGGTTGGAATGTTCGCTTTGATCAGACCCGTAATAACGTCCACAGACGGACGCTGCGTCGCCAGAACCAGGTGGATGCCGGCCGCACGCGCTTTTTGCGCCAGACGTGCAATCAGCTCTTCCACTTTTTTACCGACGGTCATCATCAGGTCAGCGAATTCATCCACCAGCACGACGATGTAAGGCAGTTTTTCCAGCACCGGATGTTGGGCATCCATGCTGTCGCCCGGTTTCCAGTAAGGGTCCGGAATCGGACGACCCATCCGTGCCGCCTCGGCGATTTTCTCGTTATAACCGGCAAGGTTACGCACGCCCAGCGCAGACATCAGCTTGTAGCGACGCTCCATCTCATTAACGCTCCAGCGCAGGGCATTGGCCGCGTCTTTCATGTCGGTAACCACTTCTGTCAGCAGATGCGGGATACCTTCATAGACCGACAGTTCCAGCATTTTCGGGTCGATCATGATGAAACGAACATCTTCCGGCTGCGCTTTATAGAGCATGCTGAGGATCATGGCGTTCACACCGACGGATTTACCGGAGCCGGTGGTACCTGCCACCAGCAGGTGAGGCATTTTTGCCAGATCGGCCACCACCGGCTCGCCCGCAATATCTTTACCCAGAACCACGCTCAGCGGTGACGGGTTGTCGCGGAACTTCGCGTTATCCAGGACTTCGCGCAGGTAAACGGTCTGACGTTTCTTATTCGGCAGTTCAAGACCGACGTAAGGTTTACCCGGAATAACCTCTACAACACGCACCGCCACGGTCGACAGAGAACGCGCCAGGTCACGGGAAAGGTTAGAAATACGCGCGGCTTTTACGCCTGGTGCCAGATTAAGTTCGAAGCGAGTGATCACCGGCCCTGGGGAGTAGTTGACCACATCAGCCTTGATACGGAAGTCCGCCAGACGCGCTTCCACCAGACGAGCCATCTGCTCAAGAGCAAAGGTATCGACCGGCTCGACTTCAGCCGGCGGTGGGGTTAACAGATCCAGCGACGGCAGAGGCGTGCTTGGACGCTGCAACGGACGGCTGTCGCCGTTACGCATCAGCAGCGGGTGAATGAGACTCTCCTGCGGCTGTGCCTGAGGCTGCTGGAACTGCGGCGGCTGTGGTGGCTGCTGCGGTTGCGCGTAAGCCTGCGGCGCCGGTTGCTGCGGCTGTGCATGCGCCTGCGGTGCCGGTTGTTGCGACTGTGCATACGCCTGCGGCGCCGGTTGCTGCGGTTGTGCATACGCTTGCGGTGCCGGTTGTTGCGGCTGTGCATACGCCTGCGGCGCTGGCGCAGTCTGCGGACGCGTCGGTTCAGCGTCCGGCATCACGCTCGGCGTGAACAGCGGCTCGCTCGGGCCATCATCCACCAGATCTTTCATTGGCGAGAATTCAAAATCCGACAGCGAGAACGGATTCGCTCCGGCGGGCTGCTCACCGGCATAACGCTGCTGCTGCGTGGCCGCGAACTGGCGCGCTAATTCCGCCTCAGCCGCGTCATCTTCGTCTTGTGGATGATGCACTTCATGCTGGTATTCTTCGCCATAGCGCTGATGCTGCTGCGCGGCGAACTGGCGCGCCAGTTCATCCTGATGCATTTCATCAACGTCATCTTCATACTCATTCTCGCGTGCTTTCTCCTCAGCCATACGCTGAGAAGGGAGCTTGATACCGTAGGAGGCCAGCTCACGCCGCGTTGGCACGCGAACACGGTTTGGGCGAGGTAACTGCGGGCCAATGCCCTCTTTCACCTGTGGACGTGGCGCACCGCCTGTGGCGAGGCTAAAGACCGGGGCAGCCGCAGCGGCTGCCGCTGTAGCCTGCTTCACGCTTTCAGCAACAGGTGCAACGGCAGGCGTTGGATCAACCGGAGGAACCGAAACAGAAGGTGCTTTGGTTACAGGCTCCTGCACCGGTTCAGGCACAGGCTGATACCAGGCCGCCAGCTGTTCACGCTCGCGGGCACGACGCTCTTCGACCTCTTCAAAATAGTACAATGGCGGACGAGACGGTTTCGCCTCTTCCACCACGCCAGGCTCTGGCTGAGGCGCTACGTATGGCTGTTCAGGTTCAATCGGCTCCGGCACGTACTCCTGATGAGGCTGTGCGGCAGGCTGCGCGTACTGCGGATATCCCTGAGGCTCATATGCCGGCTCCGGCTGATAAGGCTGCTGCCAGGCTTCCTGCTGGACAGGAACATAGCTCTCTGGCTCTGGCGCAATAACCGGCTCAGGCGTATGAACGCCAGGGGCGGTTTGCCACTCCACCTGAGGTTGCTGAATGGCGGATTCGGGTGGTGGAACCGGTGCTGAAGGCATCACCGCATCGGCTGGAGCGGCATACGCCTGTGAAGCCGTAGTAGCGGCGGCCGCTGCAGCGACCGGCTCGGTCACGGAGTGACCATTTAACAGCGGGTCGTATTCATCAAACGCTCCCGGCGTGGCACGGTTGCCGGAGAAGAGCACATCGTTTGGATCGACAGCCGCACCGGCTGCACGATATTCAACCTGATCGTCTTCATCCATGCGTTTGCCGGAGAAGAGCGCCGCATCGGTTTTACGGCCTAGCGGGTTGACAAATTTCTCGGCAACACGCTGACGACGCGCCAGCGCGCCGCGCATAATGCGGGCACGACGAGATTCGCGACGCTGTACGGGAGCATCGTCTTCCTCTTCGTACTCATCTTCATATTCATCTTCGTCAACCCACGTATCGTCGCGACGGGTACGGTTGCTGGCGAAGGTCAGGAGGGTGAGGATAAAGCTGCCGATCTTCTCAGCGATGCTCACCCACGACCAGCCGGTGAACAGCGTCAGTCCTGCCGCCCAGATGCAGAGCAACGCAAGCGTGCCACCGCTGCTGTGAAGCATGGGCTGTAGCGCAGAGCTCAACAGGCTGCCGATCACCCCGCCAGAGGCGAAATACCAGATATCATCGGCGTTGATAGCCGCCAGCCCACACGAGGTGAGGATCAGCGCCAGTGCGCCAATCAGGCGCAGCGACACCGCGAAATAGTCGATATAGTCATCGTTTTGACGATGGCGCCAGGCAAACCAGCATCCGCCAATGATAATGACGGGAAGGGTGTAGGCCATCACCCCGAAAATGAAGAAGAGCGTATCTGCAAGCCAGGCGCCGGGAACACCGCCTAAGTTATGGATAGGCTCATGCCAGGCGGTTTGTGACCAGCTGGGATCTGAGGGGTTGAAACTGAGTAGGGCTGCCATCAGCCAGACGGCAAAAAGGGCAATAACAATCAGCAAAGCCTCGAGGAGACGACGTCCGCTGCTTAGCTTCGATAATGTGACTTCTTTGTCTTCAGTGTATTCCTGGCTCAAGAAAGGCTCTCCAGGTATCAGGCATATCCTGCCTGTTTGCTAAAACGGACAACAGCGCCGGGTATCCCCGGCACTGTTGCTGTATGGATTAACAGGAGTGTAATCAAACTACACTGATTTTGCACCTGTTCCGTGTTAGCGCGTCTTAATAACCAGACGATTGCTCTGTTTGACTTCTTCCATCACCACATAGGTACGGGTGTCATTCACGCCCGGCAGACGCAGCAGGGTTTCACCCAGCAGCTTACGGTAGGCGGACATATCAGGCACACGGGTTTTCAACAGGTAGTCGAAATCACCGGATACCAGATGACACTCTTGAATTTCTTCAAGTTTTTGTACAGCGGCGTTAAATTGCTCAAACACATCCGGCGCACCACGATTCAGAGTAATCTCAACAAATACCAGAAGTGAGGCATCCAGATAATGCGGGTTCAACAGAGCCGTATAGCCCTGAATGAAACCCTGTCTTTCCAGTCGGCGCACACGCTCAAGGCACGGCGTCGGGGAAAGTCCCACACGTTTTGAAAGCTCGACGTTGGAAATACGCCCATCCTTTTGCAATTCATTAAGAATGTTACGATCGATACGGTCGAGATCTTTGCCAGGGCGCTTCTTGCTATCTACCATTATTATTGTCTCTCTGTATTCCTTCCCTACTCCTGCCTGGACCCTGTGCACATCACTGTTCAGAGCCTGTACCCGTTAGTCATCACATCGCCTGGTTATGTATTAGACGCGATGCGGATTCGGGTTCTGTTGGTAAGAAGACCGTTGCCCGAAGGCAGTCACCGATATCACGTATGGCGTCTGTCCACGCCATGCGTAGATTTCACTGACCCGGTAAAAATGGCATTTACGTGCATGCCTATGCGGCATGCGGTTAACGCGGTTTTTTTTCTTCCTTGAATGTTTTCGCAAAAGCGCAGGGGATTGTCAAAGCAAAACATCGATTTTTAGTACAACATGCCGGATATTCATTACGGCAGGGTATTAATCCTCATTTTATTGCCGTACAAACGAGCGAATTTCGGCGCAAAGCGTGATGTTATAGCGCTTAATTCATCGTCGCTGGCTATTGCACATATCGATATCAAAATTGCTGCGCTCTTTTTTTACGGCAACAAATTCCCTACAATCCAGCCAAATGTCTGCCAACAACAATGGGGATCTCATGGGCACGGCCAAACACAGTAAGCTGCTAATTCTTGGTTCTGGACCTGCGGGATATACCGCGGCGGTCTATGCTGCACGCGCTAACCTGCAACCGGTTCTGATTACCGGCATGGAAAAAGGCGGTCAGCTGACCACCACCACGGAAGTGGAAAACTGGCCAGGCGACCCGAACGACCTGACCGGGCCGCTGCTGATGGAGCGTATGCACGAGCATGCGACGAAATTCGAAACCGAAATTCTGTTCGATCATATCAACAAGGTTGACCTGCAGAACCGTCCGTTCCGTCTGACGGGCGACAGCGGCGAGTACACCTGTGATGCGCTGATCATCGCGACCGGCGCTTCTGCCCGTTACCTCGGTCTGCCGTCTGAAGAAGCATTCAAAGGCCGTGGCGTCTCCGCCTGCGCAACCTGCGATGGTTTCTTCTATCGCAACCAGAAAGTGGCGGTTATCGGTGGCGGCAACACTGCCGTGGAAGAAGCCCTTTATCTGGCGAACATCGCCTCTGAAGTGCACCTGATCCACCGTCGTGACACCTTCCGCGCAGAGAAGATCCTGATCAAACGTCTGATGGATAAAGTGGCGAGTGGCAATATCGTGCTGCACACCAACCGTACCCTGGAAGAAGTCACGGGCGATCAGATGGGCGTTGCCGGTCTGCGTATTCGTGATACCCAGAACACCGATAACGTCGAAACGCTGGAAGTGGCGGGTCTGTTTGTGGCGATCGGTCACAGCCCGAACACCGCGATTTTCGAGGGGCAACTGGAGCTGGAAAACGGCTACATCAAAGTGCAGTCCGGTATTCACGGCAACGCGACCCAGACCAGCATTCCTGGCGTATTCGCTGCTGGCGATGTGATGGACCATATCTACCGTCAGGCGATCACCTCTGCTGGCACCGGCTGTATGGCCGCGCTGGACGCTGAACGCTACCTCGACGGGCTGGCGGAACAAGGTAAATAATCTTTACAAGTCAGTAACAAACGTAAATAAAGGCGGCGATAAGTCGCCTTTATTGTCTCTCCGTTGTAACATTGCGCTGCCCAACTTCTAATAACGTCACCTGCTAAGTACGCAATGGAAAAAACCCGTCAACAAGAGTTAACACGCTGGCTGAAACAGCAAAGCGTTCTTTCCCGCCGCTGGCTAACAATCTCCCGTTTTCTGGGGTTTGTCAGTGGTCTGTTGATTGTTGCCCAGGCATGGCTGCTGGCCCGCATTCTTAATCACATGATCATGGAGAACATTCCGCGCGAAGCGCTCCTGTTGCCCTTTATCGTCCTGATCCTGATTTTTGTTCTTCGTGCCTGGGTGGTCTGGCTGCGTGAGCGCGTGGGTTTTCACGCCGGACAGCATATCCGCTATGAGATCCGCCGTCAGGTGCTTGACCGCCTTCAGGAGGCCGGTCCGGCGTGGATCCAGGGTAAACCCGCGGGAAGCTGGGCGACGCTGATCCTTGAGCAGATTGACGATATGCATGACTACTATGCGCGCTATCTGCCACAGATGGCGCTAGCCGTCTTCGTTCCGTTGCTGATTGTCATCGCCATTTTCCCGGTCAACTGGATGGCAGCGCTGATCCTGCTGGGCACAGCCCCGCTGATCCCGCTGTTTATGGCGCTGGTGGGCATGGGCGCCGCGGACGCTAACCGACGTAACTTTCTGGCTCTGGGTCGCTTAAGCGGCCATTTCCTTGACCGTCTGCGCGGCATGGAAACGTTGCGCATTTTTGGCCGCGGTGAAGCGGAAACTGAAAATATCCGCCTCGCATCGCAGGATTTTCGTCAGCGCACCATGGAAGTGTTACGTCTGGCGTTCCTCTCCTCCGGCGTACTCGAATTCTTTACCTCGCTGTCGATTGCGCTTGTGGCAGTCTACTTTGGCTTCTCGTATCTCGGCGCGCTGGATTTTGGCCACTACGGCACGGCGGTGACCCTTTCAGCCGGTTTCCTTGCGCTGATACTGGCCCCCGAATTTTTCCAGCCGCTTCGCGATCTGGGCACCTTCTATCATGCAAAAGCGCAGGCCGTGGGCGCGGCTGACAGCCTGAAGACGTTTATGGAAACGCCACTGGCGCATCCGGAACGCGGTGACGTGACCCTGAACGCCAAAGAGCCGGTTACCCTTGAAGCGCGTGATTTCTCCATTCTGTCGCCTGAAGGCAACGTGCTGGCAGGTCCGCTTAACTTTACCCTTCCGGCCGGAAAACGTGTGGTGCTCGTAGGCATCAGCGGTTCAGGGAAAAGCTCTCTGCTCAATGCGCTATCGGGTTTTATGGCCTACACCGGATCGCTACGGATCAACCAAACTGAACTGCGCGATCTCGATCCGCTTGCCTGGCGTAAACAGCTTAGCTGGGTGGGACAAAACCCTCAGCTTCCTGCCGCCACGCTGCGAGACAATGTACTGCTGGCTCGCCCGGATGCACGTGACGATGAACTGCAATCCGTTCTCGACCGCGCCTGGGTCAGCGAGTTTCTGCCGCAGCTTCCGCAGGGTGTCGATACCGTTGTCGGTGACCAGTCTGCCGGCCTGTCAGTCGGTCAGGCCCAGCGTGTGGCGGTTGCCCGCGCGCTGCTTAACCCATGCCAGCTCATGCTGCTCGACGAGCCAGCAGCGAGCCTTGACGCACACAGTGAGCAACGCGTCATGGATGCCCTGAATGCGGCCTCGCGGCAGCAGACCACCCTGATGGTCACCCATCAGCTGGAAGGTATTGCTGACTGGGATCAGATCTGGGTTATGGAAAATGGTCATATTGTTGAGCAAGGCGATTACGCCTCTCTCGTTGCCGCGCAGGGCCCGTTTGCCACCCTGCTGGCAAACCGTCAGGAGGATATCTGATGCGTGCTCTGCTTCCCTATCTTGCGCTCTATAAACGCCATAAATGGATGCTGCTGCTGGGCATTGTGCTGGCGATTGTTACCCTGCTTGCCAGCATCGGTCTGCTTACGCTCTCCGGCTGGTTCTTGTCCGCTTCGGCCGTCGCGGGGTTCGCGGGTTTATACAGCTTTAACTATATGCTTCCGGCGGCAGGCGTTCGCGGCACCGCAATCACGCGTACTGCCGGACGTTATTTTGAGCGTCTTGTCAGCCACGACGCCACTTTCCGCGTGCTACAGCACCTGCGCATTTACACCTTCAGCAAACTGTTACCCCTCTCCCCTGCCGGGCTGGCGCGTTTTCGTCAGGGTGAGTTACTCAACCGTGTCGTAGCCGATGTCGACACGCTGGATCACCTTTACCTGCGCGTCATCTCGCCCATCGTGGGGGCGTTTGTGGTGATTGTGGTGGTCACGCTGGGGTTGTCGGTTCTGGACGTTCCCGTTGCGCTCACGCTGGGTGGCATCATGCTGCTGACGCTGATTATCCTGCCACCGCTGTTTTATCGTGCAGGTAAATCCACCGGAGAGAACCTGACGCGACTGCGCGGCGACTACCGACAGCAGCTGACATCCTGGCTGCAGGGACAGGCGGAACTGACCATTTTTGGTGCCAGCACGCGTTATCGCAGTCAAATGGAAAGCACTGAGCTGAACTGGCACGAAGCCCAGCGCCGCCAGTCGGAGCTGACGGCATTCTCCCAGGCGCTGATGATGTTAATCGGCGGCGTGGCGGTCATCGCCATGCTGTGGATGGCTTCAGGTGGCGTAGGCGGGAATACCCAGCCCGGCCCTCTGATTGCCCTCTTCGTTTTCTGCGCCCTGGCCGCGTTTGAAGCGCTGGCCCCGGTGACGGGCGCCTTCCAGCATCTCGGACAGGTCATCGCTTCTGCCCTGCGCATCACCCAGATTGCCGAGCAGGAGCCGGAGGTTACATTCAGCGGCGCTCAGACCGCCGTGCCGGCGCGGGTTGCGCTGACCCTGGATAACGTCACCTTTGCCTATGAAAAACAGGCGCAGAACGCGCTGGAAGGGATCACGCTGTCTGTTAAAGCAGGCCAGCGGATTGCGCTCCTCGGTCGTACCGGTTGCGGTAAATCCACCCTTCTTCAGTTGCTGACCCGCGCCTGGGATCCGCAGCACGGTCAGATTCGGTTTAACGATACGCCGCTGACCGACTTCAGCGAACAGACGCTGCGCAAGACCGTGAGCGTGGTTCCGCAGCGCGTGCACCTCTTCAGCGCGACGCTGCGTGATAACCTGCTGCTCGCGGCACCTCAGGCCTCCGACGATGATCTGCGCGCCATGCTGGAGCAGATTGGGCTGCAAAAACTGCTTGAGAACGACGGGCTGAACGGCTGGCTCGGGGAAGGCGGTCGTCAGCTCTCCGGCGGCGAGTTGCGCCGTCTGGCGATTGCACGCGCGTTGCTGCACGATGCGCCTCTGATGCTGCTTGATGAACCCACCGAAGGGCTGGACGCAACAACCGAGAGCCAAATCCTTGATTTACTGGCCCATGTTATGACCGGAAAAACCGTGCTGATGGTCACCCACCGCCTGCGCGGGCTGGCGAGTTTTGATCAGATAATTGTGATGGACAACGGACATATTATTGAGCAAGGTAGTCACACAGAACTGTTGGCGAAACAGGGTCGCTACTACCAGTTTAAACAGCGTCTGTAGACTATATTTGTACCGATCCTAACTCGCGTATTGGAGTTCTGCTGTCATGCGCCTGGTCCAGCTTTCTCGTCATAACATTGCGTTCCCTTCGCCGGAGGGAGCGCTGCGTGAACCTAACGGGCTGCTGGCCCTTGGCGGCGATCTCAGTCCTGCGCGGCTTTTGATGGCTTACCAGCGCGGCATTTTCCCGTGGTTTTCACCCGGCGACCCGATTTTATGGTGGTCGCCCGATCCCCGTGCCGTGCTGTGGCCGGCGCAGTTTCACCTGAGCCGCAGCATGAAGCGTTTCCATGCGAAATCACCCTACCGCGTCACCCTGAATCATGCCTTCGGTCAGGTCATTGAAGGCTGTGCCGAAGACCGTCATGAAGGAACCTGGATCACCCGCGATATCATTACTGCCTATCACCAGCTGCATGAGCTGGGTTTCGCGCACTCCATTGAAGTCTGGCAAGACGGTGAACTCGTCGGCGGGATGTATGGCGTTGCGCAGGGGACGCTGTTTTGCGGCGAATCGATGTTCTCCCGTGCCGTGAATGCCTCGAAAACCGCGCTGCTGATCTTCTGCCAGGAGTTTGCCCAGCGCGGCGGAAAACTGATGGATTGCCAGGTCCTCAATGAGCATACGGCCTCGCTCGGCGCGGTTGAAATCCCCCGCCGTCACTACATAGAACATCTGGACGTTTGCCGTCAGGAGAAGCTGCCGCGAGACTTCTGGGTACCAAGAACGCTCTTTATGCCCAATGCCTAAATGTTTTCCGCATATTTTTTGTGAGGGTGTTATAATTATGCCGCAGAGTAGGTTCTGCCTGTTGCCTCGCCGCCGTTTGGGTCCTCCGCTTCAGATAACGTCCTGACGTTTATCCTGTTGTATCCCCTTTACGAATGCGCTTTCCGTTCGGTTGTACCGTGACGCTTGGGCAATGCGCCGAAACTATTTTGCTGCGTTTTAAACGCGCAATTCTTTACTTAATTGATGAATTTCGGCATTATCTTGCCGGTTCAAAACTTGGTAGTGATACCCCAGAGGATTAGATGGCCAAAGAAGACAATATTGAAATGCAGGGTACCGTACTTGATACGTTGCCTAACACCATGTTTCGCGTAGAGCTGGAAAACGGTCACGTGGTAACTGCGCACATCTCCGGTAAAATGCGCAAAAACTATATCCGCATTTTAACGGGCGACAAAGTGACTGTTGAACTGACCCCGTACGACCTGAGCAAAGGCCGCATTGTCTTCCGTAGTCGCTAATTGTTTTCGCCTGTAATGGCAGATGAATATATAAAGGTCGGGTTAACCCCGGCCTTTTTTATTTAACGGCTTAATGCCGGGCAGGAAGATGTATTGTCATGCGGGGCTGCGCCGGCGTGATTAAATCCCCGGCCATGGAATGCGCCATCTCATGCAGCAATCCCGTCAGGTGCGGCAGCATATCCCGATCAAAATGGGACACCAGCAGCACGTGGTTTACTGCCCGGCAGTAGTCGCACTTTGTTTCGGTATCTTCCAGTAGCCACGCTTTTTGTCGCGGTGGTTCAGCGTCCTCCTCAAATTCCACTATCTGAAAATCACGCATTGATTCTGTGAGTCCGGTTTTGACTTCTTCCAGATACGCGCCTAAACAGCGGCACACGGCCTGCGTTTGCGGGTGGGCGTTGCAGTCCAGCAGAATTTCGGTGAGCAGCATGCAGCGCCCGGCCAGGGTCGGGAGATCGGGGTTGAGGGAGAGTTCGCTGTAGAGCCGGGAGAGAGACTGGTTTTCCATGATCATAATTTCCATATTAAAAGCTAACAATTACCACCAGAAACGCCAACTTCGGGTGGCAGACTGAACCGGTTTGGCGTACCGACCATATGGAAAATCGGCGCTTCAAAGAAGCCCCGGTTCAGCCCACCATATTTGAAGGTGCGGATTATACCGCAGCTAAAAACAGAGTGAACGAAACCAGTGACATTGCTGTGAGCAATATCTTTCCCTATGTGTGTTATCAGGACGCCAATCCTGACACCTGATTTTGCAGGTGCGCCGCCATTCTAGGACTGTGAATTTATACAGCAATGAGTGAGATGAAAATATGGAAAGCGCCTCGCAAAGTTTCGGTGCGGGCAGGCATAAAAAAAACCGGGCAGTTGCCCGGTTTTTAAGACTAATGCTGGAAATCAGTGAGCCGCTTCCGGCTTGTGCTTCTGCGCACTCTGGAAATCATACGTCAGCTCATTCTTCTCCTGGTCCAGCGCGACCGTCACCTGACCGCCGTCTACCAGCAAGCCAAACAGCAGCTCGTTCGCCAGCGGTTTCTTCAGGTTGTCCTGAATCACACGCGCCATTGGACGGGCCCCCATCGCACGGTCGTAGCCTTTTTCAGCCAGCCAGTTGCGGGCCTCCTGGCTCACTTCCAGCGACACGCCTTTCTGATCCAGCTGAACCTGCAGTTCGACGATGAACTTATCCACTACCTGATGGATAACCTCGGTAGAGAGGTGATCGAACCAGATGATGTTGTCCAGACGATTACGGAACTCCGGCGTAAAGATCTTCTTGATCTCTTCCATCGCATCGGTGCTGTTATCCTGATGGATAAGGCCGATAGATTTGCGCTCCGTTTCACGTACACCGGCGTTGGTAGTCATTACCAGCACTACGTTGCGGAAGTCCGCCTTGCGCCCGTTGTTATCGGTCAGCGTCCCGTTGTCCATCACCTGCAGCAGGATGTTGAACACGTCCGGATGCGCTTTCTCGATTTCATCGAGCAGCAGTACCGCGTGCGGATGCTTGATCACCGCGTCAGTTAACAGACCGCCCTGGTCAAAGCCCACATAGCCCGGAGGCGCACCAATCAAACGGCTGACGGTGTGACGCTCCATGTACTCGGACATATCAAAACGCAGCAGCTCAATGCCCAGCGCTTTGGAAAGCTGAACCGTGACCTCGGTTTTCCCCACACCGGTCGGACCGGCGAACAGGAAGGAACCGACAGGCTTATGTTCATGCCCCAGTCCGGCACGGGCCATCTTGATGGCTTCGGTTAACGCCTCAATGGCTTTATCCTGCCCAAAGACCAGCATTTTCAGGCGATTGCCAAGGGTGCGCAGCGTGTCACGGTCGCTCTGAGAAACGCTCTTCTCAGGGATACGCGCGATACGGGCCACCACGGTCTCGATATCCGCCACGTTAACGGTTTTCTTACGCTTGCTGGCTGGCATCAGACGCGCACGCGCCCCTGCCTCATCAATCACGTCAATAGCCTTATCCGGCAGATGACGATCGTTGATGTATTTCACCGCCAGCTCCACCGCCGCACGCACCGCTTTGGCGGTATAACGCACATCGTGGTGCGCTTCGTACTTCGGTTTCAGACCGTTGATGATCTGCACGGTTTCTTCAACAGAGGGTTCAGTCACATCGATTTTCTGGAAGCGACGCGCCAGGGCACGATCTTTCTCAAAGATGTTGCTGAACTCCTGATAGGTTGTGGAACCAATCACGCGGATCTTACCGCTGGAGAGCAGCGGTTTGATCAGGTTAGCGGCATCCACCTGGCCACCCGAGGCCGCACCGGCACCGATGATGGTGTGGATCTCATCGATAAACAGAATGCTGTTGGTGTCCTGCTCGAGCTGTTTCAAAAGCGCCTTAAAGCGTTTTTCAAAATCGCCGCGGTATTTAGTGCCCGCCAGCAGCGAGCCAATATCCAGCGAGTAGATGGTGCAATCGGCAATCACTTCCGGTACGTCGCCCTGCACAATACGCCAGGCGAGACCCTCGGCAATCGCGGTTTTACCGACGCCGGATTCACCCACCAGCAGCGGGTTGTTCTTGCGGCGACGGCACAATACCTGGATCGCGCGCTCCAGCTCTTTATCGCGACCAATCAGCGGGTCGATACCGCCAACGCGAGCAAGCTGGTTGAGATTGGTGGTGAAGTTTTCCATACGATCCTCCCCGCCTGCTTGCTCTTCATTGTTATTGACCTGATTGCTGGAATCCGATGCCTGGTTCGGCTCGTCTTTACGCGTTCCGTGAGAGATAAAGTTAACCACGTCGAGTCGGCTGACTTCGTGTTTGCGCAGCAGGTAGGCAGCCTGTGACTCCTGCTCGCTGAAGATGGCGACCAGCACATTTGCGCCCGTCACTTCGCTACGTCCGGAAGACTGGACGTGGAATACCGCACGCTGCAACACGCGCTGGAAGCTGAGCGTCGGCTGCGTGTCGCGCTCTTCTTCACTGGCTGGCAGCACCGGTGTGGTTTGTTCGATGAAGGCTTCGAGTTCCTGACGTAGCGCCACCAGATCCACGGAGCAGGCTTCCAGCGCTTCGCGGGCAGATGGGTTGCTAAGCAGTGCGAGCAGTAAATGCTCGACGGTCATAAACTCATGTCGGTGCTCACGCGCTCTGGCGAAAGCCATATTTAAACTGAGTTCCAGTTCTTGATTGAGCATAGGCACCTCCCCCAAATTTTATGCCTTATCAGGCCTTTTCCAGCGTACACAGCAACGGATGCTCGTTCTCCCTCGCATAATCGTTCACCATCGCGACTTTGGTCTCCGCCACTTCGGCGGTAAAGATGCCGCAGATAGCTTTGCCACGATAATGAACGGTAAGCATCAGTTGCGTTGCACGTTCTACATCATAAGAAAAGAACTTTTGTAGCACGTCAATAACAAATTCCATCGGCGTGTAATCATCGTTCATTAACATAACTTTATACATAGATGGCGGTTTTAGCGCGTCACGCACTTTATCTTCCGCCAGCTGGTCAAAATCCAGCCAGTCGTTGGTCTTACCCATTTTGCATAACCACTTTGAATCTACCTCAGATGTTAGATAACAATCATCTATTACTGTCATCCGCGATGTCTGTCACAAACTGTTGCAATAGCGTTAACTGCTTCAAACTTTGGTTGATTATTGTCCCATCTCAAGCGCCAAACGCTTGACGACTTCTTTCGTTTCTCTAAATTGTACAAGCGTGAGATGGCGAGGTTTTGAACAGCCCCCACTCCACCACCGGTTCATTCCATCTTAACTTATAAGATTTACGAAGGATGTCGAAGCATGGAAATGGGTACTGTTAAGTGGTTCAACAACGCCAAAGGGTTTGGCTTCATCTGCCCCGAAGGCGGCGGCGAGGATATCTTCGCTCACTACTCCACCATTCAGATGGATGGTTACAGAACGCTCAAAGCCGGGCAGTCCGTCCGGTTCGATGTACACCAGGGACCAAAAGGCAATCATGCAAGCCTGATCGTACCCATTGAAGCAGAAACGGTCGCATAGCTCTCTGTTTTATTGTGTACATCCCGCCGTCAAAATGCCAGCCCGATCGGCTGGCATTTTTATTTTCAGCCTATTCGCGAGCCAACGCATCCACAGGATCCAGACGCGCCGCATTGCGGGCAGGCAGCCAGCCAAACAAAATGCCGGTAAAAGTCGAACACAAAAATGCGGTAAGAATGGCCACCGGCGAGAAACCAATCTCCCAGCCGGGTAAAAAAAGCTGCAGAGCAAACGCGATCATCATCGACAGCGCAATGCCCATCGCGCCGCCCACCAGACACACCAGCACCGCTTCAATCAAAAATTGCTGCAGCACATCGCTGGCTCTGGCACCGACGGCCATGCGGATGCCAATCTCCCGGGTACGTTCCGTGACCGATACCAGCATGATATTCATCACCCCGATACCGCCGACCACCAGCGAGATCACCGCCACCAGCGTCAGGAACAGCTGAAGAGTACGTGTGGTCTTTTCCGCCGTTTTCAAGAGACCGTCCATATTCCAGGTGAAGAAATCTTTCTTCCCGTGACGCAACGTCAGCAGCCGTTCCAGCTGTTGCTCGGCCTGCGCGCTGTCGTAGCCCTCCTTCACGCGAACGGTGATGGAGTTCAGCCAGGACTGCCCCATAATCCGCCCGGAGATAGTGGTATAGGGCAGCCAGACGCGCAGGATCTTGCTGCTGCCAAACATCGACTGTTTCTCTTCCGCCACGCCAATCACCGTCGCAGGCATGTTTCCGACCAGGATAACCTCGCCCACCACGTTGGTTTTATTGGGGAAGAGCTGCCGGCGCGAGTTGGCATCAAGCACCACCACCTGCGCCCGGCCCGCTAACTGCTCGGCATTGAAGGTGGCACCTTCGCTGAAGGTCATGCCATAGACGTTAAAGTAATCGCCGCTGACGCCGTTGGCGCTGGCAGCAACGTCAACATTGCCTACCCGCAGACGGAGGTTTTGTGAGACCGCCGGCGTGGCCGAATTCACCCACGGCTGCTTCTGGATAGCCGCCAGATCGTCATACTTCAGCGCCTGCTGATACTGCGGCTCGTCATCGCCAAAATCTTTGCCGGGATAGACATCAATGGTGTTGGTCCCGATGGCCCGAATATCCGCCAGCACCAGCTGTTTGGCCGCGTCGCCCACGACCACAATCGACACCACCGAGGCGATACCAATGATGATGCCCAGCATGGTCAACAGGGTGCGCATTTTATTGGCGGCCATCGCCAGCCAGGCCATGGTCAGCGCCTCACGAAACCCGCTGGAAAATTGTCCCCAGCCGGTTGACGCCGGCAGGACTTCTTTCGGCGCCGCCGCCCGGGCGTGTCGCGCCGGCGGGTTGCTGACCAGCTCTCCGTCGCGGATCTCAATGATGCGCTCGGCCTGTGCAGCCACCTGCGGATCGTGGGTAACGATGATGACCGTATGCCCCTGATCGCGAAGCTGGTGAAGGATCGCCATTACCTCTTCACCCGAATGGCTGTCGAGCGCCCCGGTCGGTTCATCTGCGAGGATCACCTGACCCCCGTTCATCAGCGCGCGTGCGATACTGACACGCTGCTGCTGGCCGCCGGAGAGCTGCGAGGGCTGGTACTCCACCCGCTCCGCCAGCCCCAGACGCGTCAGCAGCATCTGGGCGCGCTCAAGGCGTTTTTTCCGCTCGACGCCGGCATAGACCGCCGGCACTTCGACGTTCTGCGCCGCCGTCAGGTGAGAGAGCAGATGGTAACGCTGGAAGATAAAACCGAAATGTTCCCGCCGCAGTTTAGCCAGCGCGTCACCGTCCAGCGTGGAAACATCCATACCGGCCACCCGATAGGTGCCGCTGGTGGGTCTGTCCAGACAGCCGAGAATATTCATCAGCGTCGATTTACCGGAGCCGGACGCACCGACAATCGCCACCATCTCGCCCGCTTCGACGCGCAGAGTGATCCCCTTCAGCACCTCAACCGGGCCATCACCCGACGGATAGCTGCGACGAATGTCATTCAGCTCAAGCAACGCCGTCATTTAGCGGCTCCGGGCAGGCTTTCGCTGGTAACAACCTCCTCACCCTCTTCCAGCCCTTTGACCACCACCACGTCGGTGTCATTACGTGCACCAATGACCACTTCTCGCTCACGCGTTTCGCCGTTGCGCAGCACTTTCACTTTATAGCGACTCTCGCCGGTGGATTCACCCAGCGCAGAGAGAGGAATGGTGAGCACATTTTTCACGCCGGTAAGCTGAATGTGCACCTGTGCGGTCATGTCCAGACGCAACACGCCCTGCGGGTTAGGTACCTCGAAGCGCGCATAGTAGAAGATGGCATCGTTCACTTTTTCCGGCGTCGGCAGAATGTCTTTTAGCGCGCCTTCATAGCGCGTCTGAGGATCGCCGAGGACGGTGAACCAGGCTTTCTGCCCCGGCTTCAGATGAATAACATCCGCCTCTGAGACCTGGGCTTTCACCAGCATGGTGCTCATGTCCGCCAGGGTCAGAATGTTGGGCGCCTGCTGCGCCGCAATCACCGTTTGCCCCTGCAGCGTGGTAATTTGAGTCACTTCCCCGGCCATGGGCGCCACAATCTGCGTATAGTCGAGGTTGGTTTTGGCCGTATCCAGCGAGGCCTGGTTGCGCTTGATCTGCGCATCGATAGTCCCGATCTGCGCCTGCTTAACCGCCAGCTCGGTGGCAGCCGTGTCTAAATCTTGTTTCGAGATGGCCTGCGTTTTGGCCAGCGCCTGCTGACGCGTTAACGTCACCTGGGCCAGGTTACGCTCAGCCTGCGCCTGTGCACGCTGGGCACGCAGTTCCATGAGCGTGGCTTCCACCTCACGGATCTGGTTTTGCGCCTGCTCAGGATCGATAACGCCCAGCAGCTGGCCTTTTTTCACCTTGTCGCCAATCTCAACCGACAGCGTTTTCAACTGACCGCTTACCTGTGCACCCACGTCAACCTTGCGCAGGGCATCCAGTTTTCCCGTCGCCAGCACGTTTTGCTGCAGCTCGCCCGGACGGACAATCAGTGTTTGATACTGTGGTACAGGGGCATTCAGGATCTGCCATAGCCAGAACCCACCCCCGATAACAATTACCGCCAGCAGCAGAAACCACGTTCTGCGTTTTCCCTTGAGGTTCATAAATATTCCAAATAAATGTTCTGGCAATTATAAACGTTGATTCTATCTAAACGACTCCTCAACGAAACCCCCGCGCACCGAAATCGCCTCAATTTGTTGATGAGTTATTGAAATTTCGCCTGCTGAAATAGAACCCTTCCTTCAGAAGCAGGATCTAACATGTCTTCCATCGTCGATACACTTATTTCTCATCAGCACCAGCCTAAATCCGGCTGGCAGCTCTTCAATAATCTGGCCTTCGGTAAGATCACACCGGGGCTGGCATGGCAAAACCCCGCTTATCGACGTAAATTCATGCTCCGTTCGCTGATGACACCGTTCAGCACCACGCGTCTGCTGTCAGAGCTGGCAAAGCAGCCGCGCCTGATGCAAATGTTGCAGGTGCAACCGGGGCTGCCGTGCCGCCTGCACCGCCCGTGGTTAACGGTGGACATGGATCGCCGACAGGCGCTGGAATCGCTGACCTGGCACTACCAGACCATGACGCGCCAGCTTCCGGCAACGCTGGTCAAGGGTTACCTTTCACCGCAGGGGGCAACCCTGCTGACGCTGACCGGAAAAGACGAACAGCAGTTTACTGTGCGCCTGTGCGCCGACGCCTTCATGGATAAAGAGGGTGAAGCCACCCTCGTCTTTTGTAACCATCAGAATACCGTGCTGGCGGAAATGACCTTCACGCTGTGCCCGTTTGAAGGAAAAACAACGCTGTTCATCGGCGGCCTGCAGGGGGCAAAAGCACACGTTCCACATGAACTGATCCAGGGGGCGACCAAAGCGTGTCACGGCCTGTTCCCGAAACGCCTGCTGGTTGAAACGGCAATGACGCTTGGCGCAGCTTTCCCGGTTGAGCATATTGTCGCGGTGAGTAACGCCACGCATATCTACCGCAGCTGGCGTTACCGCAAGAAAAAAGAGGGAAAATTGCTGGCCGATTATGACAGCTTCTGGCTCTCCCTCGGCGGGCAAAAACAGGATAACGGCCACTTCATGCTGCCGCTCGCCATGCCCCGTAAGCCGATGGACGAGATTGCGAGCAAAAAGCGCGCTGAGTACCGCCGCCGCTATGCGTTACTGGACAGCCTGACGCAACACGTCACGCAGGCGACCCGCGCTTAATCCGCTTTCCCGCGTGCCAGCCACAGCACGCGGGAGAACATCTTGCGCAGCAGCGTCGGCACGGACTCCACGCCACGTCTCCCCGCTTCCGTCGCCACCTCAATCGCTAAATCAGGTTTTGAAGAGCGGTGGATGGCTTTGGCAATCACGCGCCGCATGTTCATTGGCACATCCACCGGCACCATCGCAATCCGGTGGAACACGTCGTCGAACCCCTGACGGTACATAAAGTGCTCCATGTCCATGGCCGGCAGCATGGTTAAGTGGTCGCGCTCTTCTTCGCGCTCATTATTCAGCAGGCCACGCACGGTCGCGGCATATTTTTTCCCCGCTTCGTCACCATCCACCAGCACATGCCATTCAATGCCCATCCGCCGGGCGAATTTGATCAGCGGCTTGATCCCCGACTGGGCAAATTCGATGACCTTGATACCTTCGGCATCAAAATGGTGTCCGCACTGACGCGCCAGTTCGTTGATAACCCAGGTTTCCGTTTCTCCCTCAACCAGCAGCCAGCAGCGGGCGAACAGCGACGACGCACGATTAAAGCGGATGTGGAACGAGATACGACGTCCCTCTTCCGCGTTCATCCCGCCCGGCCCGAGGCGATAGGCGGTGACGCGGGAAGACTCACGTACCAGACGGCAGACGTGCTCAACCGGGGTCAGGGACAATAACTCGCCGGAATTGGTGGTGGTCACGCGCTGCAGCGGCAGCAGATTCAACAGGTGCCACGCCACCGAGAGCATGATCGGGTGCAGGCGCGTTTCCGGGTCTTCCACCAGCAGCAGCGGGCGGGCGTCACGGTCGAGACGAACGGTGCCCTTGGCCTGCAGTAGCGTCGAAAACAGCCCCAGCAAAATCACCCGATGGGTACGGCCACCAGGCCTGTCGATCATCCGGTTAATGATATCGAGGTAACGCCAGCTGCGTTGTTCATCGTGAGAGCGGCGGCGCATCAGACGATGGCGCGACTCCGACGTCCCCTGCTCGGAAAAATAGTGTTCCAGCAGTTGTACCATTGCCGACAACCCCTGGCGGATTTGACCATCGGTCAGATTTTGCGGACGCGCCACCAGCTCTCGCGCCAGGAAATCCAGCTCGCGGGCGGTCACTTCCACTTCCGGCATATTCGGTACGGTGCCGTTGCGGATCCGCCGCATAAAACGCGCATCACGCAGGCGCAACACCGGCATCAGGCGAATCAGGTGGCGAGCCAGGTCGTCGATGTCATCCAGCGGAATAGGGTTGGCTTTCTCATCGAGGAAATCACGCAGGGTTAATACGCCCTCGTTTTCTGCCATCTCACCTTCCAGCCGGTAGAAAATCCGGTGGAAACCGTCGTCGCACGGGACCCAGCAGGGTGATAACGGACGGAAGCGTCGCACACGATGACGCCCCGGCTCGGATTCGCGGAACGTCAAAATAATGTGCAGGTGTTTTTCGCGGCCATTCACATCGCCGGGAGGAAACCAGAAATCATCATGGGCAAAGTGATACAGATCGTCTTCGGGCGAAAGCAGCAGCGTCAGCGCATCCAGCAGGCTGGACTTACCCCACGCGTTCTCACCGATCAGGACGTTGTTCTGCTCAAGCTGCAGCGACAGGCGGTTAATACCGCGGAACCCAACAATTTCCACACGTTCGAGAAGCATAAATCCCCCGCGAGATGATCACTTTTTCCTTTAAGTTATCAGCAGTATAGCGGCAGGAACTTTGACACGACAGCACAACCTTCGTGCTGTAGAGAATTGGTCTATGCTCTATTTACCGTCGATTTGAACAAGGAATGACATCACGTTGCCATAAATCAAATTAACCGAATTAATTTTAGTGGCGAAGGGATGTTTTTGTTTTTAAAATAATGGCTCTTTGAGTCGTCATCCCTTTTTTGACGATATCCCGCACGCAGGAACGCGTGTGAAGTTTATTATTGAGGTGGTTATGTTTAGAAAATTAGCAGCAGAATGCTTTGGTACATTCTGGCTGGTGTTTGGTGGCTGCGGTAGCGCCGTTCTGGCAGCAGCATTTCCGGAATTAGGTATTGGTTTTGTCGGCGTTGCGCTGGCATTCGGTTTAACCGTATTAACCATGGCGTTTGCCGTGGGTCATATTTCCGGTGGTCATTTTAACCCGGCGGTGACATTAGGTTTATGGGCGGGCGGTCGTTTCCCTGCTAAAGAAGTCATTGGTTATATTGTGGCCCAGGTTGTTGGCGGGATTATTGCTGCAGCGGTTCTGTACGTTATTGCCAGCGGTAAAGCCGGCTTTGACGCCGCCGCAAGCGGCTTCGCCTCAAACGGTTTCGGCGAACACTCCCCTGGCGGTTACTCCATGCTCTCTGCCATCGTGATTGAAATTGTGCTGACCGCAGGCTTCCTGCTGGTGATCCACGGCGCAACCGACAAACACGCCCCGGCGGGCTTTGCACCTATTGCCATTGGTCTGGCGCTGACGCTTATCCACCTGATCTCTATTCCGGTCACCAACACCTCCGTAAACCCGGCGCGCAGTACTGCCGTCGCTATTTTCCAGGGCGGTTGGGCGCTTGAGCAGCTGTGGCTGTTCTGGGTAATGCCAATCATCGGCGGTATTCTGGGCGGCGTGCTGTATCGCACCCTGCTGGAAAAACGCGATTAATTGCGTGTGCAGTCGGGTAGCACTTACGCTTACCCGAGCTGCATGACAACACTCAGGCCGGGTCAGGCGTTGCTGCCACCCGGCTTTTTTGTTGCTCCTTTACCTGACAACGTTTATTGGGTAGTGTCTCTGGCGCTTAACAGATACTCACAAGGACCCGTTGTTCATGTTTTCAGGACTCCTCATCATTCTGCTGCCTCTGATTGTGGGCTACCTTATCCCGCTGCATCGCGAATCCACGTTACGGCTTATCAACCGTTTTCTGAGCTGGATTGTCTACGTCATTCTTTTCTTTATGGGGATAAGCCTGGCGTTTCTGGATAATCTGGCCACCAATCTGCTGGCGATCCTGCATTATTCTGTCGTCACCTGCGCCGTTATTTTGCTGTGCAATATTGCCGCACTTTTCTGGCTTGAACGCACTATTCCGTGGAAAAATCACCACCATCAGGAAAAACTGCCGTCACGAATTGCAATGGCGCTAGAATCTTTAAAATTATGCGGCGTCGTGGTGCTGGGTTTTGTTCTTGGGCTTAGCGGATGGAATTTTTTACAGCACGCGACGGAAGCCAGTGAATATACCCTCATTTTCCTGCTGTTCCTTATCGGTATTCAGCTGCGAAATAATGGCATGACGTTGAAACAGATTGTCCTTAATCGCCGTGGAATGATCGTCGCGGTTATCGTCGTCATTAGCTCACTGGTGGCGGGCGTGATTAACGCTTTTATTCTCGGCCTGCCGTTAAAAACCGGTCTGGCAATGGCCTCCGGATTTGGCTGGTATTCCCTTTCCGGTATTCTGCTGAGCGAATCGTTCGGTCCGGTCATCGGGAGCGCCGCCTTCTTTAACGACCTGGCGCGAGAATTAATTGCCATTATGCTGATCCCGGGCCTGGTGCGCCGCAGTCGCTCGACCGCACTGGGTCTGTGTGGCGCCACGTCGATGGACTTTACCCTGCCGGTTCTGCAGCGTTCAGGTGGGCTGGAGATGGTGCCTGCCGCCATCGTACACGGCTTTATTTTGAGCCTGCTGGTTCCCGTTCTGATGGCGTTTTTCTCCGCCTGATACTCCTCTGGCGGTAGACTTTCTGCCGCCAAAATTGCGCTAAATCAATCTCCCTCTATTTTGTAGAAGAAAGCCCTTTTCACCGTTCAGTCACAGGCATAACCTCAAACATGTATATCAAATATAACTTTAACAGGTGTGATTATGTTTTGTGTGCAATGTGAACAAACCATCCGTACCCCGGCAGGCAATGGCTGCTCTTATGCGCAAGGTATGTGCGGCAAAACCGCAGAAACATCAGACCTGCAGGATCTGCTGATTGCCGCCCTGCAAGGCCTTTCCGCATGGGCATTCAAGGCCCGCGAATATGGCATTATTGACCACTATGTAGACAGTTTCGCCCCCCGCGCCTTTTTCTCCACGCTGACTAACGTTAACTTTGATTCCCCGCGCATCGTCGGCTATGCCCGCGAAGCGATTGCGTTGCGTGAAGCGCTCAAAGCGCAGTGCCTGAGCGCCGATGCCAACGCACGGGTAGAAAACCCAATGGCAGACCTGCAGCTGGTGAGCGACGACCTGGGCGAGCTGCAGCGTCAGGCAGCAGAATTCACCCCCAACAAAGATAAAGCGGCGATTGGCGAGAACATTCTCGGCCTGCGTCTGCTCTGCCTGTACGGCCTGAAAGGGGCCGCAGCCTATATGGAACACGCGCACGTTCTGGGCCAGTACGATAACGCTATCTATGCTCAGTACCACAAAATCATGGCGTGGCTGGGTACCTGGCCTGCTGAGATGAATCCGCTGCTCGAATGTTCAATGGAAATCGGCCAGATGAACTTCAACGTGATGCGTATTCTGGATGCCGGTGAAACCCGCACCTACGGCCACCCGACGCCGACGCAGGTTAACGTTAAAGCGACCGAAGGCAAGTGCATCCTGATCTCCGGCCATGACCTGAAAGACCTCTATAACCTGCTGAAGCAGACCGAAGGCACGGGCGTTAACGTCTATACCCACGGCGAAATGCTGCCCGCACACGGCTACCCGGAACTGCGTAAATTTAAACACCTGGTCGGGAACTACGGCAGCGGCTGGCAGAACCAGCAGGTTGAGTTCGCCCGTTTCCCGGGCCCCATCGTGATGACCTCTAACTGCATCATCGACCCCACCGTTGGCGCGTATGACGACCGCATCTGGACCCGCAGCATCGTTGGCTGGCCGGGTGTGAGCCACCTGGAAGGGGATGATTTCGGCCCGGTCATCGCCCAGGCGCAGCAGATGGGTGGCTTCCCGTACAGCGAAATCGAACATCTGATCACCGTCGGCTTTGGTCGCGAAACCCTGCTCGGTGCCGCGGATTCACTGATTGACCTCGTGAGCCGTGAAAAACTGCGCCATATCTTCCTGATTGGCGGCTGTGACGGTGCGCGCGGTGAGCGTAACTACTTCACCGATTTCGCCACCAGCGTACCGGAAGATTGCCTGATCCTGACGCTGGCGTGCGGTAAATACCGTTTCAACAAGCTGGACTTCGGCAACATCGAAGGTTTGCCACGCCTGGTCGATGCGGGTCAGTGTAACGATGCCTACTCTGCCATCATTCTGGCCGTCACGCTGGCGGAAAAACTGGGCTGCGGCGTCAACGATCTGCCGCTGTCGCTGGTGCTCTCCTGGTTTGAACAGAAAGCGATTGTCATCCTGCTGACCCTGCTCTCTCTCGGCGTGACCAACATTGTGACCGGCCCCACCGCACCCGGCTTCCTGACACCGGATCTGCTGGCCGTGCTGAACGAGAAGTTTGGTCTGCGTTCCGTGACCACCGTAGAAGAAGATATGCAGCAGCTGCTGAGCGCGTAAGGAGTTATTCATGACCATGCCAACCTCACAATGTCCGTGGCGGATGCAGGTTCATCACATCCATCAGGAGACGCCGGATGTGTGGACGCTGTCCCTGCTGTGCCATGACTACTATCCGTACCGTGCAGGTCAGTATGCGCTGGTCAGTGTCCGCAACTCAGCGGACACGCTGCGCGCCTACACGATCTCCTCAACGCCGGGCGTGAGCGAGTACATCACGCTCACTATCCGCCGTATCGATGATGGCGCAGGCTCGCAGTGGCTGACCCGGGACGTGAAGCGCGGGGATTACCTCTGGCTGTCGGACGCACACGGGGATTTCACCTGTGACGATAAAGCGGAAGATAAATTCCTGCTGCTGGCCGCCGGGTGCGGCGTCACGCCGATCATGTCAATGCGTCGCTGGCTGGCGAAAAACCGTCCGCAGGCAGATGTTCAGGTGATCTTCAGCGTGCGCTCGCCGGAAGATGTGATCTTTGCCGAAGAGTGGCGTAACTATCCGGTGACGCTGGTGGCGGAACATAACGCAACCCACGGTTTTGTCGCCGGACGTCTGAGCCGTGAACTGCTGCAAAGCGTCCCGGATCTCGCGGAACGTACCGTGATGACCTGTGGGCCGGCGCCGTATATGGATATCGTTGAGCAGGACGTGAAAGCACTGGGCGTGACCCGCTTCTTCAAAGAGCAGTTCTTCACCCCGGTGGCGGAAGCGGCAACCAGCGGAATTACGTTCACCAGACTGCAGCCTGCTCAGACTTTCTTTGGCCGGGTCGGCACCACGCTACTGGACGCGCTGGAAAGCAACAACGTGTCGGTGGTGGCAGCATGCCGTGCTGGCGTGTGTGGCTGCTGCAAGACCAAAGTGGTCTCCGGTGAGTACACCGTGACGAGCACCATGACGCTGACCGAGGCAGAAATCGCCGACGGATACGTACTGGCGTGCTCGTGTCATCCACAGGGCGATCTTGTGCTGGCGTAGCGAATGACGGGGGTAAGCGCTCGCGTTTACCCCCGGTTAGTACGCCTACCGCCAGACCGGCGCTTTCCCCAACGCAAAACGCCCAGCGCCTAAGCATGCTATCGCCAGCGCACCGATAAAGAAGTACACCAGGCTCTCAATCGCCCAGGCACCTACCGCGTCCAGCGCAAAGGTTTCCCCCGTCCCGACCATCAGCCACGCTACAATCATGGTAAACGCCAGCACCAGTGCCGCCGGGCGCGTAAAAAGCCCCACGATAATCAGGACAGGCGCCACCACTTCGCCAATGAGCACGCCGTAGGCGATAAACCCCGGTAATCCTTTTTCCACCAGCATGCCGCTGATGAACCCCACGCCACCCAATAACTTGTGTAAACCGTGAAAAAGCATCAGCCCACCGACGGCAAGTCGTAACAAGAGTTTGCCGGCATCGTCGCACGATAGCTTTTCATTAACAGCAATTAACAATGATTTAACCATTTGAAATGATTCCTGTTTTCATCTGTGTGATGACCAGATTATGCCGAATCATTGCGGGTGAAAAGCACCTTTTAATAAGGGGGAAAGCGCGGCAATACAGTGACTTTCTTCTAAGCTTGTAAGCGATATCACTTAAAGGAGATGGACACCCATGAAACAAACCGTGGCTGCATACATAGCAAAAACCCTCGAGCAGGCAGGCGTAAAGCGCATCTGGGGCGTAACCGGCGACTCCCTGAACGGGCTGAGCGATAGCCTCAATAAGATGAAGACCATTGAATGGATGCCAACCCGTCATGAAGAGGTTGCCGCCTTCGCGGCTGGTGCGGAAGCGCAGGTGACGGGTGAACTGGCCGTCTGCGCCGGATCGTGCGGACCGGGCAACCTTCACTTGATCAACGGCCTGTTTGACTGCCACCGCAATCACGTACCGGTCCTGGCGATTGCCGCGCACATCCCTTCTTCCGAAATCGGCAGCGGCTATTTTCAGGAGACGCATCCTCAGGAGCTGTTCCGTGAATGCAGCCACTATTGCGAATTAGTTTCCTCACCAGAACAAATCCCTCAGGTTCTGGCCATTGCAATGCGCAAAGCCGTGCTTAACCGCGGTGTTTCGGTGGTCGTTATTCCCGGTGACGTGGCGCTGAAGGCCGCGCCTGAAGGTGCCAGTTCGCACTGGTATCACGCCCCACAGCCTGTCATCACACCGGCTGAAGAAGAGCTCAAAAAGCTCGCGCAGCTGCTGCGTTATTCCAGCAATATCGCCCTGATGTGCGGCAGTGGCTGCGCAGGCGCGCACAAAGAGCTGGTGGAATTTGCCGGCAAGTTAAAATCCCCGATTGTTCACGCCCTGCGCGGCAAAGAGCACGTCGAATATGACAATCCGTATGACGTGGGCATGACCGGACTGATCGGTTTTTCCAGCGGTTTCCACACCATGATGAATGCCGACACGCTGATCCTGCTCGGCACCCAGTTCCCGTACCGCGCGTTTTACCCGACGGATGCCAAAATCATTCAGATTGATATTAACCCGGGCAGTATCGGTGCCCACAGCAAAGTCGATATGGCGCTGGTAGGGGACATCAAATCGACCCTCGCCGCCCTGCTGCCGCTGGTGGAAGAAAAAACCGACCGGAAGTTCCTCGACAAAGCCCTCAGTGATTACCGCGATGCACGCAAAGGACTGGACGATCTTGCCAAACCGAGCGACAAAGCCATTCATCCCCAGTATCTGGCGCAGCAAATTAGCCATTTCGCGGACGACGACGCCATCTTTACCTGCGACGTGGGCACCCCGACCGTCTGGGCGGCACGCTATCTGAAGATGAACGGCAAACGCCGTCTGCTGGGGTCGTTCAACCACGGTTCGATGGCCAACGCCATGCCGCAGGCGCTGGGGGCCAAGGCTACCGCACCAGAGCGTCAGGTGGTGGCGATGTGCGGCGACGGCGGGTTCAGCATGCTGATGGGCGATTTCCTGTCGGTTGTGCAGATGAAGCTCCCGCTGAAAATCGTGGTCTTTAACAACAGCGTGCTGGGCTTTGTGGCGATGGAGATGAAGGCAGGTGGCTATCTGACGGACGGCACCGAGCTGCACGACACCAACTTCGCGCGCATCGCTGAAGCCTGCGGCATCACGGGTATTCGCGTAGAGAAAGCCTCAGAAGTCGATGAAGCCCTGCAGCGCGCCTTCTCCATCGACGGTCCGGTACTGGTGGACGTGGTGGTGGCGAAAGAAGAGCTGGCGATCCCACCGCAGATTAAACTCGAGCAGGCCAAAGGATTCAGCCTCTATATGCTGCGCGCCATCATCAGCGGACGCGGTGATGAGGTAATCGAACTGGCAAAAACCAACTGGCTCAGGTAAAACATTTCACATAACCTCTTAAATTAAAGGGATGTGAAATGATTGATTTACGCAGTGATACCGTTACCCGTCCGGGTCGCGCCATGCTCGAAGAGATGATGGCCGCCCCGGTCGGGGACGACGTCTACGGTGACGATCCGACGGTGAATGCGCTGCAGCGTTATGCCGCCGAGCTAAGCGGTAAAGAGGCTGCCCTGTTTCTGCCATCCGGCACCCAGGCCAACCTGGTGGCGTTGCTCAGCCACTGCGAACGCGGTGAAGAGTATATTGCCGGTCAGGGTGCGCACAATTACCTGTACGAAGCAGGCGGTGCGGCGGTACTGGGCAGCATTCAGCCTCAGCCGATAGATGCCGCCCCGGACGGCACCCTGCCCCTCGACAAGGTCGCGGCGAAAATCAAAGTCGATGATGTGCATTTCGCCCGCACCAGGCTGCTCAGTCTGGAAAACACCCACAACGGCAAAGTGCTGCCGCGCGAGTACCTGAAAGCAGCGTGGGAATTCACCCGCGAGCGCAAACTCGGGCTGCACGTGGACGGCGCGCGCATCTTTAACGCCGTGGTGGAGTATGGCTGCGAGCTGAAAGACATCGCGCAGTATTGCGATTCGTTCACTATTTGCCTGTCTAAAGGGCTGGGGACGCCCGTTGGCTCGCTGCTGGTGGGCAATGCGGACTTCATCAAACGCGCGGTCCGCTGGCGTAAGATGACCGGCGGCGGGATGCGCCAGGCCGGTATTCTGGCGGCAGCCGGACTGTACGCCCTGAAAAACAACGTGGCCCGCCTGAAAGACGATCATGAAAACGCCGCGTGGATGGCCGCACAGCTACGCGAGATTGGTGCAGACGTTATGCGCCACGATACCAACATGCTGTTCATTCGCGTGGGCGAAGAGCACGCTGTCGCGCTGGGTGAGTTTATGAAAGCCCGTGGCGTGTTGATCAACGCCTCGCCGGTGGTACGCCTGGTTATGCACTTAGACGTTAATCGTCAGCAGCTGGCAGACGTGGTGAAACACTGGCAGGCGTTTTTACAGCGCTAAGGAGCAGAGCGTGCCGCAACGTATTCTGGTACTCGGTGCCAGTGGGTATATCGGTCAGCATCTCACCACTGCGTTAAGTCAGCAGGGACACCAGGTGCTGGCCGTGGCACGCAACACGGAGCGTCTGCAAAAGCTGCACCTGCCCGGGGTGACCTGTCACAACGTCGATCTCAACTGGCCCACGACGCTGCCGGCGTTACTGGAAGGGGTCGACACGCTTTACTACCTTGTTCACAGCATGGGCGAAGGGGGCGATTTTATCGCCCACGAGCGTCAGGTGGCGATGAACGTTCGCGACGCGCTGTTGCGCACACCGGTGAAGCAGGTGATTTTTTTAAGCTCGCTGCAGGCGCCTGCTAACGAGCAGTCCGATCATCTTCGCGCCCGTCAGCTCACGGCTGAAACCCTGCGCGGCGCCAATATTCCCGTCACCGAACTGCGGGCGGGGATCATCGTCGGGGCCGGCTCCGCCGCGTTCGAAGTGATGCGCGACATGGTGTACAACCTGCCGGTGCTTACCCCGCCGCGCTGGGTGCGATCGCGCACCACGCCGATTGCGCTGGAAAATTTACGCCATTATCTGGTGGCCCTGCTGGACCATCCGGCTGAGCAACACCGTGTGCTTGAGGCTGCCGGCCCGGAAGTGCTGAGCTACCAGCAACAGTTCGAACATTTTATGCGTGTCAGCGGCCGCCGACGCTGGCTGATCCCCATTCCCTTCCCTACCCGCTGGATCTCGGTGTGGTTTTTAACCGTCATTACGTCCGTGCCGCCGACGACCGCAAAAGCGCTGATCCAGGGGCTCAAACACGATCTGCTGGCCGACGATCGCGCGTTGCGTGCGCTGATCCCCCAGACGCTGATCCGTTTCGATGATGCGGTACGCAATACGCTCAAGGAAGAGGAACAGCTGATGAACTCCAGCGACTGGGGCTACGACGCCCAGGCGTTTGCCCGCTGGCGGCCTGAGTACGGTTACTTTCCTAAACAGGCTGGCTGCACGGTGAACACCCCGGCCAGTCTGGCGGACCTGTGGGAGGTGGTGAATCAGATTGGCGGCAAAGAACGCTATTTCTTCGGCAATATCCTCTGGCAAACCCGTGGCGCACTGGATCTGCTGGTAGGACACAGGCTGGCGAAAGGCCGTCCTGCACACCCGTATCTTGCGGTAGGCGATACGGTTGACAGCTGGAAGGTAATTATCGTCGAGCCCGAAAAACAGCTGGCGCTGCTGTTTGGCATGAAAGCGCCCGGTCTGGGACGGTTGTGCTTTACGCTAAAAGACAAAGGCGACCATCGAGAACTGGACGTTCGTGCATGGTGGCACCCGCACGGTATGCCGGGGCTTTTCTACTGGTTGTTAATGATCCCCGCTCACCTGTTTATCTTTCGCGGAATGGCGAAACGTATCGCGCAGTTGGCAGAACAAAAGACGAAAATAACTCAATAAAACTCTTATTCTTTCACCTTTCCCATTGCAACCCGCCGTAATTCACGAAAGAATGCGCACGAAATTCTTTTTCAACACAGTGGATTGATATGAAGGTACTGGTTACCGGGGCGACCAGCGGCTTAGGCCGAAATGCGGTCGAGTTTCTGCGCAACAAAGGCATCAGCGTCAGGGCCACCGGTCGCAACGAAGCGATGGGTAAACTGCTGCAAAAAATGGGCGCAGAGTTTGTCCATGCCGACCTGACGGAGCTGGTCTCCTCTCAGGCCAAGGTGATGCTGGCCGGTATCGATACGCTGTGGCACTGCTCCAGTTTTACCTCCCCGTGGGGCACCCAGGAAGCTTTTGACCTTGCCAACGTGCGCGCCACCCGTCGTCTGGGTGAATGGGCCGTGGCCTGGGGTGTGCGTAACTTTATTCATATCTCCTCCCCGTCTCTCTATTTCGACTATCACCATCACCGCGACGTGCAGGAAGATTTTCGCCCGGCGCGCTTTGCCTGTGAGTTTGCCCGCAGTAAAGCGGCCAGCGAAGAGGTGATCGATCTGCTGGCACAGTCGAACCCGCACACCCGTTTTACCGTATTGCGTCCTCAGAGCCTGTTCGGCCCGCATGACAAAGTGTTTATCCCGCGTCTGGCGCAGATGATGCACCACTACGGCAGCGTGCTGCTGCCCCGCGGTGGCGATGCGATGGTGGATATGACGTACTACGAAAATGCGGTCCACGCCATGTGGCTGGCAAGCCAGCCTGACTGCGATACCCTGATTTCCGGTCGCGCGTACAATATCACCAACGGTGAGCCCTGCACGCTGCGCAGCATCGTGCAAAGGTTGATTGACGAGTTGCAAATTGACTGCCGTATTCGTTCCGTGCCCTACCCGATGCTGGATATGATTGCCCGCAGTATGGAGCGTCTTGGGAGTAAATCGGCGAAAGAGCCTGCGTTGACGCACTACGGTGTCTCAAAGCTCAACTTTGATTTTACGCTGGATATCACCCGCGCAGAGAACGAACTGGGGTATAAGCCGATTGTCTCCCTGGATGAAGGGATTGTGCGTACTGCCGCCTGGCTGCGTGACCACGGTAAATTGCATCGCTAGTTAAGCACGCACATCTCAGAGAGCAGAGACGAAAACGGCAACCCGAAGGTTGCCGTTTTGTTTTACAGCGCCGTCCAGGCGTCTGACCACGCCAGACCCGCGCCTGGCTCGTAGTACGCCGGGGCATTGTTACACCAGCCGCTGTACGGGAACGGTTTGCACTGGAACAGTTTACCGTGGTTATTCACGATATCGCCTGCCTTGTACTTGCTGTTGGCGCTCCACGCGGCGTAAGCACCTGAGGTACCGTCGTTTTCAGACGGCGTCGTGGCTTTCGCTTTAACGTTCAGCAGATAGGAAGTGGTGCTGCTCAGCTCGCCATCGCTCACGGTCAGGCTGACTTCATACTGTTGAGCCGTCGCAGACTCTGGCGCGGTAAAGGTCACCACCGCCTTGTCTTCACCGGTGACCGTCTGGCCATCCTGTGAACGCCAGGTGTAGGTCAGCGTATTGCCGTCCTGGTCAGTGGATCCTTCTGCGCTCAGGGATACCTGCGCGCCCGCTTCCACCGCACCGATTGGGCCCGCAATCTGCGCGACCGGTGCGTGGTTCACCACGGTCGGTTCTGCCGGCGTTTCGTCCGGAACCGGTGCCGGTGCCGGTGCCGGGGTTTCATCTTCCGATGGCGTCGGTGCCGGAGTGACCGGATGCTCGTCCGGCGTCACGGCGGAACCGTCATCGTTGATAATGTTGACGTTATAGAATTTCTTCACGCAGTTCGTGTAGTCACCCTCTTTAAAGGCGCTGAACGGCGTCTGATAACCGACCAGCTGGCAGGAATACGTTTTACCGTCTGGCGTATCGGCACTCCATCCCCAGTCCTGCTCCCAGTAAATCTTCAGCGCACCGGAGCCGCCTTCATCGAACTGCTTCATGTTGGCACAGCCGAGCACTTCATTTGCCGGGACAGGCACTTTCAGGTACTTCGCAAACTCTTTGTAGTACTTGATACGGTTTTCAGACTGGGCAATCTCAGTCGGGCCACCACACTCTACGCCACCGTTAATGATCTGGGTGGTCACGCCGAAGCCCGGAACCAGGCCGTTGGCTTTGTCATGATCGTTTGGCTGCCAGGTGCCGTCGATAACCTGCAGCATGCTCGGTTTCGGCGGCTGCGGGTAGGCGAAGAAGAAGATGGCGCTTGCCAGGTTCAGCCAGGTGTCAGCCACCAGCTCCGGCTTGTCGAGCAGCGTGCGGACAGTGCCGAACATCGCTTCAGAGAACGGACCGTAGTTGTAGTTATAAGACAGCTGTTTTGCCCCACGGCCAAAGTAACTCACGAAATCGCCGTCTTTGTCTTTGCCGCACGGCCAGGTTTGTCCCTGCCAGATATCAGGATTACATTCGCCGTTGTAACCGCCTTTCTGCCCTTCGGTCCAGCCCATTTCGCGAACGTGAACCAGCGCCTGACGCCATTCGGCTTCCGGACGCCAGCTTTCGTGGCCGCCGGTTTCCTGTGCGAAGTGGGCAAACATGGTGGCCAGCTCTTTACGGCAGATGGCGTCGCTGTCACGGCCGTCGTTGTAGGTCTTACACAGCGCCGGGAATTTGCCCACCGCTTTCAGGAAGTTACTGTAGGTGTAGGACTGCGCTCGCATCGGGAAAAGGTATTCCCAGTCGCTGGCCTTCACAATGCCTTCAACGCGTTTAACGTTATCCGGGTTCGCTGCACGGCCTGGCTCAATCAGCTCAACCTGGGCATTATCCAGCGTACGAATGGTGTCTTTAACCGACGCCATCAGTGGAAAGTTAGTCAGTTCCTGTTCTTTCTTCGCCAGATCGCTGGCTTTCAGGGTGAACGGCTCGCTGGTGGTTGCCTGCAGCGTCGCAGCCTGTGCCATGAAAGGCGCAATGCATGCACCCGCAACGAGCACGCTCAGTAAGGTCCTTTTGGTCATTTCAACTCATCCTATATATAGCAACAAGGGTTAATGCAATCACGGTTTATGTATTATTCCCTTAATAAATAAACCAAAGAGTGCGGTAATTTTTCATTTTCTGAAGCGCACCTATGGGTACGCTTCAAAAAACAAAAAGCAGAATTAATAAGAGGAGCGAGGTTTTATCTCCTGATATTTCGCCCAGACCTTGCGGGCATAATTCATACGCTTTGAATAATTCTCTTTTTTCACTCCCGCGTTATAAGCCCCGACGGCTTCCCAGTTATAGCCATATACGTTGATCATCGTCGACAGTATTGATGCGCCCACCATAATGGAGGTGCAGGGCTCGGTCACAAGCCGGTTCTCGTCAATGCCCTGGCGCTGCAGTTCGCTGAAATGCGTGCTGTTAATCTGCATTAATCCCACATCCCGCGAGCCATCCTGATTCCACCCCACGGCATTCGGATTCATACCGGATTCCACCTGCGCAATGGCATATAATAAATACGGATCGACATGATAATAATGCGCAGCTTTATCCCAGCAATTTGCTGTCGCACTCTGACTTAAAATAAGCAATAACAATAAAAAGCGTTTCATCTCATTACCTGTTTATTTACTGACGATCCTTCTCCTTGCGCACGCTGTCTTATTCCGGAAGGGGTTGACCACACCCGAAACGGGGTGTGGTCAACGATTGCAGGCGATATCAAACCCGCAACCTCAGGCTAAGAAGGTTATTTGCAGTCTGCTGACGCGCCTTCTTTCACCCATACATCGCTGTTACCTGGTTTATCACCACGGGTCCACCATTTCGCACGGTAGACATACCCCTGGTAGGTGGTCGTATCGCCACCGTTGTAAACCACATCTGAACGCCAGTTCATTTTCACCTGGCTGACCAGCTCCCACGCATCCGCGTCAAAGCCAGGTTTATTGCCCTGTGTCCAGTACTTCGCTTTCCACACCAGGTTGTCGGCGCTCACGGTGTCACCACTGTTGTAGATTTTGCTCGCACTCCAGGCCGGGTACTGGCTGGCATTGGCATCAACAGGTGCATCACAGCTGCCGGTGGCAGAGCCTTCATCAGAAGGTGGCGTGACCTCATCGGCTGGTGGTGTCACCTCGTCAGATGGCGGCGTGACCTCATCGGCTGCTTTTGGCGTGACAATAACCTGCACGTTCGATTGAACGCTGGTTTTACCGTCGCTGACCACCACGCTCAGGGTGTAGGTGGAATCGGAAGCGACAGCCGGTGCGGTGATATTCACGTTCGCGGTGTCAGTACCGGTTGCGTTCATGTCCGCCGGCACGCTCCAGGCATAGGTCAGCGCGTCACCATCCGGATCGGCTGCCTGCGCATGCAGGGCATAGGTTTCACCCGCCTGCAGCGTGATGCTTTCCATCGGGTTGACCACCGGTGCCTAGTTCGCTTTAGGTGCTTTGTTCACGACCTGAACGTCAATGGCGTTCGTCAGACCTTTCGCATCTTTCACCGTCAGGCGGAAGGAGAGCGTCTGGTTCTGAGTCACTGCCGCCGCGCCGAAGGAGGCTTTGGCTTTCGTGCTGTTGGTAAGGGTCACGGCTGGACCGGAAATCTGGGTCCACTTATAGGTAATGGCGTCGCCGTCCGGATCGCCAGACGCAGAGCCATCGAGGGTGACGGTAACAGGCCCGGTCACGGTCTGATCGGCAGCCGCAGCGATCGGCGCATGGTTGGTGACAACGGGATCAACCGGCGTTGAACCGCCGCCCAACAGGCTTTCGTTCATCGCATTGAGGATGTCGCCATTGTCCGAGTCGATGGACCAGGAGAACAGACCGCCCAGGTTTTTCGCCAGCACATACTTACCTTTTGCCGTGGTAGAACGCGCGTCTTCATAGGTAATCAGATCGCCGGTGGCTTTATTGAACAGATACGGCGCTTCTGCCGCGGCATCGTATTTGTATTCCCAGCCTGGCTTGCCTTTGTACTCGTTCGCAATCTGACGGTAGTCAACCACGCCCGGTTCCCAGGTGCCTTTGACCGCGCCCGTTGCCGTACCGGTGAACGGATTGTCGCCGGTGTAGCCATGAACGCCAGTCCAGCCGCGACCGTACATGCCCGCGCCCACAACAATCTTGCCCGGCTGCACGCCCTGCTCCAGCAGCGCGTTCACGCCGTTTTCAGTGGTGTAGTTGGTGTCCGGTTTCCACTCCGCGCCGTGCAACGCCGCCTGGTGGCCGAGATCAGTGTTGCTCCAGCCGCCGTAGAAGTCGTAGCTCATCAGGAAGATGTGGTCGAGGTACTGCTGCGCCGTGGTGTAATCCACGTCTTCAATTTTGTCTTTACCGGAACCAATGGCGGTGGTCAGTTCGTACGTACGGCCCGTTTCTGCTGACAGCTCGTTCAGCATCGCGCGCAGATCGTGCATCACCGCGGTATAGGTGGCTTTGTCCTGAGCAGGGTTGCCAAGATTTTCCGACACGCCACCACCCCCCGGGAATTCCCAGTCAATATCGACCCCGTCGAAGAATTTCCAGGTTTTCAGGAACTCTTTCACGGAAGAGACGAAGCGCGCGCGGATCGCGGAATCATGCATCTGGAAGAATGGATCGGACATCGTCCAGCCGCCAATGGAAGGCAGCACTTTCAGATCCGGATGGGCTTTTTTCAGCGCCATCAACTGACCAAAGTTACCTTTGTAGGGGTCGTCCCAGTTGGTCACGCCGGCCTGCGGTTTTTGCAATGCCGCCCACGGATCGTGAATGGCCACGGTGTAATCCTGACGGCCCGCACAGGCGCGCTGCAGCGCGGCGAAGCTGTTGCCGTTCTCAACCGTTTTTAATCCGTCGTTGATGCCATCACCGCCACAGATCGGAATGAAACCGTACAAAATGTGGTTCAGGTTCGCCGCAGGGATTTTATCCACCGGGAACTCACGCCCATAGACGCCCCACTCAGGGAAATAGGCACCCACCACTTTGTCCGTATGTTTAGAGAAAGTTTTGTTATTTTCCTTCAGGGTGGTGTTCAGCGGCAGCAGATGGCTCCCGTCCGTGTCCGCCACGATGATCAGTTTGCTGGCACTTTTAGAACACCCGCTGGCGTTACAGAGTTCAACCTGCTCCTGATAGCGTCCGCCCTTTTTCACTTTGAAGGTGGCTGACCCGGAGGCGCTTGCGGCGCCACTCCACACGGCCTGACCATCCAGAAGCACTTTTGCCGAGGTTGGCGCATCGCCGCTCCAGACGTTCCACTCAACTTTCACATCCGCGCCATCATGGACTTTCACAAGGCTGTTATAGTCTTGCGCTGCCTGGTCAACTTCAACAATCGCAAACTTATCATTGCCACTGCTGAGGGTTGGCGTACCTGGCGCCGCCGCGAAGGCAGAGCTGGACGCCGCTGCAACGAAAAGCGCCAGATATTTAGGCTTCATAAATTTCATTTTTATTTCCTGATAAATTTATTTGTAAACGTTAATGACCCATGTCTTCCTTTAAAACATGGAATAGTTTTTTACAGACTTTGAATTTCAACTTAAGCAATAATCGTTAACCGCTATTTCTGTGGCGCGCTGTATTCCTCCATTAAAAGATACAAGCTCGAATTCTGTGAAGCTTATGTCTTTAACGATACGCTGAATAAATACTGTATTCCTTTCATTCCCCAATCGAAAAAATCACTAAAAAAACTTGACCGGTGTATTCAGAATGTGGAACAGGCAACCTGATAAACAAAAACCGTCATGCCGGCAAAAGCTAAATAAGGACCGAAAGAAATAATGCGGTTATTTTTATTCGCATGTCTTGTCGCGAAATATCCGACAATACCGCTTAACGCGGCAATCAATTCCAGGGTGGGCAGTGCCTGCCAGCCGCACCAGGCGCCTAACGCCGCCAGAAGTTTAAAATCGCCATAGCCTAATCCTTCTCGTCCGGTAAGCAGACGAAATACCCAGTAAAGAGACCAGAGCGAAAGGTAGCCAGCCACCGCCCCGACCAGCGCATCCTTAAGCGGCAGCGTGTGGTCAACGAGGTGTAACAACAGTCCTGCCCACAGCAACGGCTGGGTCAGACAGTCAGGGAGCAACTGATGCTGCCAGTCAATCATCGCCAGCGGCAGCAGAAACGCGGCCAGCAACCACAGTGAGAACAACGCCGGTTCGCCCGGAATGCACAAGGCGGTGAGGCCAAAAAAGAGCGCGGTGACGAGTTCGAGCATCAATAAGCGCAGCGGGATGGCCGTGCCGCACTGCCTGCAGCGCCCGCGCAATACTAGCCAGCTGACCAGCGGGATATTCTCCCAGGCCGCGAGATCATGCTGGCACACCGGGCAGTGAGAGGCCGGAAACAGCAAGTTGCCCGTGCCTTCCTCCTCCATCACCATGCCCGGCACGCGCTCGGCGACAACCCCCAGAAAACTGCCCACCATGCTGCCCAGGATCGCACTCATCACCGGGAACCCCACCGGGTAGATTTCCCGCATCAGCGCAACGGTGTTCATGCGGTTTTGCGCCAGGTGAGCTGCACTTCTGCTTTCACATCACTGAGGTGATCGACCGGCGTAAGGTTCATTTTTTGCAGCCTGACGCCGGAGGTCTGGTTGATTTCCCGCAGCCAGTTTTTTAATTCATACACATTTACGCGGTTCACCACGAACGATAAGGTTTGCCCGTCCTGACGCACCTCCGTCAGGGAAAGGTTAATTTCATGAGCGCTGTTCTCCACCACCGTGCGCGGGTTATCCGTTTTAATGATCATCACCGGAAGGTGGTGTTTATCTATTTCTCTGCGCATCCAGTTCAGCGTCTCTTTTTGTCGGGTCAGCGTTGATTTGCTATTTTGAATCATATTATCCAGTGGCATCATGCCCGCGTAATAAACAGCCGCGGCCAGGAGGGCAACGGCACCGGTTTTTAAAATATATTTCTCCCGGATGCTGTATTGTTGATAACGCGACGTAAGCTTCGTGATTCGCTCTTTCATTTATATTTCCCTGCGATCATGGCGGTATAAGGTGCAGTGGTCGAAACAGGCTGTAGGGTGAAATCAAAATGCTCCCCTGTTTTCTCCACAAACGACTGCAGCGCGGCCTGGCTTTGCGCACTGACGCTCAGGGTCAGCGCATTTTGTTGCGCATCGTACTCAAGCAGGGAGATCTCAAGTGCGGGTACGGCCAGTCTGGCTTTCTCAAGATCATCCAGCTGCAGGAATATCCCTTTGTGCTGCTTTTTCATGTTTTGACCAAAGTGGTATTTGATATTGGTCTGCTGGCGCATGCTGGGAAAATGGTGCTGATAAACCTGAACGATCTCCTGCTGAACCCGATTTTCCTGCTGTACCAGCATCCAGGCCATCGCGATCCGCGGGCCCAGCAACAGCCCGAGAGACAGCAGGCCCGCCGCCGCCATCGCGATTTTTATTCCTTTAGACGCGCTGCCTTTTCCTGCCTTCGGGCTGAATTCACCGTGCAGGAGGGTGACCCGACAGGATTGCCACTGTGGCTGGATCAGCACCAGCGGATGCTGCCACGGTTGCAGAAGATCCACCCCGACACCGGCTGGCGGTTCGCCGTAACAGCACACGTCACCGTCTGGGGTTTTTTGCATCAGCAGCGGCAGCAGGCTGGCCTCCATTTCGCTGGCGACATGGGGCGACAGGCGCAGCCAGTAGCGGTCATCCAGGGCAACCAGCGTGCTTCCTCCTGCCGTCACCGGCAGCAGCCAGGCATCCGGCAGCACCTGAATCACCTTCAAACCGGCCTCCTGGCAACGGGCTAACCACCCGCGCAGAAGATCGGTATCAATCGCCACCGCGTCAACGTCGGCCCCCTTTTTGTGAAGCACCGTCCAGTGAAGGTTATCCACCTCGCCAATGAGCGTCTCTTCCGCCAGCCACGAGAACGCCGCCGTCTGAGAGGCAACTTTTTTCGGCAACGTAAAATGGCGGAAGATCATGTTGCCCGCGGGCAACAGTAAACAGACCCGGGCCGCGAGAGGATGGTCTGCCAGCGCGTCAAGGCGCTCCACAACGTCAACCTGCTGGCTGCCGGAAGCACACCACATTATTTTCCCGCCCTCACGGCTGTCGGGACGAACAAAAAGTACCTGTTTCATAGCCATCTGCTTTTCTTATTCAATCATTCGGTAACGACGTTGCCACGTCACGATCTCACCGGCTTCGTTATTGACCTGAAGCTGGCTTACCACGCGAAGCGTTAGCGCATCGGTGTTGCCGGTATAGTTAACGCGGAAGTACCGGCTTTGGGTGGAGAGTTGTCCGGCCACCTGCGGAAGGTCGTCTTTCACCTGCGGGAAGGCCTGCTCCAGCGCGTTGCTGAAGGTTTCCATATTTTCCCAGCCGGTTTCAGGTCGCGATTCAATCAGGCGAACGGCATCGTCTTGCGTTATTTTTCCGGGGAACATGGCGGCCAGTAAGGCGGCCTGTTCCGGTTTCAGGGTGTTCACATCCACCTTGCTGGCGGTATCCGGTAAGGCACACAGCAGCGTGCTCACCTTCCGGTATGCCGTTGCCGGAAATGCCGGCAGCAGCGTGATCTCAGCGATCGTGCGCATCATCTGGTTTGCGGGCTGCCGGGGGGGCACCACGCCCGCCCAGGCATCGCCCTCCGCCCCCTTGCTGGCCGTGGTGGTATCGCCATCCAGATAGTCCACCAGCTGCGAGTAAACCTCGTGCGCCGTGGACTGGCTGAGGCCACTCCCGGTCAGGAGTTGCTCAACAATCTGCTCTTTCCGCGGTTTTTCCGGCACCGCGGGCGCATTTTGCCCCTGCGCGATGTCATCGGCCGCCAGCAGGTTATTCACGTTGAAGCAGTCCTGGGCGTCTTCTACCTGACTGACCACCGTGTAATCGTCACCCCGGGTCTCCAGCGGCTGATGCCAGTCACCCTGCAGGGTAAGGGCTTTACTCTCACCGCTGGCGTCGCTCTGCAGACGATCTTTGACCACCTTCTCCTGAGCCTGCATGGCCCAGCGCAGCTGCTGCTGACTCACCTGGTAATGGGTTTTCTGCAGATTGCGGCAGAACTGCTGGCTGATTCTGGCAGCCAGCGCCGACATCATGACCAGCAGGATCAGTACCACCAGCAGCGCGACGCCTTTCTGTTTACGTAAAGCCTTCATGATGTCGCTTCCGCTGCAGGTGGCGCGGCAGGTGCGTCTGCGGGCGCTGGCGCGGCGGCCTCGGGGATATCGCCCGGCGTCGTAAACACCCAGCGCCAGGTTTCCCCGTTTTCCATCGTCAGCGTCAGCTCGACGCCATCCGGCAGATGTGCCGGGTCGTTCCAGCTTTTTTGCCAGCCCTGACGGTAAAAACGCCACTGCAGAGATTTCACCTCGCCGACAATCGGCACCGCATCGGGTCTGGCACCCGCCGGGCTGTCAATCACCGGCCAGACATCCCGGTACAGTCGCCCCTCTTCCAGCCGCCAGCGCACGCGCTCCAGCTGTACGGTTCCGCTCACGCCGTTCAGCGTGGTCAGCTCAAGGCCGTCATCCCCCTGACGAAATGTATCCGGCTCATTGCGCGGCGCACGCGCCTGAAGCTGATAGAAATCGCGCTCCATCAGGCTCCAGGCACGCTGAAGCTGATTGAGCTTTGCCGCGCTGGCCTCCGTCGCCGAACTGGTGCGCATCGCCCCGTCGAGGATTTGCCAGGCCAGGGTGCTGATCACCGCAAAAATGGTCAGCGCAATCATGATCTCCAGCAAGGTAAATCCCCGCTGGCGTCGGATTTTCTTCACGGTTCCTCTCCCGGCGCGATGACCTGCAGTGAAATAACCGGCTGGCTTTCATCGCCTTCGGCATAGACGCGGATGGCATTCGCCCAGCCGTTAGCCGCGGTTTTTACGCGCTGCTTTCGCCAGGCCCAGCTGCGCCCGCCCATGACCTCTGCCCCCTGCGCTTCAGCGTCAGGAAAATCACGTCTGTTGAGCTGCGCCTCCGCCAGTTGATTTTCGGCGACCCAGCTGGCCTGCAATGTATCGGCCAGCCCGTGGGTGAAACGCACGTTCAGGGAGACCGAGTTCATCAGCGCCAGTGCGGCGGTGGAGAAGATGGCCAGCGCGACCATCACCTCCAGCAGCGTCATCCCCTTTTGCTTTCTCTTGCCGTTAGCCATCGTTTTCTACCGTTACAGGGGCCGCGCCTTGCGACACCACGCGGAAATGGTGCGCGTTGTCGCGGCTTTGCAGCGCCAGCGTAAAGCGGCTGATTTCACCGTCCGGCAGAAATAACACCTGCGGTTCGGATGTCACCGTGGCGGCGAGACGCTGCGGCGTGAGCGAGACGTGCATCTCCGGCGGGAAATCACCCCGGGTCGTTATCCGCCCCGCGGATAACGACACCCAGTGACGTTCACCGTTTTTATCCTCGAGCGTCACCAGCCGATATTTATCCGCGGTCATAACCAACCCCACGATATTTCCGTCCATCACTGCCCGGTCTGAACCATAATCAACGAGGGCTTTTAATTGCTGACCAAATATATCCGCACCGCTGCGTGAGGGTATTGTTGAAACCACCATCATGGCGCAACTGGCAAATATCACCAGCGCCAGAATAATTTCCAGCAACGTAAAGCCGCGTTGACGTTTCATTATTTCTCTTTCTTATCCAGAGACCAGTTTGTAATATCATCGGCGGTATTGGCTTCGCCATCCGGACCGGCGGAGAAAACGTCTACGGCACCGTGTTCACCCGGGCTGACCAGAATATAATCCCCGCCCCACGGGTCCTGCGGCAGGCGGCGGATATAACCGTCCGCACGGTAGCCGTTGGGAATGGGCGCAATCTCTGGCTTCGTGACCAGCGCCTGCAAGCCCTGTTCGGTGGTGGGATAGCGGTGATTATCCAGCTTATACATATCCAGCGAGCCTTCGAGCGCGACGATATCGCTGGTCGCTTTTTGGGTATCCGCTTTTTCTTTATTGCCCATTAAATTGGGTACCACCATACTCGCGAGTACGCCGAGAATAACAATAACCACCATTAATTCGAGCAAGGTGAAGCCCGCCTGGCGAGCCAGGTGTTTACGTTTTATAGCCATGATTTAACCTACCATATTATTAAGTTGCAGAAGCGGTTGTAATATTGACAGGACGATGAATAAAACAATCGTCGCCATAGATACCACCAGTGCCGGTTCAAATACCGACAGCGTTAACGTAATACGATGCTGTAATGCCGATTCCTGGTTTTCCGCCGCGCGGTCCATTAAATGGCCTAATTCCCCACTCTCTTCCCCGGAGGCAATCATATACAACATGGTCGGCGGGAATAATTTCGCCTGCTCCAGAGCCGCATAAAGCGATGCCCCCTGGCGCACGGTATCCGCCGCCTGCTCCAGCACCTGCCGGGCATACCGGTTTTCGATCCCGTCCATCGCGATATACATCCCCTCCAGCAGCGGCACGCTACTGGCCTGCAAAATGCTCAGGGTACGGATATAGCGGGCGCTGTTGATGGCGCAGACCAGCTTTTTGACGGGCGAACCGTTCACCAGCCAGCCGTGCCAGCGAAAACGATTTTTAGCGTTTCGAAGCCAGGCCTTAAAACCCATCATCCCGCCAGCCAGGCTGCCGACGATATAGAGGCCGTAAACCTGCAGGAAATCACTCACCGCGATCAGCGTGCGGGTGGTGATCGGCAGCTGCTGTTTCATATGGGTGAACTGCTCAATCACCTGGGGCACAACCGCCACCAGCAGAATGCCGATCACCGCGATGGCCACCACGGTCAGGGTGATCGGGTAGACCATCGCCTGCGTCAGTTTGCTTTTCATCTTCTGACGCTGCTCGTTGTACTCGGCCAGCTTTTCCAGCACGTCGCCCAGATGGCCGGTCTTTTCACCGGCCATTACCAGCGTGCAGTAGAGCTTGTCGAAGCTGCGCGGAAACTGGCTGAAAGCGTCAAACAGCGTATGCCCTTCCACTACCTTCTCGCGGATGTCCACCACCATCGCCGCGAGCTTTTTGTCCTCCGTCTGTTTCGCGATTGCCTTCAGCGCGCTCTCCAGCGGCAGCGCAGCGTTGACAAGCGTCGACAGCTGACGGGTAAACATCGACAGCACCGGCGTGGAGAGTTTTGCCCCGGCGTTCGCATTACCGGCAGCCGCAACCTCACGGGTTTCGTTGATACTGACGGGCATCAGCTTTTGCTCGCGCAACATCTGGCGAACCTGCTTTTGCCCCTCAGCCTGCAACGTGCCACGCCGGGTTTTGCCCGCGGTATCCCTCGCCGTCCAGGCGTAGAAGGCCATTACGCATCTCCTCCGCGCTCGGCGGTGACGCGCATCACCTCTTCCAGCGAAGTGACGCCGCCGATCACCTTCAGCAGCCCGTTCTCACGCAGGCTGTAGGCCTGCTTAAAGAGCTCGGTTTCGATGGCCATTTCGTCTTTATCTTCATGAATGGCGCGGCGCAGGGTGCTGTCGACCACCAGAAATTCATGAATACCGGCGCGCCCCTGATAGCCGCTCTGGCGGCAGTGTTCGCACCCCACCGCGCGATAGATCGCGTGTGGCGGCTGGTCCATAAAGCTGAACAGCGCCTTTTCATTGTCATCCAGCGGACTGGTGGTACGGCAGTGCGGACACAGCCGACGCACCAGACGCTGGGCAATGACCCCCAGTAACGATGAACCGATTAAAAATGACTCCAGCCCCATATCCCGCAGGCGGGTTATCGCCCCGGCGGCGCTGTTGGTGTGCAGCGTAGACATGACCAGGTGACCGGTGAGCGACGCCTGCACCGCAATTTGTGCCGTCTCGGCGTCACGGATTTCGCCGATCATCACCACGTCCGGGTCCTGGCGCAGAATCGCGCGCAGCCCGCGGGCAAAGGTCATGTCCACGCGCGGGTTAACCTGCGTCTGCCCCACCCCTTCCAGCTCGTATTCAATAGGATCTTCTACGGTCAGGATGTTGCGCTCATGGCCGTTCAGCGCCGAAAGAATCGCGTACAGGGTGGTACTTTTACCGGAACCCGTTGGCCCGGTGACCAGGATAATGCCGTGCGGGCGGTCAATCAGCCCTTGTAACTTCTCCCGTTCTTCATCAATCAGCCCAAGCTTGTTGATATCAGGCTTGAGATTGCTTTTATCGAGCAGACGCATGACCACGCGTTCACCATACTGGGACGGAATGGTCGATACGCGCACGTCGACCGCCTTACGGCCAATGCGCAGGGAAATACGGCCATCCTGCGGCAGACGTTTCTCCGCGATATCCAGCCGGGACATCACCTTGATACGCGAAACCAGCAGCGGCGCGAGCTTACGCGCGGGCTGCAACACCGGACGCAGCACGCCGTCGACGCGAAAGCGAATGCTCAGCGTACGCTCGAAGGTTTCAATATGAATATCCGACGCGCCCTCTTTTACCGCCTCGCCGAGAATGGCGTTGATCAGGCGGATCACCGGCGAGTTTTCATCGTTATCGAGCAGATCTTCGTTATCCGGGATCTCCTCGGTTAACGCCATCAGATCGATATCGGCGTCCATATCGTCCACCAGTTGCTGGGACACCCCGCTGCTCTGCTGCCAGATCCTGGCCAGCATTTCATCGAAGGCTTCCGCCGTCAGGGTGACCGGGACAAACGCGCGTCCCAGCACCCGACGCACTTCCAGCAGCGCGAGTGCCGGGGTGTCATCACGGATATAGACCGCATCGTGATAAAATAAAACGCCGTTATCTTTTGCGTAGCCGCTGCTACACAGGGTTTTGCTCAGTTCGTCCACGTGATACCTCCGCCTTATTCTTTAAACGGATTGCGGGACGCGCTGGTTTTCACCGTTGCAGCACTCGCAGCAGGGAACGCGGGTAACACGGCGTTATCCGCCGGTTCAATGATCCCGAGCTTTTTCTCCTCAACGCGCTGCTGCTGGCGGGCGCGGATCTGGTCATATTTCTCTTTCGACGCCGCGCTGTAGTTGTCGTCGTCACGCAGCACGGTGGTATGAATAAAGACCATCAGGTTGCGTTTGGACGCGTCCTGCGAGGTGTAGCGGAAAAGCTGCCCGACCAGTGGAATATCCCCCAGCAGCGGCACTTTGGAGACCGACTGCTTAGTGACATTCTCCATCAGGCCACCGAGTACCACCGTTTGCCCACTGTGCACCATCACTTCGTTATTGATGGTTCGGGTATTAAAGGTTGGGCCAAGGCTGGCGTCTTCCGTTGCGCTGTTGTCGACGCTTGAGACTTCCTGCTCAATCTTCAGGTGGATCATGTCGCCGTCGTTGATTTGCGGCACAATTTTCAGTTTGGTCCCCACCGTCTTGCGCTCTACGGAGTTAAAGACATTATCGCCACTGGTGGTCTGCGAACCGGAAAGCACCGGCACGTCCTGACCGACATTGAATGACGCCTCTTTGTTATCCAGCGTGACCACGCTTGGCGTGGAAAGGATGTCGTTTTTGCCGTCAGTTGAGAGCGCGGTCATCAGCGCACCGAAATCACCGTTAAAGAAGCCGGTCGCCAGGCCAGTAAAGCTGGCGCCCTTGATGGTGCCATTTTTTATCTGACTAATGGGCAGGCCGGTGGAGCCGAACTGGACGCCACCGTGCTTGCCGGTCCACTGCACGCCGAGATCCAGACCGTTGCCGTCCTGCACTTCAGCAATGATGGCTTCCACCAGCACCTGCGGACGGCGGATGTCGAGCTTGTCGATCACCTTCTCAAGGGAGTTCATCACGTTAGGCTGCGCGGTGATCACCAGCGAGTTGGTTGACTCGTCGGCGGTAATATTCAGATCGGTTGCCGCGGTGGCCGTTTTCGCCTTCGCGGTGCCGGCTTTGTCTTTCAGCTGTTCGCCAATACCGGTGAGCACCGGAACCACTTTGGTGGCGCTGGCGTACTTGAGATAGAAGACGCGGGTATTCCCCTCGTTGTTCTGCTCGCGATCTAACTCATGGATCAGGCTGCGGGTACGCGTGCGCGCATCTTCCGAACCGCTGATCACCAGGCTGTTGGTTTCGTCATCCGCCACCACTTTGGTGGCCAACTGCGGCGCGTTCTGCCCTTTCTGCTCTTCGTTGTTGAGATTATTCAACATGTCGGAGAGCGCTTTGGCGGAAGCAAAGCGCAGGGGGACGATTTCGCGACGCTGTACACCGTCTTTATCCACGCGCTGGACCAGATCCACCAGCCGGTTCACCACGGACGCTTTACCGGTTAACAGCAGCACGTTGGAAGGCTCGAAGTGCACCACGTTGCCGATGCCGGTAGCATCGTTCAGTTGACGCAACAGCGGCGCGAGTTCACGCACCGGCACGTTTTCCATGCGCACGACACGGGTAATAATCTCATCGCCTTTGCCCGGGTTTGTGCTGTCTGCCAGCGGCGCACCGGCTGTACGAGCCACGCTTGAGCGCACCACTTTAACCATACCGTTATCCATCGGGATCACCGAGAGACCGTAGAGATCCAGCACGCTCAGGAAGAACTGGTAATACTCATCCTCCGTCAGCACGTTGTAGGTTCTGACGGATACGGAGCCCTGAACCGACGGATCGACGAGAATGGTTTTGTTAAGGTTGCGGCCTACCGTATCGATAAACTCGCGGATATCGGTATTTTTAAAACTCGCGCTAAAGTTGGCTGCGAGCAGCGAACCCGAATATAACGACAATGCGGTCAGCGCCACGCACGCCCATGGAAATTTCTTCATGTCTGTACACTTATTAATTGTTAAGAACATTGACCCGAATATTTTCAAGGTGAGCGTGACGTCTGACGACAACCTCCGCTTCTTTCATTTTTGACCATTCAGCAATAATATTTTTTGCCTTTACTTCATCGGTCATATCGACAGCATTCACTTCGACTGCCACATCCCCTTTTTTCAGTCCTGAATGGCTATAAAAGGAAGAGGCATTCCGGGGATTAATGGCATAGCCTTCCAGTTGGCCTTTTTCGACAACCGGTTTTAATACCAGATAATCATTCAAATGCAGCGTGTCTGCGCCTGCATCTTTTGTCGATTTGGTTACCGGGCCGCTATCAACGCCGCCCTTGAAATAATCCGGTTTCTTTAAGGCCAGCGTCTGCGTGATGCCTTCATAATTCACGACGACACTGTCTTTGTTAATTTCCTGAATAAAGGCATCGTTAAAACCGGTCAGCGGCTCCCCTTCGCGGTAGCTCTTCTGGCCCGCGGGCGTTTTAATAACGGCGAAGGAAAGCCAGGGGTCATCACTGCGCACAATGCCTTCTATTTCCGCCGCCAGCGGGGCTTTTAGCGCAGCCGGCCCAGTGTCCTGACGTGCTGCAGCCGTGAAAAGCGTGAATGTTTTCTCTTCGCGGCGATTTTTCAGCGGCTGCGCATCAGAGTTAGCCAACCTATTCGTAACCTTTTTATAATCTTTAAACGTGAAATACCCTTGCTGGCCGCTAAAAATTAACAGCGCCAACATCATGCAAGGGGTTATCCACCGTGACAGAAATGAGAACCTCATTTTTCATCTGGCCTTTAACAAAGCGAAAATAAGCAGCATCACACTGCGACAAAACGTGTGAAGAGAGTAATGAGACGCGGTGAATACGACCATCGACTTCGCCACCAACTTTAATAAAGAAAATTATTGACCGTCTAAAATCGAGGTGTTAGGACATTTCTGCCGGATATTTTTACCCAGTTGAAAAATTGATCGCCCCGTCTCCTTACCGTAATTTCACGACCTGTTGCTATTCCTAATCAGAGACGGTAAGTCGTTATGTATCAGAGCCACTTTACTTTTAAAACCCCGCCCTTCAGGAAGGTCACCCGCTTATCCGGGGATTTTCTGGTGCCTTATCATCAGGACGTCTTTAACCTGCTGAAAGAGAAAACCCAACAGGCGGGATTATGCGGGCTCTTTAGCGACGATACCTCGCTGTTGGGCCAGTTCAGCGATGCGCTGAAAAACAGCGACAACCGCGTTTTTGCCATCAACGCGTTTCCAAAACTGAGCGCCAGTAGCCTGCTGTACAAGCTCAGCCCGGACACGAAAGCAATCGCCAGCCGTATTCAGGCGGTCGATACCGTGCTGCAGCAGTGGCAGGCCGGGAAAACGCAGGCCACCGTGCTGGTCATTTCCCATACTGAAGCCATGAAAGAGACCTGCCGGACGGTGCTGGGGATGTTGCTCACCCGTGCGCAGGAGCTGGGGTTTCATTTATCGGTGGTGCTGACGGGCGCGGAAAATCAGGCGGCGCTGCTACAGCAATCTGATCTGCGTGAATATGTGCATACCCACCACACCTTGCGCCCCCTGACCTGCCGTGAATATCTCAGCTACGTGCAGGCGCAGTGCGAAGAGCACGGAGGCGAAAGCTCACCGTTATCCCCGGCGCGCGTGCGTAAGATGCACGCAATGACAAAAGGGAAAATCAGTGAACTGAATGCGCTGGCGCACCTGTCGATGCTCGCGGCCTGGACCGAACGCGCAAACCAGGTCAGTCCGCGACATTTACGCCTGGCGGCCGCAGAGGTGCTGCCCGCGAAAAAACAGGGTAAGCGTCTGGCAACGGTTTCACTGTTTGCTTCTGTGCTGTTCGCGGCTTGCGGCTGGTATTTTACCGCCTCAATGACTGCTCGCCTCCCGGTTTCTCTGCCGGTCCCGATAAGCTGGAAACACCCGGCCGCCCCCGTTCAGGCCCCCGTCGTGCCGGTTATCGACAAGGAAATAGTCAATCAGCCGGACGCGATGCATCAGCTTTATCTGATGTGGGGGTATGACGCCTCGGCGGACGATGCGCTGTGTCAAAACGCGGTGAAGGTAAACCTGATGTGTAAGCAGGGAAATGCCTCTCCGGATGCGCTGGCAGGCGAAGGTTATCCGTGGGTGAGCGAGCTCAAAACCGGCAATCATCTTAACTATGCGGTGGTCGCCCGCGTCGGAGAAACCTCGATGGACTTATTGATGAATAACCGGACCTGGCAGGTCAGTCGTAACTGGTTTAACCAACATGCAACCGGAAACTATACGCAACTGCACCGCCTGACGCCGGAAGGTAAAGACGCCATCAGCGCAACCAGTGACGGCAAAGAGATGACCTGGCTTGATCAGCAGCTGAGCCAGGCCCTTTCTCAACCTGAAACCCACGCTCAGCGCTGGACTGCGGAGATGATGAAACGCACCCGCGCGTTCCAGCAAAAAATGCATCTGCATGTGGACGGTATTCCCGGCGAAGAGACATTGATGCAGTTAATGCGGGAAACCAACACCACGCCAAGCGTATTGATCCAGGCTTCGCATGCGATACCGGATGCGAAAATGCAGGAGAAGCATTCCTGATGTCTACTATCAGCCTTGCGGCTCAGCGCAGTTACACCACCGGGGAAGCGGTCTGGTTTTCATATCGCCTTCCCGGACTGAGAAACGTTTTTGCCCACACCGTTTTAGGACTCCTGGGTCTGTGCGCCATGCTGATGGCCGGGTTGTACGCGCATGTGTATTGGGATCTGCGCCACCCTGCACCCGCCCCCATCAACACGAGCAGCGCCAGACCGGAAACACAGCTTTCAGATATGCATTATGTGTATGTGAGCAAACCCTTCCCGCATCCGCACCCTAAACCTGCGCCGGTGCATGAGGATATGCCTGCCCTGCAAGATCTGCCGATTAACGGCGATGATACCGACTGGCAGCAGGCGCCTGAAGGAGCGGCTCAGCATGATACCGCGCGGGATACGTTACCCGGAACCGGGGCGCACACCGACGCTTCTGCACGGGCTGGCAGCGACAGTTCCTCATTAACAGAATTGTTTAAGCAGGCGTTAAAAGAACAAGAGCAGGATTATTCGCAAGGCAAAATTCCCGCGACGCCGGTTGACGAAACGCAGGATATTTCCCGGTCCCCTTTACGTCATAAAGGAGACCGGCTGGAGTAATTAATATTTTTCAGGCAAGGATGTCAGGTTAAGGAGTCGCCCCTTTTCCACCACAATATACTGACCTTTTTTCAGGTCGGAGAGAATTTTAATAATGGTACTGCGTGCCAGGTTGGTGTATTCCTGAATATAGTCATATATGTTGATATCACGCTGATGCTGAACAATCAGTTCATTAATCTCGTATAAAAATTCGCGCACTACCGAATAGGCGCTGCGGGCAACCAGCACATCGTCACGCTTGCTCAGCATACAAATATACCAGGAGAGCACTTTCGTCAGTTCCGGCCACAGATTGTTTTCAGTCATTAGCTGGGCGAAGGCCTCTTTTTTTATCGAGCGCACGACGGTATTTGACCGAATGAGGCCATACATGTGCGTGGCGCTGTAAAACATAGAACAAAGCCCAAATATACACGGCCCCTGAACGGTGAACATGCACAGTTCATCAGATTCGCGGCGGAACTCAACGTCGCCACTGACGATAATATGAATATACTGTGAATCACTGGTAGATATTTTCTGCCACTTTTTTAACGTCTTCTCTTCAAATCCTGACGTTGCAGAAATAATTGCGTTGACTTCGTTTTGCGGACGTAATTTTTTACCGTAGATGCTTAACATTATTATACCCAATTTAAGATGTGAAATATAAAACTCAGGATTAAGACGTAAGGCCTCAACCCAGGAATATTTTCCTGATGAAACACTCAAGGAGAAAATAAAAATAGAAATTGTTTACGTTAATTTGCTGCTTTACTTAGCAAGCTATGTGTCCATCTTAAATCCGGATAATTTTAAGTCAATTAACTAAAAATGAATTGAATTTGTACTTAAGATTAATCTTACTTAAATTACGCGAAAAAAACTTACGAGGGGGTATCCCGCAGGATCACCCCTGTCCGTACTTTTCCAGAAGCGCTTCAGCAATAGCCAGCGTTTCACGGTCAGCCACACCATTCCACAGCTGTGGACGGAAGTGCATTTGAAACGCGGTAATCACTCTTTTCTGCTGCTGGGCTGTGGCAGCCTCCGGCACTTCATAGCCATACCGCGCTAACAGATCGAGCAGCAGTGCGCTGTCCACTTCCTGATACCGTGGCTGCCCATCGAGATAAAAGTTGACGCGGTCCGGATCGGGCCAGGCACCCATTCCCTGCTGCGCCAGTTCGCGCCAGGGGAACAGCGGGCCGGGATCGTCTTTACGCTGGGGGGCAATATCAGAGTGCGCGACGACGTTCTGCGGCTTAATGTCGTAGCGGGCGATAATGTCTTTGGCGAGCGGGATCAGAGCAGCAATTTGCGCCGGCTCGAACGGGGTGAAATGTTTTACTCCCACCGTTTTTTGCCAGCCCCGGTTTTCCAGCTCAATCCCCACGGAGGTGTCATTAATACGGTTGGTGCCGCGCCAGAAGCTGATGCCGGCATGCCATGCCAGTTCGCTCTCCGGTACCAGCTGCCAGATACGCGGTTTGCCCTCAGGGGCAGGCGGTTTGGCGGGGATCAGGTAGTGAGAGCTGACATTCTTGTCGGTTAACGTCGCCAGCGAGCTGTCAAAGTCATCGGCGGTGTAGTGGATCACCAGCACCTTTATACGCGGGTAAGCCGCCTGGGCCTGATAGCGGGTATCCAGCTCATAGGCACCTTTATCAATAATGCCTTTTTCCGTGGCGCACCCTGCCAGCAACAGCGCCAGCAGGAGTGTGGCAAGCGAGCGCTTCATCGACGGGTTTTCACCGCCGTACCGCTTACGCTCACCATCAGCATGCTGGCATCTTTACCGACCGTTTCGTAGTCAATATCGATGCCTACCACGGCATCTGCACCCAGCGCCTTGGCCTGTTCGCCAAGCTCTTTAAACGCAATTTCGCGGGCTTTGCGCAGCTCTTTCTCATACGCGCCAGAACGTCCCCCCACGATATCGCGAATGCCGGCAAAGAAGTCCCGGAAAATGTTCGCGCCCAGTATGGCTTCGCCGGTGACCACGCCGCAGTACTCGGTAATAGGTTGCCCTTCCAGGGTAGGCGTTGTTGAAAACTGCATACTTTCTCTCCTTCTTTAGCGTTCAATGCCTTAGGTACAGCATTATCGGTTCGTTACGCTATGATTGAAAGGATAGTTAATAAATAAGGAAATCAACATGCGCTATTCAGCTTTAACACTTTTCGTGCCCTGCGCGCTGGTGCTCAGCGCCTGCACCACCACGGTCACGCCAGCCTTTAAGGATATTGGTACCCGCAGCGGCCCATGCATTGAGGGCGGCCCGGATACCGTGGCGCAACCGTTCTATGATTACCGCATACAGCACCGCAGCAATGATATTACCGCCCTGCGACCGTATCTGAGTGACGGCCTGGCGAAACTGCTGAGCGACGCCACCCGCGATCCGCAGCATAACGCGCTGCTTAAATCCGATCCGTTCTCCAGCCGCGCCACGCTGCCTGACAGCGCCGAGGTCACCAGTGCTTCAACGATCCCAAACACCGATGCGCGAAACATTCCCCTGCGCGTCAAACTGACCCAGGGAACGCAGACCTGGCAGGATGAAGTGCTGATGATCCGTGAAGGCCAGTGCTGGGCGGTGGACGACGTAAGGTACGTCGGTGGCAGCGTTCACGCCCCGGCAGGCACGCTCCGCCAGTCGATTGAAAACCGCTAAGCCACCCGTTTAAAAAGCGTTAACCCCGTAAAATGTGCGGCATTTCATGCGGAATGCCGACATTTATACTCGCCGACATTGCCGTTCGCTATTTTGTGCTATGTTTAGAGGGTATTGCGGGTTATATTTAACTTTTAACGCAGAAATATTGCATAACTATTCTGTCAACGGTACTATCTGCGGCCTCAATTGCTATAGATTGCCTGGATGAGTAAAGACTGCCCCGATGAGTATTAAACTAAACGGCATTAACTGCTTCTACGGCGCACACCAGGCGCTGTTTGACATCACGCTGGACTGCCCGGAAGGCGAAACGCTGGTTTTGCTTGGCCCAAGCGGTGCAGGTAAAAGCTCCCTTCTGCGTGTCCTTAATCTGCTTGAAATGCCCCGTTCGGGTACGCTGGCTATCGCCGGTAACCATTTTGATTTCGCGAAAACACCGTCTGATAAAGCGATTCGTGAACTGCGTCAAAACGTTGGCATGGTCTTCCAGCAATACAATCTCTGGCCGCATCTGACCGTACTGCAAAACCTGATCGAAGCCCCGTGCCGCGTGCTGGGCTTAAGTAAAGATCAGGCGATCGCGCGTGCGGATAAGCTGCTGGAGCGTCTGCGCCTTAAGCCTTACAGCGACCGCTATCCGCTGCACCTCTCCGGTGGTCAGCAGCAACGTGTGGCGATTGCCCGTGCGCTGATGATGGAGCCTGCGGTACTGCTGTTTGATGAACCGACCGCGGCGCTGGATCCCGAAATTACCGCCCAGATCGTGAGCATCATTCGCGAGCTGGCGGAAACCCATATTACTCAGGTCATCGTAACCCATGAAGTGGAAGTGGCGCGCAAAACGGCCAGCCGCGTGGTCTACATGGAAAACGGGTATATCGTTGAGCAAGGTGATGCGAGCTGCTTCTCAAACCCGCAAACCGATGCGTTCAAAAACTATTTATCTCATTGATTGTGTCAGGGGAAATGATAATGAAAAAAGTATTACTTGCCGCGCTGCTCGCCAGCGTCACCCTTTCCGCTACCGCAGCCCAGACGATTCGTTTCGCGACTGAAGCGTCTTATCCTCCGTTTGAATCCATTGATGCGAACAATAAAATTGTCGGCTTTGACGTGGATCTGGCAAACGCCCTGTGTAAAGAGATCGACGCAACCTGTACCTTCAGCAACCAGGCGTTCGACAGCCTGATTCCAAGCCTGAAGTTCCGCCGTATCGACGCCGTTATGGCCGGAATGGATATCACCCCTGAGCGCGAAAAACAGGTTCTGTTCACCACCCCTTACTACGACAACTCTGCCCTGTTTATTGGTCAGAAAGGCAAATTCACGTCGGTTGATCAGCTGAAAGGCAAGAAAGTGGGCGTGCAGAACGGCACCACGCACCAGAAATTCATCATGGATAAACACCCGGAAATCACCACCGTTCCGTATGACAGCTACCAGAATGCGAAGCTGGATCTGCAGAACGGCCGTATTGATGGGGTGTTCGGCGACACCGCCGTGGTGACCGAGTGGCTGAAAGCCAACGATAAACTGGCACCAGTGGGCGATAAAGTGACCGACAAGGATTACTTCGGCACGGGTCTGGGTATTGCCGTTCGTCAGGGCAACACTGAGCTGCAGCAGAAATTCAACGCTGCGCTGGAAAAAGTGAAGAAAGACGGCACCTACGAAACCATCTACAAAAAATGGTTCCAGAAGTAATTCCTGATGAATGAAATTTTTCCTTTAGCAAGCGCCGCCGGGATGACCGTCGGCCTTGCCGTTTGCGCACTGATTATCGGCCTTGTGCTGGCGATGATCTTTGCGGTATGGGAATCAGCAAAATGGTTCCCTGTCGCATGGGCCGGCTCAGCGCTGGTCACCGTGCTGCGCGGGCTGCCTGAAATTCTGGTGGTCCTGTTTATCTATTTTGGCTCCTCGCAGCTGCTGTTAACGCTGTCGGACGGCTTCACCCTCAATCTGGGTGTGGTGCAGATCCCGGTGCAGATGCAGATTGAGAACTTTGACGTCAGCCCGTTCCTGTGCGGCGTGATTGCCCTCTCTCTGCTCTATTCCGCGTATGCTTCGCAAACCCTGCGCGGTGCGCTGAAAGCGGTTCCGCAGGGACAGTGGGAGTCTGGCCAGGCGTTAGGCTTGTCGAAATCGGCGATCTTCTTTCGTCTGGTGATGCCGCAGATGTGGCGTCATGCGCTGCCCGGGCTGGGTAACCAGTGGCTGGTGCTGCTGAAAGATACCGCGCTGGTAAGCCTGATCAGCGTGAACGATTTAATGCTGCAAACCAAAAGTATCGCGACCCGTACCCAGGAGCCGTTTACCTGGTACATCGTGGCGGCGGCTATCTACCTGGTGATCACGCTGGTGAGTCAGTACATCCTCAAGCGCATTGACCTGCGTGCGACGCGCTTTGAACGGAGACCAGGCTGATGCTTGAATATTTTCCGGAGCTGATGAAAGGGCTGCACACCAGCCTGACGCTGACCGTCGCATCGATCATCGTGGCGCTGATCCTGGCGTTGATCTTTACCATCGTCCTGACGCTAAAAACGCCGGTGCTGGTATGGATTGTGCGAGCCTACATTACCTTGTTCACCGGTACACCGCTGCTGGTGCAGATCTTCCTGATTTACTACGGCCCGGGCCAGTTCCCGTCGCTGCAGGAGTATCCGGTTATCTGGCACCTGCTTTCTGAGCCATGGCTGTGCGCCCTGATTGCCCTTTCGCTGAACAGTGCGGCCTATACCACGCAGCTGTTCTACGGGGCTATTCGTGCCATCCCGGAAGGGCAATGGCAGTCCTGTGGTGCGCTGGGCATGAGCAAGAAAGACACGCTGGCTATTTTGCTGCCGTACGCGTTTAAACGTGCGCTCTCCTCCTACTCCAACGAAGTGGTGCTGGTTTTCAAGAGTACGTCTCTGGCCTACACCATCACGCTGATGGAAGTCATGGGCCACGGGCAGCTGCTCTACGGACGCACCTATGACGTCATGGTGTTTGGTGCCGCGGGCGTGGTCTATCTGGTGGTAAACGGTTTGCTGACGCTGATGATGCGCCTTATCGAGCGTAAAGCGCTGGCGTTTGAGCGCCGTAATTAATCACCGTTTTGCATAAACTTTATTGACGAAGACGGGCAAGTCTAACGACTGCCCGTCTTTTTTTATGGGTTAAATAATATTTAATCATTTTTATTGAATATAAATTCATTAAATGGCATTGTATTTCCATGCCGCAGACACGGCGCATAAGACAGACTGACAGACGGGAGCATTACAATGAAAAAGTTAGTTCTGGCCGCTTTACTGGCCACTTTCGCCGCTGGCGCATCAGCTGCAGATAAAATCAACTTCGGCGTTTCGGCCACCTATCCGCCATTTGAGTCGCTGGATGCCAGCAACCAGATTGTCGGTTTTGATATCGACCTCGCCAAAGCCCTGTGCAAACAGATGCAGGCCGACTGCACGTTCACGAACCATGCGTTTGACAGCCTGATCCCGTCGCTGAAATTCAAAAAATACGACGCGGTGATCTCCGGGATGGACATCACCCCAGAGCGTAGCAAGCAGGTCACCTTCACCGACCCGTATTACGCCAACTCGGCGGTGGTCATTGCGAAGAAAGGGGCTTACACATCCTTTGACCAGCTGAAAGGCAAACGCATTGGGATGGAAAACGGCACCACGCACCAGAAATACCTGCAGGACAAACATCCTGAAGTGAAAACCGTGGCCTATGACAGCTACCAGAATGCCATTATCGACCTGAAAAATGGCCGTATTGATGGGGTCTTCGGTGACACTGCGGTGGTGAACGAGTGGCTGAAAACCAACCCACAGCTGGGCACCGCGACCGAAAAAGTGACCGATCCACAGTACTTCGGTACGGGCCTGGGCATTGCGGTGCGTCCGGATAACAAAGCTCTGCTGGAAAAACTGAATGGCGCGCTGAAAGCAATTAAAGCTGACGGCACGTACAAGAAAATCAGCGATCGGTGGTTCCCGCAATAACAGCTTTTTGTCGGGTAGCCTGGCCTACGGGGGTGGTCTGTAGGCCGGGCAAACCCGGCAATTTCACAGCGGAACAAAGAAGCGAAAACGAGCCCCGTTCGTGGACTCCATCAGCCTGATCCCCCCGCCGTGCAGTTCCAGCATGCGTTTCACAATCAACAGCCCCAACCCGCCACGGTTTTCCCGTGATGCCTGCGGATTTAACGCCGAAGGACGCTCAAACAGATCGTTGCGAAGAGAAGCATCAACGCCGGTTCCATTATCAGCCACCTCAACCTGTAGCTGCGCGTTCTCCTGCCAGACCGCCAGACGAACCTCTCCACCGGTCGGCGTATGCCGCATCGCGTTATCCAGCAGGTTAGTCACCACCCGCTCAATCATCGAGACATCGGCATTCACCAGCGGCAACGGGCCCGGTACATCAATGCGCAGGTTCACCTCCCGCGTGCGGGCCGTGAGTTCAAATTTCTGCGCCACGTCTGAAATCAGCTCACCCATGGCAAAACGCTCGCGCTGCGGTTTGATGCCGCCGTGCTCAAGGCGCGCCAGTTCAAACAGCTGCTGCGAAAGATGACGCACTTTCTGCCCCTGGCGCAGCGCCGTGGCGAGATACTGCTGGTGTTCCTGCGGCGTCAGCGTCGCAGATTTCAGCGACAGCGTTTCGAGATAGCCCAGCAAGGAGGTGAGCGGCGTGCGTAAATCGTGCGAAATATTGGCGATAAACTCCCGGCGCTGGCGATCGCTGTCGGCCAGCTGATCCCACTGCAGGGTGATTTTACGGGCCAGCTCGATAAACGTATTGCGCAGCGTGGCCACTTCATCCTTTACCGTGGTTTCTGTAGGCTGCGCCGCCAGCTGCTTAATGGCGCTAATGCTGTCCTGCTCCAGCCCGGCCACTTCCTGCGTAAGACGTTTGACCGGACGCGTTACCCAGTACCAGACCAGTAACCCCGCCAGCACACCAAACAGCGCGACCCACATCAATGACCACAGGACGGTGCTCCAGAGCGCCTGATGCCAGGCCATCTCCGCCAGCGCGTTTGACTCTTCGCCCTGCAGAATAATGTACAGATAGCCTTTCAGTTCTCCGTCCTGACGCAACGGCGTTGCGCTGAAAACCTTTTTGTTCTGGCTTCGCGGGTCATCACCCAGTACCGGCCGCGCGGCATCACTGAGGAAAGTCTGCACCGGCCCGAGGTCGATTTTTTGACGCTGGATATGCCCCGGCGGCGCGGCGTCAGCCAGCAGTTCGCCATCAGGCGAGACAACGTACAGTTCGACGCTTGGATTGAAGGTCATCAGCCGGTCAAAGAGCGGTTTCAGCGCGTGGCGGTCAACCCTGCCCTGCGCATCCAGAATCGGTTCCCGCTGGACAATCTGCTGCGCCAGGCCACCGGACAGCCGCTGCACCATTGCATTACCGTACTGCGTGGTGCTGTAAAGTTGCACCGCGCAGGCGATGGTCGCACAGAGCGTCAGCAGCAGAATAAACAGCAGCGTCAGGCGCTGGCTCAGGCTAAAGCGGCGCATCGTTTGGCTCCGCAAATTTGTAGCCTTTGCCCCAGACGGTGCGAATGATCTCCGGCTCGGCGGCGTCCTTCTCAATCTTGATGCGCAGGCGGTTAATGTGGGTGTTGACGGTGTGTTCGTAACCTTCGTGCTGATAGCCCCAGACCTGTTCCAGCAGCGCCAGACGCGAGAAAACTTCACCGGGATGACGGGCAAAGAAGTACAGCAGTTCAAACTCGCGCGGGGTGAGATCCACCACCTGGCCGTGCAAAAGCACGCTGCGCGCCAGCGGGTCGAGCGTCAGGCCGTGAGCCTGAATATTCCCGGCACTTTGCGCCTGCCCCATCGCCTGCTGGCGTCGGAACAGCGCCTTGATACGCGCGATCAGCTCCTGTACCGAAAACGGCTTGGCCAGATAATCGTCCGCCCCGGTTTCAAGCCCGGTAATGCGGTCGGTTTCGCTGCTGCGGGCGCTGATGATGATCACCGGCAGGTAGCGGGTCATCTGGCGGATGCGACGGCAAATCTCCAGACCGTCGACGTTGGGGAGCATTAAATCGAGGATCACCGCGTCCCACGGCTGCTTTTCGAGGCGCTGTAAGGCATTGCCCCCGTCGGGCTCGTGGGTGATGGCGTAGCCTTCATCTTCTAAGTTGAGGCGCAGAAGCGCCGCGATATCGTGGTCATCTTCCACCAGCAGGATCTGCTTCATGGGTAAGCCTTCTTCAATTCTGATGAGATAAGCTTACCTGATTTCGCAGGCGGACAGAGTTCACATTTTGTTTAAGATTTAACGAGTAGCGTCAGGACTTCATAATGCGCGGTATGCGGGAACATATCGAACAGCTGGACGCGTTCAATGCGGTAGCCCGGCAGCGTCGCGATATCTTTAGCCATCGTCTGCGCGTTGCAGCTGGAGTAGACGATGTAGTCCGGTGCCATCTGGCTCAGATAGTCGCACAGCGCTTTCCCGATGCCCCGGCGCGGCGGGTTCACCAGCACCAGTTCAGGCACATTGTCCTGCCCCGTCGCGAACTGCGTGGAGTCCAGCGCCTGGAAGTGCAGCCGGGTCAACCCAAGCTCTGCAGCAGACTGTCTGGCACAGGCAATCGCTTCGGCGGAGATCTCAATCCCGGTAAGCTGCATGTCTGGCGTGGCGCAGTGCAGACCGAAGCCACCCACCCCGCAGAACAGATCCCACATATGATGGATATTTAACGCCCGCACCCAGTCACGGGCGGTGGCATAAAGCGCACTCGCGACGGTCGGGTTGGTCTGGAAGAAGCTTTGCGGACGGATCCACAGCGGTACATCGTTGAACGTTTCTGCCAGCGCATGCTGTTCGGTGAAGAAGATCTCCCGCTCCCCTTCCATGATAGCCATATGCACCGGCTGAATATTCGCGGTGATAACGGTTAACTGCGGAAGCTGTTGCTGAAGCCATGGCAACGCCGCGCGAAGCTGCTCCACCTTGGCTTCTGAGCGCAGAACAAAGCGCAGCATCATGCTGCCGTCTAGCTGGCTTTCGGTAAGAAGAAGGTATTTCAGCTCGCCGCGCTTGCGGGCAACGTTATAGGGCGTTAATCCGGCACGGGCAATAAACGGTTTGAGCGCAGCAAAGACCGGCGCAAAGGAGGCAGGATAAAGCGGACAGTCGGTTAAATCTTCAGGCGTACCCTCGCGATGCAACATGCCCAGCAGCGGTTTTTCAACGCTGCCGCTCACCACCATTTTGGCTTTATTACGAAAGCCCTGCTCCGGCCCGCTGACGGGTGCGCACCATTCCCCCACGGCATGGTCTGCCAGCAGGTGTTGCAGGTCGGCCATTTTGGCGGTGAGTTGCTGAGAAACCGGCTGTTCTATCCACTGACAGGAGCGGCAGCGACCGGCGTCATAGAGTGCGCACTGCATATCAAAACCTTAAGAATCACGAGGGCTGCGATTATACACATTATTGCAGCTGGAAGAACCGCCGACTGGAAGCAGGCACGAACAGGAAAAACAGCACCAGCATATCCGGGAGTTTTTGCAAAAACAGCGCGTGCAAAATCTCGCGTTTTGATCCACCCGCAATGCTGAACAGTTCCGGATAGCCATACCCCAGCGAGGCGGCCCACAGATAGCTCGCCGCCGTAATTTGCGTCAGCAAATAGACCCAGCGTGCCCAGTTGCGTCCTCTGACCAGCGAAAAAGCGCAGTAAATCTCGATAAACACCAGTACCAGGCTGCTCAAAAAGACCAGCGTCAGGTTCCACGTCTGTACGCTGCGGTGAATAAATTCAGCCATACCGCGCACACCCAGGGTGTTAAGGATCATCAGCACATCAAGACAGCGGATCATAATAATAGCGAGCGCCGCCACCTGCACCAGTGCAGGAACGTTTGGACGAGCGTGCGTAAGACGTGATTTTTTTAATAATCCCAATGTTTTACTTCCCTGAAAAACAGTGCCGCGTCATGCGCGGCACATCACTGGAAATTTTAAATCCTTCAGCCGCGTCTTGCACGCTGGATATCACGCACACGTTGTTTTTCCGCGCGCGCCATCAAATACCAGGCGATAAATCCGACAATTCCGACCACCCCGAGGATAATCGAGGCCAGGGCGTTAATCTCCGGATTGACCCCCATGCGTACGCTGGAGAAGACCAGCATAGGCAGCGTCGTCGCGCCCGGTCCTGAGACAAAGCTGGCGATAACCAGATCGTCGAGCGACAGCGTAAACGCCAGCAGCCAGCCGGAGATCACCGCCGGCATAATCATCGGCAACGTGATGATGAAGAAGACCTTCAGCGGCGTCGCACCGAGATCCATCGCCGCCTCTTCAATGGAGCGGTCCAGCTCGCGCAAACGCGAAGAGATAACCACCGCCACGTACGCGGTACAGAAGGTGACGTGTGCCAGCCAGATGGTGAGCATGCCGCGATCTGCCGGCCAGCCAATGGCATGCGCCAGGGCGACGAACAGCAGCAGCAGCGCCAGACCGGTGATAACGTCTGGCATAACCAGTGGCGCGGTGATCATAAAGGCAAAGCCGTTCGCCCCCCGAAAACGCCCGAAGCGCACCATGACCAGCGCGGCAATGGTCCCCAGCACGGAGGCCATCGTGGCCGCCAGCGCGGCGATGGTCAGGCTCAGCCCCACCGCGCTCATCATCGCGTCATCATGGAACAATTCGCCGTACCAGCGCGTCGACCAGCCGGCCCATACCGTTACCAGTTTGGAGCTGTTGAACGAGTAGATCACCAGCATCAACATGGGTGCATACAGGAAAGTAAAGCCAATCACCAGGATGGCAATTCGCCATGGGGAGCGCACTACCGGTAAGTTGTTCATCCGTGGTCTCCCATCTGTTTCTGCTGATGTTTGTGGAACCACATGATCGGTACGATCAGCAGGAGCAACATCACGATCGCCACCGCAGACGCCACAGGCCAGTCGCGGTTATTAAAGAACTCCTGCCACAGCACACGCCCAATCATGATGCTGTCCGGGCCACCGAGCAGTTCCGGGATCACAAACTCCCCTACCGCCGGGATAAAGACCAGCATCGACCCGGCAATAATGCCGCCCCGGGTCAACGGAACGATAACGCTGAAGAAGGTTTTAAGCGGACGGGCACCAAGGTCAAGCGATGCTTCCACCAGCGAATAATCGATACGCGTCAGCGCCGTATAAATTGGCAGCACCATAAACGGCAGATAGGCGTAAACAATCCCGATATAGACCGCGAGATTGGTATGCAGGATTGTCAGGGGCTGATCGATAACCCCAAGCCACATCAGGAAGTTATTCAGCACGCCGTTGTTTTTCAGGATCCCCATCCACGCGTAGACGCGGATCAGGAACGAGGTCCATGACGGCAGGATCACCAGCAACAGCAGAATGTTGCGCGTCGACGATTTACTGTGCGCCACGGCCCATGCCAGCGGGTAACCCAGCAGCAAACAGCAGATCGTCGAGATCGCCGCCACCTGCAACGACTGCAGATAAGCTTCGAAATAGAGCGGATCTTCCGTCAACTGCAGGAAATTGCCGAGGTTAAGGGTCAGCGTCAGCTGTCCGTCAGCCCAGTCCAGCAGGTTGGTATAGGGCGGGATCGCCCGCGCCATTTCCGCCAGGCTTATCTTAAAAACAATCAGGAACGGCAGCAGGAACAGCAGGATCAGCCACACGTAAGGCATGGCAATCACCAGCTTGCGTCCGTGATTCATCTGCATGCGCGCCAGCCAGTGCGCGAAGCCACCCGGTTTCTCAACGCGGGCTGGAGGTTCTAAGGTACTCATTGTCCGCTCCTTATACCGTCAGCACTACACAACTGTCCGCATCCCAGCACAGGCGCACTTCGTCGCCCCAGGTCGGCTGTCCCTTGCGATAACGATGTTCGTTCTGCAGCTGGGCGCTGAGCATTTGCCCGCTTTTCAGACGCACATGGTAGATGGAGAGGTCGCCCAGGTAAGCAATGTGCACCACTTCCCCGACGGCGAAGTTAAAGCCATCGGCAGGCGGATCTTCGCACAGCATGATCTTCTCCGGGCGGAGCGCGACATACACCGGCACGTTATCCACCACCGAGCTATCCGGATCGACCTTAAGCGGATGCTGCAGCCCCGGCGACTCAATCACCAGACCGTCATCCTCGCGCGATTTCAGCAGCCCTTCGAAGACGTTGACCGACCCGATGAACTCCGCGCTGTAGCGGGTGGTCGGATGCTCATAAATCTCTTCCGGCTCGCCAATCTGTACGAACTTACCGCGGTTCATGATCGCAATACGCCCGGCCATGGTCATCGCCTCTTCCTGGTCGTGGGTAACCATCACGCAGGTCACCCCCACGCGCTCAAGGATATCCACCACTTCCAGCTGCATACGGTCACGCAGTTTTTTATCCAGGGCGCCCATCGGTTCATCGAGCAGCAGCAGCTTAGGACGTTTCGCCAGGCTTCTCGCCAGCGCCACGCGCTGACGCTGGCCACCTGAGAGCTGATGCGGTTTACGCTTCGCGAACTCCTGCATGTGCACCAGGCTGAGCATCTCTGCCACGCGGGCGGTGATTTCGGCTTTCGGCAGTTTGTCCTGCTTAAGACCAAAGGCGATATTCTGCTCCACCGTCATATGTGGGAAGAGCGCGTAAGACTGGAACATCATGTTTATCGGGCGCTGATACGGCGGCACGCGGGAGAGATCGACACCATCCAGCATGATTTGCCCGGCGGTAGGCTGTTCAAAACCGGCCAGCATACGCAGCAGGGTCGATTTACCGCAGCCAGATGCGCCCAGAAGGGCAAAAATTTCACCTTTGTAGATAGTCAGGCTGACGTCGTCCACGGCATGCTGACCATCGAAAGATTTGGTGAGGTTACGAATTTCAAGAAGCGGGGTCAGCGCTTTACGGACTTTCGCCTGCGGGCGGGGGATCGCGTCATTCACGGGGTGCTCTCCGGCAGAAATCAAAACTGGTGCAAACGCACCATCAGGGTGCGCATCGTCGGGCGGCGCTCACGCCAGCCCGACCGACGGGTTTAGCAGGCCCGGTGAGCGTTTTCGCCACCGGGCAACCGTACCGGACGCCGTTATTTACCGCTTTTCACTTTGGTCCACGCACGGGTACGTACGCGGTCAATTTTTGGATCCTGAACTTTCAGGGTGAACAGCTTGGCAAACACATCCGCCGGCGGATAGATAGCCGGGTTATTGCGGATCTCTTCGCTGACCAGCGGCACAGAGGCCTTATTGCCGTTAGCGTAGTAGACGTGATCGCTGATATGCGCGATGACTTCAGGACGCATCAGGTAGTTAAGGAACTGGTAAGCTTCTTCTTTGTTTTTCGCGTCAGCCGGCATGGCGAAGACATCGAAGAACGCCAGCGCGCCCTCTTTTGGAATGAAGTAGGAAACATTCACGCCGTTTTTGGCTTCTTTGGCGCGGTTAGCCGCCTGCCATACGTCCCCTGCCCAGCCAATCGCCACGCAGATGTCGCCGTTTGCCAGGTCGTTGATGTACTGTGAGGAGTGGAAGTAACGAATGTTCGGACGCAGCTTCAGCAGCAGATCGGTTGCCGGGCCGGTGTAATCATCGGCCTTGCTGCTGTTAGGATCTTTGCCCAGGTAGTTCAGCACGGTGGCGAAAATCTCTTCTGGCGCATCCAGGAAAGAGACGCCGCAGCTTTTCAGCTTCTCAAGGTTTTCCGGCTTCAGCACCACGTCCCAGCTGTCGAGTTTGACATCTTTACCCAGTACCGCTTTGACTTTATCGACGTTATAGCCAATACCGGTGGTCGCCCACAGATACGGCATCGCGTATTTGTTGTCCGGGTCATGCTTGGCGACCAGCTTAAGCACTTCCGGATCGAGGTTTTTCCAGTTCGGTAATTTGCTCTTATCGAGCGGCTGGAAAACACCTGCCGTCAGCTGACGCTCAAGGAAGCTTGCGGAAGGTACCACCAGGTCAAAACCGGTACTGCCCGCCATCAGTTTCCCTTCCAGCACTTCGTTGGAATCGAAAACGTCATAGACCACTTTAATGCCGGTCTCTTTTTCGAAATTAGCGACGGTATCCGGCGCGATATAGTCAGACCAGTTATAAACGTGCAGCGTTTTTTGTTCCGCAGCGAGCGTGCCGGCAGAGACGGCCATCAGAGCACCCGCAACCAGACCCGATAACCATTTTTTATTCAAGGCGATCATATCGTTATTCCTTCTGAAAGCTCGTTAACAAACGAACTAAAACTGTGCAATCTGAAGATATGCAATAATCATGCATAGTTTGTCGCTCTGCACGAAATAAAAAGAAACCTCTTTACCCGGCAGGATCCGCTCGCTTTTTTAAGCATCGCAAGAATAACTGTAGCCCGTGTCTCCGGCTATAGCCCAGACGAAAAAACGCCTTTTATCAATTTTTTATGCAGGTTATGTCTACGTGATAAGCCGAAATGGCGTTTGGGGAGGTGAAAAATTCTTTAAAGAAAGGTTAAAAGCAGCAGAAAAAATGGCGTTATGCAGCCGCTATGGCAGCGACTGCGCAAAAGTCAGACAGGCTTAGTGAAGAAAATTGGGAGATGCATCATTATTCTCTGCATCATCTTCCGTGCTATACAGCAAATGGTGCGCATTGGCTTCCATCATTACCATCGAAATTTGCTCTTCACTCAAGCGCATAAACCAGGAGAACTGCTTGAATGAGAGGCCGGCACCGGAGAATAAAGACTGGCAAACGACCAGTTTTGGCAGATTATCATCCTGTATATCGAGAAATGCTTTCACCGTCAAAGAACTGGCGTTGATGGCCGACAGGTCAGAGGCCAGGGCCAGCAGCGCAGACGGTTTCACTTCGGCCAGCGCAGAGAAGAGGATCACGTCGTTAATGAGATCGATTTTGGCATCGAAAATACCATCGAAATTTTGCATATGAGGCAAATGCAGCGCCTGGCAGGAATCACATTCAAAGAAAGTGATACCGGCATCATCGAGCCATTGACGTAACGTATCCAGTGTTGGAACGACCTGTAAATCCATCGCTGTGCAGCCTCTTTAATAAAAACTTCGCATAGAGTACGCAAAAAGTGCGCTGTAATCCATTTAACCGCCCGTTTTCAGACAGTAGCCCGGCGTTGCGTGGCGCTCGACCCATGAGATCATTTTACCCGCAATATCGACCCCGGTGGTTTTTTCCACCCCTTCCAGTCCCGGTGAGGCATTCACCTCCATCACCAACGGCCCGCGCGTCGCCCGCAGTAAATCAACACCCGCCACATCCAGCCCCAGCGTTTGCGCCGCTTTCACGGCAATCTCACGCTCGCGATCGCTGATATCCGCAACTCTCGCCACGCCGCCACGGTGCAGATTAGAGCGGAAGTCGCCCTCTTTTGCCTGACGTTCGATGGCCGCAACCACCTCGTTACCGACAACAAAACAGCGAATGTCGCGCCCTTTGGCTTCTTCAATGTACTCCTGCACCAGAATATGGGCATTCAGCCCACGAAAGGCGTCAATCACGCTTTCCGCCGCCTGCCGCGTTTCGGCCAGCACCACACCAATGCCCTGAGTGCCTTCCACCAGCTTGATCACTAACGGCGCGCCACCCACCATATCGATTAAATCGCTGGTGTCGTCCGGTGAATGCGCAATGCCGGTAACCGGAAGATCGATTCCCTGCCGGGCAAGCAGTTGCAGCGAACGGAGCTTATCGCGGGCGCGAGATATCGCAACGGATTCATTGAGCGGATAGCTGCCCAGCATCTCAAACTGGCGCAACGCGGCCGTGCCGTAATAGGTTATCTGGGAGCCGATGCGGGGGATAACCGCATCAAAATGCGGAAGCTTGTGGCCTTTGTAATGAATCGATGAGGCAGCAGGATCAATGTTCATATAGCAGGACATCGGATCGAGGATCTCAACCTGATGCCCCCGTTTTGCCGCCGCTTCTCGCAGGCGTTTACATGAATAGAGCGTTCCATCCCGGGACAAAATGGCAATTTTCACCCTGCACCTCTCTAAAGACATGGAAAAAGCCTGCGTATCATACACGCAGGCAGGCGCAGGATGAATGGGCTATCGTGTCGCCCAGCCCTGTTTGTGCAGATAGTCGAGAATAAACGGGCGATTCTCTTTAATGATGGTGCGACGAATGTGGTCACTCCAGGTATCGCGACGGTTATTGCTGTCGCGCGTCATGTAGTAGTGCGCCAGCTCTTCATCGTATTGCGCCAGCACATCCTGATCGACAGGCTGGTAGTGGTTTTCATGCACCAGCATCGCCGCAGGCAGGCGCGGCTTGAGGTCCGGGTTATCCGCAGGCCAGCCAAGGCACAGGCCAAACAGGGGCAGAACATGTTTTGGCAGCTTCAGCAGTTCGGTAACGCTTTCGATATTGTTACGCAGCCCGCCGATGTACACGCCACCCAGCCCCAGCGATTCCGCCGCCGTGAAGGCGTTTTGCGCCATCAGCGCGGTGTCCACGACGCCCAGCAGCAGCTGTTCGGCAAGGCCAAGCTCGGCTTGCGGGCAGATCTGCAGATGGCGGTTAAAATCGGCGCAGAACACCCAGAACTCGGCTGCCTGTGCCACATGCTTTTGTCCACCGGTGAGGGTCACCAGTTGTTCACGCATTGCCGGGTCGGTAATACGAATAATGGAGCTGCACTGCAGGAAGCTGGAGCTGGATGTCGCCCTTGCACTGTCAATAATGGCTTCACGCTGCGCCGGCGTTATCGGCTCGTCGGTGAAGTGGCGAATTGAACGATGGGAACGTAGCAGGTCTATGGTTGGCGTCATCTTGTCTCTCTTTGTCTTGCGTGAATCATATCGCAGCCAGTATAGGCAATGATGCGCGCGATGTAATTGGCGAAACATAGCTGAGAGGTATTATAACGACAGGCGAAACCTTCTTTAATGACGGCAGGTTATCGGGCACTATAGACCCATTCGCCGTCAGGCTTGTTTTCGAGGAGAGAGAAATGTTTGCAGTAATTTTTGGTCGTCCAGGGTGCCCTTACTGTGTGCGCGCGAAAGAGCTGGCTGAGAAACTGACCGAAGAGCGTGATGATTTTAACTTCCGTTATGTTGATATCCATGCGGAAGGGATCAGCAAAGCCGATCTGGAAAAAACCGTGGGTAAACCGGTTGAAACCGTACCGCAGATTTTCCTCGATCAGAAACACATCGGCGGTTGCACAGACTTTGAAGCATACGCTAAAGAGCATCTGGGCCTGTTTGCCGCTCAGTAATGCTAAGACGCCCTCACCCTGAGGGCGTCTTTATTTGTGCTGTCTGCGCCGGGCCAACATGCTGTGAACAAACAAAAAGCATAGCGCTCCCAGGGCGCACCAGAAGACGCCACTCAGCAACCACGCCAGCTCCTGCCAGAAACTTCGCGTTGAAATATACAGTGACCGCATCAGCAGCAGACACAGCGGCGCTGCAAGTATTGCGCCCAGTAACGGTTTCACCACTTCCCCCCGGCGCGAGAGAAAACTGGCAGCAGCCCCTGGCAGGGTGAAAAAGAGCAGCCCCAGCTCCGGATGACCCGACGCCCTGAACGCCCCCTTCACATTAAAAGCGAGGGACATGCAAACGACAATGAACAGCAAAAAGCAGCTGATCACCCCCGCCCAGTTTCGTTTAATGTTCAAACTATCCTCCTGACTTATCTCTATCAAATACACTTTCGTCGGGTAGACGCCCAGTCAGATAAAGCAATGCGGCAATCCTTGCCAAAGTACACACAGGGTGAAGCGATAATAGGTGGCTGTCAGTAGCTAATACGATTAAACTAACCGCCAGCTAATGTTTTAGGGAATAAAGCTGGAAACAGGGAGCGTTAAAGCCTTTCCCTGACCCAGAAAACAGTAGCCCAAAAAGCCCTTTCATTCAACAACTTACTGGTAAACAAGAAGTTAGCCTCCGTGAATATAAACGTCGCAGACTTGTTAAATGGGAATTACATCCTGTTATTATTTGTGGTACTGGCGCTGGGCCTTTGCCTGGGTAAATTGCGCCTTGGTTCGGTTCAACTTGGTAATTCCATTGGCGTTTTAGTCGTCTCACTATTATTAGGCCAGCAGCATTTCAGCATTAACACGGACGCGCTCAACTTAGGCTTTATGCTGTTTATTTTTTGTGTTGGTGTGGAAGCCGGGCCCAACTTTTTTTCAATTTTCTTCCGCGACGGCAAAAATTATCTGATGCTGGCGCTGGTCATGGTCGGCAGCGCGCTGCTGATCGCCTTAGGACTGGGTAAACTGTTTGGCTGGGATATCGGGCTGACGGCCGGTATGCTCGCCGGCTCGATGACCTCCACACCGGTGCTGGTGGGTGCAGGCGATACCCTGCGCCACTCCGGCATGGCCGGTGCGCAACTCTCTACCGCGCTCGACCACCTGAGCCTGGGCTATGCCCTGACCTATCTGATTGGTCTGGTGAGCCTGATTGTGGGCGCCCGCTACCTGCCAAAACTGCAGCACCAGGATTTGCAGACCAGCGCTCAGCAAATTGCCCGCGAACGCGGTCTGGACACTGACAGCAAGCGTAAAGTCTATCTGCCCGTGATTCGCGCCTACCGCGTTGGGCCAGAGCTGGTTGCATGGGCGGACGGGAAAAACCTCCGCGAGCTGGGGATTTACCGCCAGACAGGCTGCTATATCGAACGTATTCGCCGTAACGGCATTCTGGCAAACCCGGACGGCGACGCCGTGCTGCAGATGGGCGATGACATTGCCCTGGTCGGTTACCCGGATGCCCACGCCCGCCTCGACCCGAGCTTCCGCAACGGTAAAGAGGTGTTTGACCGCGACCTGCTCGATATGCGTATCGTCACCGAAGAGATTGTGGTGAAAAACCATAATGCCGTCGGCCGTCGTCTGGCGCAGCTGAAGCTGACCGATCATGGTTGCTTCCTCAACCGCGTGATCCGCAGCCAGATTGAGATGCCAATTGACGACAACGTCGTGCTGAACAAAGGCGACGTTCTGCAGGTCAGCGGCGATGCGCGACGCGTGAAAACCGTTGCGGACCGCATCGGCTTTATCTCTATTCACAGCCAGGTCACCGACCTGCTGGCCTTCTGCGCCTTCTTTATCGTTGGCCTGATGATCGGGATGATCACCTTCCAGTTCAGCAACTTTAGCTTTGGCATCGGTAACGCTGCCGGGCTGCTGTTCGCCGGTATCATGCTGGGCTTCCTGCGAGCGAACCACCCGACCTTCGGCTACATTCCGCAGGGGGCGCTCAATATGGTGAAAGAGTTTGGTCTGATGGTCTTTATGGCGGGTGTCGGCTTAAGCGCCGGTAGCGGCATTGGCCACAGCCTGGGGGCTGTTGGCTGGCAGATGTTGGTTTCCGGACTTATCGTCAGCCTGGTACCGGTCGTGATTTGCTTCCTGTTCGGTGCTTATGTGCTTCGCATGAACCGCGCCCTGCTCTTCGGGGCAATGATGGGGGCCCGTACCTGCGCCCCGGCAATGGAAATTATCAGTGATACCGCACGCAGCAATATTCCTGCGCTGGGCTATGCGGGCACCTACGCTATCGCTAACGTACTGCTTACACTGGCGGGTACGCTGATCATCATCATCTGGCCTGGACTCGGATAACTCTTAAGTTCTGCGCACGACGAAAAAATTTTCGTTACGCGCAGAACTTTTTTATCAGGGGGCAGTCATAACTATTGCCACTGCTTTTCTTTGATGTCCCCAATTTGTGGAGCCCATCAACCCCGCCGTTTTGGTTCAAGGTTGATGGGTTTTTTGTTGTCTAAAAATAAAACTCATTAAATTCAAAATCTTATAACTAAACTGTAATTGGGTTGGCGACAAAATGGCGACAGCGATAGTGCCCAATCATAGTTGTTACAAATCTTGCTCGTCAGGTTCATATGCTAATTCCAGCTCCCCAAAATCCATCGACGTTGGACGCTCTATTACTTCCACATCTTCAACGGTCAAATCATCTATAGAACCCGACAAGTCTCCGGAGATTGTTATTAGTATTCTGGATGTATATGTTTCCTCGGCACGCTTGGTGATTGACCCCATGTAAACATGATCCTTATCGAATGAATCGTAAACTGACAGGGAGAAATCACCATCTGCGTAAAGTGAAATTTCTGCAAATGCTTCTATAACAACCCAGTTTTCATCCTTGTCAATGACAGTGAAGTGGTTATCTGTGAACTCAAAATCTTCAAATCCACCTGAGCATCCATCAGCCTCCCAGTACAAATATGAATCTGCCTCTTGTTCTGGTGCAAAACCGTCAAAGGTTGACTCAAGGTGTACAGCAATATCATGCAAGAATTTACCGGCCTGTCCTTCAGCAAGTGCTTTTTGTAAGTTATCAATTAGTTCATAAGGTGCGGTTTCTTCATTGAAGTGTGCTAAAGCCTTTGATAAGTCAGGTTCATAATGCAAATTCTCAGCATCAGCACAAAATCTCTGCCAATCGTCATCTCTTGCTACGGCAAGAACATTTTCACCATTCTCTTCAGCCCAAGCTTGTACGGCCATTAATGTGATCGCATCAGGAAACTCATTTTTTTTCTTACCTGTATCTGCGAAAGGAGCTTCTGAAGAGAAATATCGTTCAAGTAGTTCTGGTACCGAGACGTAATCCCCAGTAGTCAAAACCTCCGCATCTGTTACGCCAACGAATCTGTCTAATCTACTCTTTCCTAATCCTTCAACTTCTCTGCCTTCAATCAATGTTCTTTTTGCGTCATTTAGTTCGCTTCCATCAAAAAAAAGATGATCGCCAGCCTCTTCGAAAGCTTTCTCAAGGGAGCCACGTGAAGTCCTGATTTTTCTTTCAAGATGATTTTTAACTTCATTGTAAATTACATCCGGTATCAAAAACGTTGTCGAGGTTCGGCTGAACTGGGAAAGCTTACCCAGTAGTCCTTTCTCAAGCTTTAATCCGTACTGGTCGTAGATACTTGTATCTAACAAAATTGCGGTGAATTTTTCAGTCATATCGAATGCCTTAATGTAAGCTCTGCCAAGTAATCATCGGAAGAAAATCCACAACTAAAAAGCGACTACTAATGTGGCAAAAGTTTTCTTAAGTTCCAAGATTAAAATTAGATTTCGATGCAACTATTAGTCGCTGGTTTTCATGAAATGCATACAGTTTTTTCAGTTTTCTATGTCCCTTTAAAATTCCCCTATGCCTTGCTAAGTCTGACCTCAACGTTCCTAAGGCGAAAACAGCCAGAAAACAATATCGATCCATTCCATTCACACAAGATTTGTTTTTCCCTTGTTTTTCTGTAGGTTACACTTTTTATTCGATCCTCCACAGAACCATGAAAGTGAAAAACACTGAAATCTTTTTCATTCTTTTCAGTTCTGGTTTTACGCAAAGCCGCCAGCAGTGGCGCGGTCTGGCGGTCTGGTTTGTAGAAAAATAAAACTGAAAAATTTTTATGATCCAAAAACCGCAGGCGGGTGCGGTGTAGTGCGATTTTGGTCTGCGAAAGATTTTTTTGGCCGTGCTGTGACGCGCTAGCGCTCTGCTGTGCCCACGATCTGTTTTAAGGGTGGCGTTGAGTACCTGAAGGACTGGAACGCGCCAGAGCGCCGCTGGTTGCGCGTAGCGATAGCCGCTTGTGAGATAAGAAAAGAGATATCCCCGCCATGGGATGAAGGGCATAAAAAAACCCGCTTTCGCGGGTTATGTTCTGGATCGGATTACTTGCCAATTACCGGGGAATATTTGCCGTTCAGCGTGTCCGCTTTCGTTCCGGTGTTCCGGATGGCTCCCGCGTTGGTCGGTGCGCCCGTATTGCTGTGCGTGTGGCTTGCCGTTTGCTCTGCCAGCTCTTTTACCACGTCGAGTGTGTCGAGCATCAGCTGTGCCACGTTGATAGTGCCAGAGCCAATCCACACCACCGGGGCAATAATCTGCTGTTGGACGACCGCCACGCTTTTGCGTATCTGGCCAATCTTCTCAATCAGGTCTTTACCCGTTGTGACTGTCTGGCTCCCGGCTATGTCCGTTTCATCATTGCCGCCGATACTCGTCACCCGGTTATTTACTGCCTGGCTGTAATCGCCCGTGCATACCTGCTGAATGGCTCCGGCCAGCAGTGTGGACGTGCCCAGCACAGTCAGTTTATCCGTGGCCTTAACCGTCGTTTCACGGCTGACCAGCTCCCGTTGTTCCGTATCGGACTTAACCACCCGCGCCATTGAGGTTTCACTGATCGTCTGGTCTGTCTGCCTCACCCAGTCACCCGCCTGGGTGACGCGCTGCGACACCTCCGCACGCTGCTGTTGCAGCTGTTCGCCAGGCTGGATATCCGGGAGGCTGGTTCCGTCCGGCACGGTCTGCCGCACAAAGGGTTTATCCGGCCGCCCGCCAGTAAAAGCGATTTCGACCAGCGTCCCTTCAGGCGGAAACTGGAACATCCCCGAATCATTACCCGCCATAGGAACCGGCAGCGGAACGGCTGAATAAACAGGCGTGTCTTTATCCGGGTTGCCGTCCGCGTCCAACAGCTGCACATCAACCGCATAGCGGGGACGGAATGGATCGGAGAAATTCCCACTTTTCACCGCCTCAACGGGATTCATGACACGGCCAAACTTTGGCAAATGCAGCCCGGATGCCAGCTCCGGATAATGGCTTTCAATCTGGCGCTGAACAGGCGTTTTTTGAAGTGCCTTCCCCGTGGCACGATTGCGGGGCGTCCATGTAACAGCCATCGTGTCATTTTGCAGGTGGACTTTCGTCACCCTTTGCCCGTTCAGATCCACACCAGGGCGCAGACTCTGCACCAGGGGAAGTGTCATTGAATTACCCCCGGCCGCTCCCTGATTAAATTCATGTGGGATCTCAATCGGGCGATCAGCAAACAGGGCTTTTTCCGCGCCGCCTGTATATACCGCTCCGTCCGGCAGCTGATACCAGACGTAATCCGTGATCCCGAAAGCCTTTCCCAGATTATCCAAAAGCTGATACCCCGTACCGCTGTGGGTGAAATGTGGGATCGGACGGTCTGAATAATCGGCATCCGGCACGCTGAAGGTCAACCCGCTGTGTTCTGTAAGCCAGCTGGCCACATCACGCAGCGTGGGGTGCTGGAAGGAACATGGCCACTGACGTTCGAAAACGCCGACCAGCTCACGGACAAACAGACGCTGAAAGCCGTTTTCAGCAGGTTGAGAGCGTTCCACGTACCCGGTAAACCAGCGCAACACCAGATCGGTGTAACCAACATCGAGACGCACCAGTTTCCCGGTATAGTCCTGGGTGGTTCCGGCAGTAATAAACCCCCGGCCGCAGCTGTTCAGCTCCAGCACCAGACTGGCATCAGCCAGGTGAATTTCATCCGTCGAAAGATATAAACGCTTTATTGGTTTCATGATTATGCCAGTGCGTCATTTACGGGCTTGAGTACGTTACTTTCAAACCACGTCAGTTTTTCTTCATCCTCGCCAGCGACCTGGCCACCGTTCTGGCCGCCTCCACTTCCCGCCGTTTGCTTCACGGCTTTGGTTTTGCCGCTTGTCCTGGCCTCACGCTTTTCCTGCACGCTGATATGTTCGGTCAGGGTGAACGTAACCAGCCAGGACATACGCCCGTCCTGCGGCGGGGCGTCCAGGGTTCCGGTAAAAGTCGCCTCACGAAAATTCACAGCCCGTGCTGCCTCATGTGCAACCCGGTATTTCTGGCGCTGGCCGCTGGCATCCGTCGCGCTGCCCAGCTCAAATATACGGCGCAGGATCTCCGGATTTTTATACGGAATTTCACCGGATACGCGCAGTTCCTTGCCTTTGATGCCCTGCTCTGATTTCGTGGTAGCACTCGTCTGGCCGGACTGGTCTTTGTCCTGAAATTGCTGCGAAACGGTCACACGCATGTTCTTCAGCAGAATGGCTTCACCGTTAAGCGCCAGTGTCGGGTTCGATGTCATGTATCATTCCTTTTATGCCGTCCAGATTGTCGCCGACCAGCATCATGGCGGCGGTGTACACGGAGGACTGAAGCGGTATCCCTTTTACCAGCTCCAGAAGCGTCGATGGCAGATCGCCGCTGGCGGTAAACACCCATGCCCTGGCGCTTTTTCCCTGCAATTCTGTTAACCCGCTGGCAATGTCAGAAATCAGGCTTTCGCGCTGCTGTTTAAACTCCCCCATCAGCTTTTTTACGCCCGTCAAATCTGCGACGGCTGCGGCTTCCTGCTGGGCTTTTTTTACCGCTGCAGCCGCCAGGGCGGTGCGGCTTGTAGGCACGGATAGCGGGATCGCTGCGGGCAAACTCTGACTGTATTTCGCCGGAATTTGCATCTTTTCCGCAGCCAGCTGCGCGGCGGACTGCGCCAGCCTCCGTACCTGGGTAAATGCCGGGCTGGGGAATACATCCACAAGTTTGTTCAGGCTGGCCATAAAGCTGTCATGCGTCTGGCCAGAAACCATCATGATAACGATATCCGCCGCGCCGCCCGTTCCGGCCAGTTTGTCAGCCAGGTAATTGATCGCGTTTACCGGGCTGAGATACGCGCCGTTTTCAGTCTGCTGTCCTACCCCGTACACCCAGGGATGCACCGGGATAACGGAACAATTCAGCGCGGCCACTGAATCACTGAACGCAATTCGTGCTTCACGCCACATTGTCAGGCACCTCTGGCCACTCAATTTCCGGCGCTTTGCTGGTATCTACACGGTTAAGCAGCACACGAAATGCCTTCCATTCAGACAGCAAGGCGATCTCCTTTTCTGTAGCCATGTCTAAATCAACAGCGTCCTGTAACGTGCTGATAATTTCAGTAGCGTCTTTCTGAAGCTGTTTTTTTTTATCAACTGCATGTGATACCGCAGCAGCTCGCTCAGCATCGGAATCTTTAATCCATTTAGTGCCATCCCAGCACATATAATCACCTTCGGGTGCAATAGCTGTCACATCAGAAGGTAATTCACCCAATTCGGTAATAAATATCTGCTGGCCATTTTCTTTGCTGTATACCGCATCATTACGATGGTCTTCATAAAGCGTCCATTTTTTTCCGTTAAATACAGCAGCCATACCCGGTGCGATATCAGGCGGCGCAATATCTGTGCAATCAGCTGGCAATCCCGTCCCGGCCGGAATATAAGCATCACCCGCACCGATAAATTCACGGGTATCTGCTCGCAGGTTATAAATTCGAATTGTTCGGTCTTTATCAGAAAATTTAAAAGTCATTATGCAAGTCTCACAATGTAATTAAAGGCGATGTTTTTAACGGTGTTCTCAGCATTACCAGCTGCGGAAACAGTGATGGTGTGTGTATGTGCTCCCATCACAACCGAATGGGTATGTGAACCCACTGCCACTGTATGCGTATGGGCACCAACGGCTACTGTGTGTGCATGTGCCCCAGCGCTGGCCGCCGTACCCGTTACGCTGTGGGTATGTGCCCCGGCATTAACGGTATAAGAGGACGTATCAACAAAGCCGGCTTTGTTATAAACGTTACGGTCAATATAAACGCCATTCCCGCCGCTACCATCGCGCCATGCTCTCTGGGCGTGACTGTGATCGCCAGCGGAGGCCGCCGTACCGGAAACGCTGTGTGTATGCGCCCCGGTGCTGTTTGATGTTTTCGTCCCGTAATCAAATGCGCTGGTTGTTTTCGTACCGTAGTCAAAAGCGCTGGTATTTTTCGTACCCAGATCGGTAGATGAAGCAGAAGCGCCATGGGTGTGCGATTTAATACCGTCCTGCTCCTGTGACAGCACCGCCCTTCCGCTGGCAGGTTTACCCTTAATCGTCCAGCCCCGCATATCGGGAATGATGCCTGAAGGATAGGCCGCCGCAAGGAGTGGATAAGCCGTTTTATCAAAGGCTTGTCCCGCCATAATTGCATATCCATATGGCGCTGTGTCGGACGGCCACGGAATAGGGGCACCAACAGGAAACGAATCATCAGGCGTCCAGACAGTCCAGGCTCCTGTTGAATACTGGCTACGGGTATAACTTCTGGAACTGTTATAAACCCTGTAAACCTGCGTTACTCCGGCATTTTTATAAACAAGTAGCGTTCCGGCGTTATTCTCTGGGTAGTGCCTTGCTGCTGACGTATTGGCGTTCGCTGGTTGATAATAAATTCCCGGCGTTTTTAGTGTATCCAGATCTTCTGTAGAAAGCCCGGTTGCCTGACCGTTGAAAATATCCTGAGAGGTTACGTTAATATCAGCATTCAGCACATGGCCATTGACCTTGCGCCCGTCAGGAACCGCCCCCACGTCCGCGGCTGTAGGTTTATTCTTGTCGGTATAAAAATATTGGTAACTCTTTGTTTGCCCACCATCCCAGCGAATTGCAATTTTACCTGTACTGCTGGAAGGAATAATCAGATGTCTGTCGTCCCTGTTTCCGCCTCCATCCTGTAGCAGTGTTATAGTGTGAGCATACGGACCGCCATCAACAGCATGCGTCCAGAAGCCAGACGGCAATCCGGCTGGAATATTGTCATAACTGTTTGACCCGGCTACAGGTGTCCGTGGGGATGTCCCACCAAGCCCTCCATAGCCAACTGTCAACACTCTTCCCGCCGTTGTATCGGTCTGAGAAGTGACAACATCTTTCCCGGACGCTGTCCCAAGGGCGTTTTTTACTTCATCCAGTTCATCGCTTACCGCCTTAACAGCTTTTGGCGTGGCGGCAAGAGATTCAGACGCGCTATCCGTCGCACTGCTCAGCTGGGTAAACCCTTTGGCTGTTGTCGTTGCGTCCGGATGATTACGCGACTGTTCATGTTTTTTCAGCGCATCACTGGCGGCCTGTTCGTTAAGCGTACCCTTAGGGCGCAGATCGGTAATATTGCCGTTTGCGTCAATACTGGCCACGGCAAAAACATAGTGCTGTACGCCACTTTGCACGTAATCCACCAGGTCAGCCGCCACGGTGATTTTACTGACCACGCCCCAGGCGCTGGTCAGCGTTCCCGTCCACGCTACATCCAGCCAGACTTTTACAGGCTTTGTCGTAACCGTAATGTTCTGGTTAGCGGCCAGCTGCGCGCGCAAGCCGCGCACATAACCCGTCCCCGCCGTCACAAAATACTGCGAGCCGCTTTTTGCGACAAGCCAGCCATTCCCCATGAAAGCCGCCGCGCCGTACAGGTCAATATTTTCCAGGCGCTGACGTTCATCCATCCCGGCCATACGGGCAGTGAAGTCAATCTGCCAGGTTTCCGCTGGCGTGTTGATTCCGGTTTCAGCCTGTGCGCCGTTGTACTCCATCAAAAAAGAACGGGTGAGCACATTACCCTGCTGGCCATCTTTCGTTTTCAGCTTCTGCTGTAGCGGCGCATGCACAATCATGGCCAGCGTGTTGCTTGCCTTGTTAATAAGGCCAATCCAGTTAAACGAAAAATCACCCACTTCCGCACCCAGCACAACGGAGTGAACCACGGCGTTTTCATTAACCACGCCTTTACGGCTGACGGCCTGGCGGTGAACGATCTGTGCGGCAGGTGGCAGCGTTTCACTGCGGTCAATCGGCTTACTGGCATCCAGCCCCGGCACGTTGGCAAACACAAATTCATCCAGCAATACGGGTTCACCCGTTACCGCCTGGCTGGCTTTCCACTGCTCAAAGGCCAGTGTGATAGCTGTCTGTGACATAAACTCTCCCTATAAACTCGCGCTAAACGTTGCGCCGCTGGCTTCCGTGCTGTTCAGACGTGCCGGATAAACCACATATTCCCCCTGATCCCATCCCGCCCGGATAGTCAGGCTTTCAGACGTGATCACTTCAAACTGATAACGGCGGCAGGTTCGCCCGTACTGCCGGATTATCTGAATCATCAGCTGCGTGTTGTCCGCAATCTGGCTGTCCGTGACGCGCACCATGATCACGTCCCAGTCAATACCCGGCTGGCGTTCTACCAGCTCCACGTATCCAATCCCCAGCCGTGAAAAGATGTTGATGAACCCCTCAACCGAACCCGCATCACGCGCGTTGATGAAGGCATAAGCCACGCGCTTGCGGTACAGGCTCAGCGGTTCGCCACTGAAGCGGCTTATGTCACGGTCATACGCGATCAAATTGAGTACCGGTTCAATGCAGGTCAGCGGATCAAACTGCCTTAATGGCCACGTGATCCAGCCGTAGACCTCAGCCCAAAAAGTCCGCGCCGTGCGCAATAAAGCCAGTGGCTCACCTTTATTCATCCAGGACGGCAGCGCCAGACTGGCCAGTTTCTTCAGAAAATCAGTCATCTTTCAGGCTCACCGTTAAGGAGTTAAGGCGCGGTACGCTCAGTTCGCTGGTGATATCCTTCAGCGAAAACTCAATGGAATCCGACTCCGGGAAGGTTTTGTGCACCTCTCTCCCCAGCTGCGAAAACGAAAAGCGGGAATATGGCCACGTCTTTTTCACGTCATAATCCGTGTTTTCCCTGAAGGCGCAGCGGATCAGGTTTTCAATCCCTTTTTTCAGCGCGTCCTGTTGTTCCGCCTCCAGGTTGCTCAGGTTTCTGACATATACCGTCACACTCAGATCGTGGCGGGTTTCCGGCATGGCAAAACACTGCATATCGTCCCCGTGCCCGTGGTGGCCTTGCGTGTTGATATAGTCATTAACGGCTTCAATAAACGGCTCTGACGTGACCCCGCTGTCCAGCAACAGATACGCGTTTGCTGTACCCGGACCACGTGGCGCGTCATGGAGAAAGAAAATCCGCTCAATGCTCAGTCCGGCCACGCTCGCAATCATCGAACGGTAAACCGCGTCCGTGTGATAGTTGCCCACCAGGTTGAACTGGTTCCGGCAGCGCTCGCGCAGCTCGTCATCGCTTTCTTCGTCCGCACCTGGCACGGTCAGCCAGTCCTCTTCACTGGCCACATGGCTGATACCGTCCACGGCCGCGGGCAAAATGCGGTAATAGCCCGGCGCAAGGTTGTACGCCCCGCCCGTTCCGGTTGCCTTGACGGCAAGTAAAGCGCTTGCCGTGCCGGACGGGATCACCACATCGGCCACGGTGGCCAGGGCATAAACCTGGCCGTTAATCCTTTCGGTCTGGACTACCGTTCCCGCCGTCACGGTGACGGCCTGTTTTAAATCTTCCTTGTAAAAGCGGATCACACCTTCCGCAGCGCTGGCAGGTTTAGCCGTGACGTTCACCGCCCAGGCCAGCAGACGCAACATCTGCCCACCCGCAGTGGCCACAAACATATTGGCCATGACCACCGAAACCAGCGCATCCTTCAGCCACATCACTGGCGCGGTCACAATGGCAGTAATGAGCCGCCAGAACGGAGACATGCGCGACGTGTTGGTAATCAGTCCTTCCTCTGCGGCGATGGCGTTGAAACGGGTGCGTACTGCCTCTTCCGTAACGGGCATCCCGCTGGACTTCACCACCCCTTCAAAATCAACCTGCGGCTTTTCCGTCATAGCTCCACCTGCGCCGATATCCCGCCAAAGTCATACGTGCTCGCCGTTATCCATAACCGCTTCTGGCTTTCCTCGCTCACATCCACCGTACCCGGCACAATGCGTTCATCCTCTTCAATGAGCAGCTCCAGCTGCGTGAAGATATCCGCGCGTAAAGTCGGGCTGCGTTCGCCAACCAGCTGCGTGGCCAGACCGCTTTCCAGAATGCTGTGAATAATGTCCTGCCCGATGCTTTTGCGGTTATTACACAGCTCAGGCTCTTTCCCGGTATTCAGAACAAAATTACCGTTTTCAATCAGCAGATCGATGTAAAGCAAATCACTCATGGGTTTAGCTCCTGCCACTCCTGCAACTGTCCCGGTGAAAGTGTTTCTTTCGGATAAATATTCACCGTGTCAATTTTGCGGCTGTTGTCCGTAACAGACTTAGAATTACTGTTTATGGTTTTACTGATACCGCCGCGCTCAATGCCTTTCAGCTCCCCGCCTGTTAAAAGTACATTGGGGGCGATTGCTGGCGGCGGCTCCGGTAATAACGTGTTTTGCGTTAAGTGCTGCGTAATATTCCCGCCATACTCAACCTGTTTTATTTCAGGTGAAGCGATCGCAGTCTGTTCAATTTGTTTAGGATTAAAGGGTATTCCCTTATTAGCTCCCGAACCTGAATCAGCAGCCAGGGCAATATCTACGCCCGGAATTTTATTCAGCTTTTCAATAATCCAGTTGTACGTTCCGGTAAATGAACCTTTCAGCGCGTCCCACAGTTTCCCGAACACACCACCGATCACACTGGCCATTTTTTCAAAGGATGCGACAGGAGAATTAATATCAAAGGCGTTAACCACATCACCCCAACCCTCAATAATAATCCCGAACATCTCAATGACCGTCTGAATGGAACGATAAACCAGCTGAAACGGAGTCAGAACCAGGCCAACCGCACCCGCCACGACACGACCAAAGGTTTCCCCCGCGCTGGTCACGCCAGCCAGTTTTTCCCCGGTCATTTGTACCGGGGAAAGCAGGTTGCCAAACCAGCCAAACAGCGTTTTCACGCCGTTCCAGACCCAGCCCACCGCCGTGGCGATGCCGCTGAAAAGCCCCTTAAACGGAGTCAGTGCGCCACTGGCCTGGCTGAAACCACTGATAAAACCGCTGACGAACGCCTTAATCGGCTGCCAGAATTTGATAACCGCCAGCACCACGCCAGCAATAGCCAGGGCAACGGCCGCTATCGGGCCGATCATCAGCAAGAACGAGGCGGAACCCGCACGGGCGGCGATACTTGCCGCCAGGAGGGTGGCACGTAAACGACGCAATCCGGCAGTAAACAGCTGTGTCACGGCATTACTCGCGAGCATTGCCAGGCGATTAAGTCCCAGCAGTCTGGCCATAGGTGCCAGCACCTTCGTTACGCCCATCATCACAAACGTATTAACACCCATCACAATATTGGCGATGGCTCCCACGGCGGCAAAACTCAGCAGTGCCAGTGCGGCATAACCCACCACCCGCGCAATATTGGGAAACAGCTGCATCCAGCGGGCAAAGGTCTGCCCCATATCCGCCAGGCGATTCAGCAAGGGATAAAGCACCGGGATCAGCGTCAGCCCAATAACGGTTTTAATGGCCGTCAGGATGGCAATAAAGCGATCCCACGGCTTAACCATTTTGGCCGCCATTTCCTGGGTACGTTTCAGCCCGTCAGCGCCGCCCAGCTCAGTGATATTGCGCTGAAGCAGCGCCACGTTGCCATACAGCTGCTTAACCACCGCCGAACTATCCCCAAAGGCTTCATCCAGCTCCGCCTGTGCCTTCAGGTTCCCTTCCAGGCTCTTGCCATATTTGCCCTGTAGCTTCGTCAGCATTTCAGGCATGGACAGCATTTTTCCGGTAGCGTCGGTGAAGGACAGCCCCAGCTTTTTAGCGCCATCAATCGCGCTCGTCATAAAGCCTTCGTAAGCGCTGCTCGCTTCCGTTCCCAGCGTGCGGCTCAGTTGCCCCAGCACGGCCAGCTGTTCATCCAGCCCGACACCATAGTTTGTCCCCACGCCGCGCGCGCCTTCCATCAGGTCTTTGATAGTGGCCATTTCCGCGCCGAACGTCTTGCGCATGTAAACCATCTTTCCGGCCAGCTGTTCAGCAAACTGCACTTTGCCCAGGCGTGCGGCATCAGACGCAAAGTTACCGAACATCTGCCCCATGAACTCCGACGTTTCCGCCGCGGTTGATTTCATGGCAAACGCCAGGACGTTGGCGACTTTGGTCACTTTCGGCAGTTCATTCCCGGTCAGCCCGGCGATGGCCGCATTGATTAATTCAGTGGACTGTACAAACTCCACCGCGCTGGCTCCGTATGTGGTGCTGAACGCCAGAGCATCACGCTGAACAGTTTTAAGCGCTGAATTGTCGATGCCTTTTGCGGCCGCATCATTCAGCGCGTCATACATTTCAATGGCCGGAGACAATGCGCCTTTGATGGCCATTCCCGTTCCGGCCAGCGCCAGCACGCCGCCGCCAATCTGCATAAACGCTGCTTTTGATTTATCCGCAAAGCCGGTCACATTGTTCTGCACCTGTTTTAACGGGCGGGACAATTTATCGATCAGGCTTAATGTAAAATCTAACTGTTTCATTCAGCGCCTTTAAAAGCAGTGCCTATTCCGTTTGCCGTAGCAATACGCATGTTTTCCCAGTAACGATTATCCAGCCAGACAGCGGCGGCAATATCATCAATGGAATCTTCCCCGTGGGGTAAATAATGACGGCGTAAAATTAAATACTGATCGAGTCCGTTTTGCTCAATAGCCCGGACTCGCCTTGTCAGTTTTTTACTTCAATTTCCAGCTCTGGTGCGTAAATTTCATTTACTTTGCCCGTCAACTGCAACGCAGCACCGGGACGTTTCAATATTTCCGTCAGCGCGTCTTTACTTTCTGGTTCAACAATACGCATAAGATAGCTATGCGCCGGGGCGACTTTGTTATCCATCGCCATTTCATTAATGAATTTGTTATAGGCGGTCTGGTTTGGTGCAAATACAATGGTTTTACCACACACGGATAATTCAATTTTCTGTTCCATTTAATACACTCTCTCGTTTATTCATTTCATCAATCAGCGCGTTATGACGTGCTGCACACACAGAATATAAATCCTGATATTCAATAGCAGGGGCAGCAATATCCGCCCCGGTATTACCTTTAATGCGCGGAAGATTTTCCGTTGGGCATTTTCGCTTCAGGTTTTCCTGATAGGGTACGTTCGGTATTTTCGACGGTTGCGTTATACATCCGGATAAATTCATCAGACACGCAAACATTAGTGAATACCGGCTTAAGGATTTCCGTCCTGATTTCCTTCGGTCTGCCACTTTCCAGCGCCTCCAGCTTCTCTTCCAGTCCCCTGGCGGACTCGCTGGCAATCTCCATCATTGCCTTGCGGGACTTGTTACCCGCAACCTGCGCAGCGGAGTTGATTGCCAGTTCCAGACTGTCACGCCGCCAGTCAGCGGTCAGCCAGCCCCAGACAAATGCCAGCGCAACCACTACCAGCCACTGGCCGTTTGTCATCAGCGCACCCCGTTATGTTCCAGGCTGAAGTGATTACCGTCCGGACGGGATTTAAAGCGGCCGCCCCACGTTCCGCCCAGCGATTCCCAGTATTCACCCAGCGGCAGATAATCAGCCGTGTCCGTTTTGTACTGGCCATTCACGAACAGGTTAAAATCCACGGCCAGACGCTGTGTGTGCAGACTGTTGGTGATACCGCTGCCTTTTTTAGCGTTCAGCGCCGCCTGTTCCGGCGTGCGGTACGCCTCGCCAAAAGTCAGGCGATAGCCATGCTCTTCAGCCCAGTGGATCAGACTGGCCACCATCACGGTAAACAGCTGCTGTTTCTCGCTTAACGTCATTTCCCCACTCCTTTACCCAAAAAGTTGATCCCTTTTTTGCGCAGCCAGGCTTCAACACCATTCAGCCCCAGAATACCCAGCGCAGAACCAATCCCGGCAAGCGCCAGAGGGTGAATGTCCGGCACAAAGTACAGTGCAACCCCTGCGGCAAGCGATAAGGCGCTGCCGACAATGACGCGCCCCAGAACCAGGCGCAACGTGATCGGCTCATCGCTGTTCAGCATTTTTCCGAGGGCAATCAGCGCCCCCATCAGAGCCAGTGCGATAAACCCCTTTTCATACTCCTGCATCCCTGCCCCTTAACCGATCAGGTTTTCCGTGGCTTCCGCTTCCAGATACGGAACGCCGTTAATGTTTACGAACTTCGGACTGGTCACGAAATATTTGATTTTGTGCGTGGCCACGCTGCCGCCCTTCGGATCGATATCCAGCAGGTTACTCAGCTGAAGCTTGCAGCCGAACGTCTCCACCTTGACTTCCTCATTACCGGCTTTGGCATAGAAGAGGAAATCCACGGGCTCAATACCGCGCCATGAACCCGCAGATCGGGCTTTTGCTGTCAGTACACCCAGCACTTTGGAACTGACTTCAATTTCTCCCTCTGCGGCAACATCACCATCAACGTGGCCATCCGGCACACCACGGGTTTGCGCGGCGGCGCTGTTATCCGTGATATCGAGAGATATTTTTTCAATGTGGATCAGATCGCCGTCAACATAAGCATCAAACGACATCCCCGAAATACGCTTGGTCATGCGGCGGCCTCCAGGCTGGCATCCAGTAACAGACTAATGGTGATTTGCAGCGGCACTTCCCAGGTGCGCACCACAATGTAAATCTCCACCGCCTTTTTGTTTTTCCAGACAATGGTGACATCACCATCCTGCGGCGGCTTCACCTCGCCGGGGAATGAAACCCCGTTGATGTTTGCAGCCGTGGACATTTCGCGCAGCGGCTTCGCAAACAGCGTCTGGTGTGCGGCAATACTGCCCGGCGTGCTGTTAAGCGAACGGTCTGCAATTTTGCCGATGGCCAGCAGACGTACCCGGCGTGCCGCTTTATCGGCCACGCGCAGCGTCTCGATGGACTGATAATCTCCCCCTTCCACGTCCAGCGTGCGGCCGTCTGACCAGTAGAACCCGTCATAGTCCGGATACCACATCGGCACGCTGAAGCGCTGCGCCTCCAGCGCCTGAAGCGTGGCCAGTTCCAGCACCGCCCCTGTGCCATCCAGCGGCAGTTCATCGCTGCCCAGGCTGACCAGTGCCCCCGTTTTTACGCGAGCCGGGCTGTCCGCCACGGTAACGGCACGGCTACACAGACGGCCCGCCAGCACACCCGGCTCATTCCCCCAGAGGCGGGGAACCAGCTGCACCGCTTTTTCCGCAATGCCGTCCTGAAGGATGGACATACGCGCAAGGTAATCCGCCTGTCCCTCTTCATCCTGCATTCCCTGCGTGGCCAGAATGAACCACACCCAGCGGCCGTATTTGGCGATCAGATCCGCACGCAGCGTAATGGCCTGGTTAACTTCCGCCTTTGTGGAAATGTCATTGCACAGCACCACGCCTTCAACAGAGCACGAGACCTGCGCGGCCAGCACCGCTTTAACCCACGCATCCGGCTCGCTGTCAGCGGCCAGCACATGGACGAACCCCCACCAGTTCTGGCCAGCATTCGACACGGCCGCCAGCACGTCCCGTTTTAACTGGCTGTCAGACTCACCCAGAAGCGCATCAAAATCACTCTGGGTGTTTACTGCCAGCGTCTTGCCTGTGTTTTTGGTTCCCGTACCGATAAACAGCACCGTGCGTTCCACCTCATTGGTTTCACCCAGAAGCTGGTTTACCTGGTTAACGGTCACATTTGGCCAAGTCATGTTCTCCCCCTGATATCCTGCGCATTTACATCCCAGCCAAAGCCAATGGCCTGAAGCTGGCGTGCCAGCGCCTTGTTAAAGTCTTCATCACCCATTCCCAGAAACACGCGGGAAGGGAGATCGATAGTCCAGCTCGTTTTCACGGCCTTGCCGCTCAGTTTGCGGATAAGTAAACCCGCCTGTGCATATGGCATTTCGCTGGTTATTTCCCGGATTGTGGGCTTTTTCCAGCGCTTACCCCGGCGCACCCGGTAGCCCAGCGCACGCAGTTTCTTTCCCTGCGCAGCGGTGGCCATCTTCCCGGCCTGTGTCCTCCCTGGCTGGCTTGCGCGGCTCACACGAACGCGCATACCGTTCTGCTGTGAATACCCCACTGTGCCAGCAGGTACAGGCTTTTCACCGTTCCGGTAGCCGCCTCCCTGCAGGTAAATCCGCACAGCCTGAATCTCAGGCATTTCCCGGATATGCAGCCATTTCGGCATATTGCGCAGCATCTTGCCTTTGCGCTTCGTCTTGCGTCCTGCCCAGGCTCCCCCGTCCGGCGCTTCCTGGTTCCGCACGTTGCGTTTGGCAGCGACAATCACGCCGTATTTCGCCATTCGCCACAGCAACCGCTGCCGTTTTTTGGGCGGCAATTCCATGCTGGCCAGCGCCTTTTTCAGCTCCGCCAGCTGGCGTTTGTTAAGCTCCCCTCCGGCAATCACGACGCATCGCCCACAGGCGCACCGGATTCATCCACGCCGTAAATCGTTGCGGTCAGCGCCGTCCAGACTTCCGGGTCAACCAGTGACCAGCGCTTGCCCTGCCATGGGATCAATCCCTTTTCGTCCTCCCGGATCACCAGCTCTTCCGCCATGGGAACCGTCAGGACGATATCGGCAGTTTCTTCATCGGCCACCGACACATCCCACTGCGGATCGGCCTCAGTTACCCCGATTTCGTCCAGTAACTCCCGGTCTGCCTCATCGAGCCAGGCAGCCATCAGCGACATAAGCAGCTGCGGCGGACACAGGCGATACGGGAAACGCTCCCAGCTCAGTACCGCGTCATAACGAATTACCGCCTGGCGGTATTGCCCCAGCCCCATATCCTTTGCAGCCGGTACGAACTCCATTTCATCCACCACGCTGTCAAACGACTGCATCGCACGGGCTGGCACGTTGTCGGTAAAGAATGCCGTCAGGTTTTCAAGCTGTGTCTGATTCATACCTTTTTCACCGTTGCCCGTTTCAGTCCCTTAATGCGTCGGATCACCACCGAGGCTTCAGTCAGCAACCCGGCGCGGGTTTCCGTGCTTTCCTGGCCGGGGTGAGTATCGCGCCGCCCAACCGTGGCGAATTCCCCCAACAAGTCCGCTTTTGCTCTGGCGAAAACCGCCTTTATGTACTGCGCACAAAGGGCATTTAATTCCCCCATCCGTGCCCCCGGCGCGTCCTCTGCGCTCAGAATCCCCCTTGCCTTCCAGCTGGCCTCTACTTTTTCCAGCTCCGCATTCACCTCCGCCACGGCCGCAAGCAGCGCCTGGGCAACGGTGTCCGCGTCAACATCAGCCGGGATAGCTCGCTGTGCCTGAAAGTCCTTCAGGTTCAGGTCTGGCCAGAATCCTTCGTTTTTTAGCGGCTCGTCCTGATAATCAAGCGGCTTTCCACTAAACATGGCTCCCCCGAAAAAATAGGCGGGCTGTCCGGTTTCCACGGCGCAGCTTCACAACGTGTTTCTGCCCTCCACCGCGCCCGCCTGGCTTGCGGTAGTCTTTAACCCTGCGTCAGTTTTCGGATGCGTGCGGCAATGGTTTGCCGCTGCGTTCTGACGCCGATTTTCAGGTAATACTGTTCAGCGGTGGCCAGCAGCTGATCGGCTTTCTGAAGTGTTTCCACATCATCCACCCCCGCCGCTGTTTTCTGGCCATCCTCACCGCGCAGAAGCTGCAACCCGGCGAACTTGTACCATTTCGCTGTCACCTGCTCATGCAGACGCCATTTAGTGGCCACGTTCTCAAACGTGCGTGAGAAATACGGCTCAATGCTTTCCCCGCGCCCCGCAGACTCCTGCGCCCAGGCCAGCATCGTATCGGCCACGAACGTAGGGAAATTACTGCGCAGTCGTTCCGGCGTGGCCTGTTGCTGGGCAATAGCGATATCCGCCCATTCCAGCGCCTTATCCAGATCGCCCACGTCAAACAGCCAGATCACGCACCAGGCCAGAACCGGATTGGCATATACCTGGCCGCTGGCCAGATACGCCTCTACAGTCGGAACCCATTTCGGCAGCAGCACATTGCGCTTATGCTCAATACGATCAGCAATCAGAGGCAGGTTCCGCACCTGTTCCACGTCTGTTTCCAGCGCCTTAATCAACAGGTGCATGCTTTCCGTGGTACCAACGGCCAGGCTTTGCTTCAGCTTTTGTTCCATCGCAATGCGCTGGTTATGACGCTGCGCGGGTGAAAGAGACATTGTTTAACCCTCCACTGGCTCTGACGGTTTGCCGATTGTCACGGCATCTTCATCAATAGCCGCGTACAGCTCCGGCACTTCAACCGCGTAGCCTTCATTACGCAGATAGCTGTTCTCATACTGTTTGCGATCATCTTCAAAGCGGGATTTACGCTGGCGCGTGTTGCGCTGGGTGTAGATGTGCAGGTTAGATAGCGGCGTAACCACCATGCGTTTGCCCGGCATGAATGGCGGAATAATCGCCTTTCGGCCAGCAATCGTGTTGCCTAACATCTGCGCCGCGATTTTCTCTGATGGACGGTCGGCAGCCTGGAACAGGCGGTATTGTTCTGCGGCCACCAGGTCAGCGCCTACCAGCACCACCAGGCGCGGGTCATTGCGGAACTGTGCCGGAATTTTGGCGTTAATCAGATCGGAGGCCATCGCATCCAGCGATTTGTAATCACCCGCCTGATCGAGCACTACCGGATCGGTCATGATTTGCTTACCGTCCAGCATCGTTTTCATGATTTCATGCCAGCCAATGTTCACATCTTCGCCGTTCGGGTTGGCAAGCGGGTCTGTAGTAGCGGCACGGTGTGTACCGTTAAAGCCGATACGCAGCATGTCCAGGGCAAACGCCTGGGTGCTGAAGGTCTGCACCAGGTTGTAAAACTCATTTTCTTCTTTCCCGGCGTTCGCCCAGACGGAAAGCAAATCCCAGCGCAGTGCCGCGCAGCTGTCGGTTTCAACCAGTGAGTAAGTATTGCCGTTAACCCCTACCTGGCGAACGAAACGGCCTTTTTCGCTGCGTCCGGTGTGAAGGGCAGATGCACCAACATTAATGACCTGACCACTCAGCTGGTCTACATCCAGCGTGGTGATCCAATCCAGAAACTCGACAGACTCCAGCATGGCCAGACGCAATGCGTTTTCCTGCGGGTCATTCAGGGAGAAATAACGGCCTGGGTCTTTAGTGCCAAAATGCTGCGCTACCCCTGCCGTATAATTCTCCATTAATTCCCGCGCACGGTTATTCAGTAACATAAGACTCCCTCGCAATTAAGCGATAATAAAAATGTTTTGCTTATTCGCGTTGCGGTTAATTAAAGGAAATTAAATTTTCCGGATTTGGAAGGCACCTGGCGCTGTTTACGCTGACCGCCTTTATTACCCAAATCATTAAAACGGGTAACAATCTCTTTTGCATTGTCACGAATAGCGGCGAACTCTTCCGTGTCTACGACTTCGGTAATAGTATCAACATCGTCCTGCACGGAATTAAGCTGGGTTTCAATTGCACCCACACGCGCCTCCAGATCGTTCAGAGCACTCGCGAGCGCCTGCAATTTATCATCTGCTGGCGGATCGTTTTGCGGATTTTCATCTTCGAACTTCGGCTTAATACCAAATAATTGCTGCCAGTTTTTCATCTTCCCTTCCTGCGTAATTTTACCGTTACGGGAAATCACACAACTGTAATATCCCTGTTTGTTTAATTTGCGCCGACTAAAGCGCAGCCGTGTAGTTCCTACACTTGCCGGGTTGTCAGTAACAGCCAGCCCCTTCAGATAAGTGCGCTCCCCTCCGCGCCAGTTCAGCTCCGGCTCTACGGAGAAATACAGCAACTGGCCTTCATCATTCGCGTAAATCAGGCGCTTATTCGGGCACAGACTGACATACAGCCGCGCCAGCCCGTCATCACCGTCCTGCCACATCGCCTCCAGCACCTCACCGAAATTTCCGGCGTAGCGCTCATGTTCAGGCCAGAGTAAGGCGGCGTAATGGTCAGGGTCATAGGTTTCCCCCATGTCAATAATCCATTGCCGTTCCAGCACTCGTCCATCAACCGTATCGCCTTCAGTAGCAACACACAGCCAGCCAGTTTTTAAATGCGACACATATTTCCCCCTCTGTCGATTAACTGTTTCCCTTGCTGTGGATTTGATTATTGCTAATTAAATACATCCCCGCATTACACTTTATTCTGAACAGTTCGGTTATAAGCCTTTACCGAACAACCCCGAATTAACCGCGCCGTTTTTTCATCAGTACCACGGCATAATTAAATCTATGGCTAAATACTCAGAAGAATTAAAAGGCGTTGTCCGCGCTCTATACCTGCGCCGTTATACGCCAAAAGAAATTGCATCAGAATTAAATCTGCCGAATGCGCGGATCGTTTACTACTGGGCGGAAAAATATAAATGGGCTGACCTGCTCAGTTTCGAAAGTACAGAGGAGGCAATTGAACGCCGTTACCAGCTGTTAGCCGGACGCGACAATAAAACGGATCTGGATTTAAAAGAAATGGATTTGCTTATTGCTCACGCCACCAAGCTGCGTGCCCAGAGCAATAAACATAAAGAAAAGCTGGCCAGCAGCCAGGGAGAACGGCAAGCAGCTGCGCGAGGGGATAACGAGGATGAACCCCGCGGTAAACGCAAGTACAAGAAAAACGATATCTCGTCACTTACCCAGGAGGATTTTGACACCTGGGCTGAAGAGCATCTTTTTGAATATCAGAAACACCTGCGCCGCAACATTGGGCAGCTTGTCAGGAACATCCTGAAGAGCCGCCAGATCGGTGCAACCTGGTATTTTGCGTTTGAAGCATTCGAAAACGCGGTAATGACGGGCGATCCGCAAATCTTCCTGTCCGCGTCCAAAGCACAGGCTGAAGTGTTCCGGTCTTACATCGTGAACATTGCTGAACAGTATTTCGGTATCACACTGACCGGGAACCCGATCCGCTTAAGCAACGGCGCAGAGCTGCGTTTTCTGTCTACCAACAAAAACACCGCACAGTCATACAGCGGCCATCTTTACTGCGATGAATATTTTTGGGTGCCCAACTTCGCAAAACTCAATGAAGTGGCCAGCGCGATGGCCACCCATGACAAATGGCGAACCACCTACTTTTCCACGCCATCGGCCAAAACGCACCAGGCGTACCCGTTCTGGACGGGTGAAGAGTGGAAACAGGGCAGCAAGAAACGTGCGGCCATCAAATTTCCGCTGTTCGATGAAATGCGGGACGGCGGCCGGCTCTGTCCGGATGGCCAGTGGCGTTATGTCATCACCATGGAAGATGCCATTGCGGGTGGCTTCAACCTGGCAAACATAGAGAAGCTGCGCAACCGCTACAACACCGCCACGTTCGATATGCTTTATATGTGCGTGTTCGTGGACAGCAAAGATTCCGTGTTCAGCTTTTCCGACCTGGAAGCGTGCGGCGTGGAGGTGGACACCTGGCAGGATCACGACCCGGACGCAAAACGGCCGTTTGGGGACAGGCCAGTTTGGGGAGGATTTGACCCGGCACGCAGCGGTGATTTGTCGTGTTTTGTGATTGTCGCCCCGCCAATGTTTGCCGTGGAAAAATTCCGCGTGCTGAAGGTTATTTACTGGAAGGGCATGAACTTCCGCTACCAGGCAAAGCAGATCGAAAAGCTGTTTGACCAGTACAACTTCACTTATCTGGGCGTGGACGTGACCGGGATCGGCCAGGGGGTGTTTGACAATATCCAGCACTTTGCCATGAAAGTTGTTGTCCCGATCCGCTACGACATGAACACCAAAAACCAGCTGGTACTGAAGGCCGCAGACGTGGTGGAAAGCCAGCGTATCGAGTGGGACAAAAACCTGAAGGAAATCCCCGCCAGCTTTATGTCAGTGCGGCGCACAACCACGCAAAGCGGTAACGCAATGACCTTTGTTGCAGACCGCAGCCAGGACACTGGCCACGCTGAGGCATTCTGGGCAATCACCCACGCCCTGCATAACGAACCACTTAACTACGAAAACAAACCAAAATCCCGCTGGGGTGTAAGGAAACAGGCAGCATGAGCAAAAAGAAACGCTTTGTGAAACGCGAGCAGCGCGGCGACAAATCAAAAAAAATGAGCATTATCAGCTTCGGTAAACCAGAACCGGTACTGACAACCGGAACCGATTACCGGGAAATCTGGTACGACAACGCCGCTGATCACTATACCCAGCCGATTGACCGCCTGGCACTGGCGCAGCTTATCAACCTGAACGGCCAGCACGGCGGGATTATCCACGCCCGTAAAAACATGGTGACGGCGGACTATCAGGGTGGCGGCCTGACGTTCGACGAGCTGGAGGCAGCTGTTTTTGACTACCTGACCTTTGGTGATATCGCCGTGGCCAAAGTCCGTAATGGCTGGGGAGACGTGATCGGGCTTCAGCCGCTGCCGGGACTTTATCTCCGCCGACGAAAGGAGAGAGAAAACGCGGAGACTGTGCCAGGGGATTACGTGGTTTTACAGGAAGGCGAGCCGCTGGCGTTCCCGCCTGACGATATTATTTTCATCAAGATGTACGACCCGCAGCAGCACATCTATGGTCTGCCGGACTACATCGGCGGCGTTCATTCTGCCCTGCTGAACAGTGAGGCGGTTATTTTTCGCCGTCGCTACTACCACAACGGCGCACACACGGGCGGCATTCTGTATACCCGTGACCCCAGCATGACGGACGAGATGGAGGAGGAGATTGAACAGCAGCTGCGGGACAGCAAGGGGATCGGCAACTTCTCCACCATCCTGGTGAACATCCCTGGCGGCGACGGGGACGCGATCAAGTTTATTGAGATGGGGGATATTTCGGCCAAAGATGAGTTTGCGAGTGTGAAGAACATCAGCGCCCAGGACATTCTGAACGCGCACCGCTTCCCGGCCGGGCTGGCGGGTATCGTTCCGCAGAACACTGCCGGACTGGGCGACCCGGAAAAGGTTGAACGCACCTACAAAAAGAATGAAGTCTTGCCCATTCAGCGCCGCCTGGCGATGGCCATCAACAGCGATCCGGAAATCCCGCGCCACCTGCATCTGAATTTCGCAACGGAAACAACGGAGAAGGGTGCAGCATGAGACAAAAAAGGCTAAAATCCAGGCATTATTTAACAGCTGGAGAGCGGAATATGAGAGTCCTGAAAATTGAATGCCCTGAATGTGGCTCAAAGGCTGTGATTCGCAAGACTAACCGGAAGCACCGCCAGATTGCAGACATTTACTGCGCCTGTGCTGATGTGGAGTGTGGGCACACTTTTGTTATGAATTTGACGTTTTCCCACACTCTCAGCCCCAGCGCTAAAACGGGTGATTCTTTGGTGCAAACATTGCTCAAAAATTTGTCACCCGACCAGAAGCAAATGGCTCTGGATTTACTGAAAGCCGCCCCTGCCGCCTGAATCGCCCCCATTTTGGGGGTGTTTTTTTTCATACTGATCCAGCTTCCTTCCCAGTTCCTGCGTCATCTCTCCAAGCCAGGCCAGCGCCACATCCTTTTCATCTTCAGAACAGTCAGCGGTTGCCATAAGTTTTGCAACTAAAGCGATCCGTTGAAAGGCAACGGTTTCAAAAAATAAATCCTGCACAGTATCCTCCCACGCAAACAACTGTATAAACATACAGTACACTCAAAAGCATTAATTGTGAATTTTTTTATTCACACCAGCAACAATTTACGTTTTACATATCACACACTTACAGGCTATTACTGCCAGCCTGGCCATTGCTCATCTTCCGGATTGTTCCGTTTCTCCTGCAACCTCCCTTCCCTGTAAATCAGGGCAGATCGGCCAAATTTGAGACCGCCCCCCCGCTTCAGAATGTCGATTTCTTCATCCGTTCCGGCAAACCCTCGCTGGTTCAGTTCCAGTTTTAACCGTCTCCGGGTTCCTCCCTCCGTACAGTTATTGACAGAACTCCAAGGGGCGGCGTTGCCGCCTGAAAAACCCGCCTCCGCTGGCGCTTCGGCCAACTTCGCAACCTTCTGCCACTTGATCAGACGGGTGCAAACTTCGGAATCAGGAATCGAAGGCGAATAGATACCCTGCACGCGCTGAACATCTTCGGCGTACTCGTTACCCTGCTCAGTGATTTCATAGGCCAGACGAACAACCAGATCACGACGCGCAACCAGTGCGCCGCCCTGCAACTGGGTATAGGCAGCCCAGTCCCCAACATCTGCCGCCGCCAGCACCGCATCCATGCGGCTATCAGTCAGGCGCTGATCACCCAGGCGCCGCAGTTCCCGCCAGACGGTCACAGGCGCACCACCAATCTGCTGGAACTGGCGGATCCGCCAGCGGGATGCCCATGCCGATACAGACTTAGCCATATCACGCAGGTTCTCCCCGGTTTCTTCATCCTGTTCGCCATCGAGCGCAAACCCGTCGATATTTTTTGAGATGTATTTAGCGATATAGCCCGTTGCCGACCCTTTAGCGGGATCGATAGGCTCAACGTGAAAACGCGCCTTAAGCGCGTTGGGTGTCTGAAGCTCTTCTGAATAGGCAATCCGGGCGTGATAGCAAAGAATATCGCGCACCGCCTCAACATCATGCGGGTGCATAAACAGCAACATATGCCAGTGCGGTGTCCCGTCGTGGTGTGGCTCAACCACGCGAAAGCCAAACACATGAATACCGGCACGGGAGATCGCCGCGCGTGCTTTTGCCCAGACGTTGCATAAATAACGCTGCGTGTCCCGTGGGCTTAATCCGTTCCACTGAGACACAAAGCCGCCTTTGCTGTGTACCGCGTGATAACGTGAAGGAGCAGTGATCGTGTAAAACTCGCCAGCCAGCCCCTGTTCATTGGCGATATCTTCAAACCCGCGCATACGCACCATCAGTTCACAGCGACGGATGGCCGGGTTAGCAACGCTGCGGTGTACCATGCTGTCCAGCGCAATGCGGTTGCCCTCATCGTCCATCAGATCAAACTTTTTGAAGAACTCCAGATTACGTTTCTTCTGTTCAATCCATTCGCCCAGGGTTTTACGTGATACGTAGGCGCTTGCAGATTTCTGCACCTGGCCAACGGCGATGGACAGATGTTCACGTTGCAGATCACGGGCACGCTTCAGGCGCTGATACCACCATTCCGGTGCCATGAGACGCAAAATCCCGGACTCCGCTTTTCGGGTTTCCAGGTGGCCATCATTGGCTTCATGTTCTGCCCAGTAAGGCGGTTGATTGTTCAGCATGAGGGAAAGCGAACAAAGGTTGCGGTAAGCCTCCAGCGTGCGCTGGCGCATTTCCCTTTCGTCTTTGGGTTTACCCTTCAGCGTGTCGGTGAAGTCATAAAACATCTGAGCTATCCAGCCAGAGACCTGGCCAGACAGCTTTTTGAGATCGGTACGGTCAAGCGACGGCAAGCGCTGCAATGACTTTCCAAATGGGAGGTCGCTTACATCAGCGGCCAGCTGGTAACGCGCAGCCACTTTCCGCAGACGTGGCAATACATTCTCACCGATTGTTTTGCGCAGGAATGTATTGGCACGGCGGCGGCCGTCACGGCCAGCAAACAGCTTTTCGTAACGGTTGCCAAAATACCCGGCTAACCAGTCGGGTATCTCATGAAGGAACTGTGAGCGCCACTCATAATCCTGTGGGTTTACCGCCCACAAACGGCGCTCTGTGATCGTCGCATTCGCTGGCGTTCCGGGCGCAAAAGTATCACGCCGCCAGGCATCGACGGCATGATATTGGCCAGCAAGAGACAGATCAGCCACGATTAACCCATTTCTTCCAGGCATTAATCATGTAAGCAGTGGCACAAACCGCCACCAGTACAGGCCAGACGAGGGAAGAGATTGCGACCAAAATAAAGTCAGCATCATCTGAAGTCTCCACGTCCCGACGCTCTTCCCAGGAAAAGAAGATAAAAGCCGCAAATACCGTCAGCGCATACAGCCCGGTCATGGGTTCAGTCATCATTTCGCCACCACCCCAGCGCTGGAAGCTGTTGAAACTGGTGATTTCAGGATCAGCTCTGCGGCAGATTTCTGGCTTGCAGCTGCGGCACCAACACTGCGGGGAGCGTTTACCTTTACGGCCTCAAATCCGGCGTAAAGGTAATGCACCATCTCCAGATCGCTGTTTGACGCAACAACACTCACGCCGTACTCAGTAAGGCGGCGCAGCTTTCTGGCCAGTCGCCCCTGATCAAGATGTGAAAAGCCGTTTTCTGTGTATGAGGTGAAATTCCCTGATTCCGTCAGGTAAGGTGGATCGCAATAGACCACATCCCCGGCACGAACCAGCGCCAGCGTTTCGGAGTAATGTGCGGTGATGAACGTCGCGCGCTTCGCCTTTTCAGCGAATGCGCGGATTTCATTTAGTGGGAAATAGTTTTTCTTGTACTTCCCGAATGGGACATTGAACTGGCCACGGCGGTTATAACGGCAAAGCCCGTTAAAGCCGTGGCGGTTCAGGTACATGAAACGGGCGGCGGCCTCTACGCTCTCTGAGCCGAGAGCCTTTCCTGACAGATTGAACGCATCCCGGACGGCATAGTAAAAAATAGCGCGACTCTCCTGTTCACCTAACGCCCCGGCAGAAAACAGGGCTTCAAGCTCCATTAGAAACGCGTCGGTATGGTAGGCCATCGCCTTATACAGATTGACTAAATCCGGGTTCAGGTCAGCGATCAGGTATTCGTCATAGTCCGTATTCATCATGACAGCGCATGAACCCGCGAACGGCTCCACCAGGCGTTTACCTTCAGGCAGGTGGCCACGCAGCTGCGGCATAAGGCGGACTTTGCTGCCCACCCATTTAAGAGGGGTTTTTACTGCCACGCTGCACCGCCTTTGCTGCAAATGGCCGCCGCCTCTTCACGGATCAGCTCTACGATTTCCGCAGCGCTTAGCCCTTCATTAGCGGCAAAGGTGGCCAGCTTATCCAAACGGGTGGAACACAGATCAGCCGCTGCAACCTTCCCCTCCTGCGTGGCTTTAATAAGCATTGCCATCAGGTCAATACCTGATTCTGTTGCGGGTAAATTCTGACGAGTCATGTGCATTTATGTTTCCTCAGGGCAAAAGAATCCCCGGCCACCGCAGGGATGGCCAAAAATTCAGGCAGTTAATTAGTGGAAAGAGACGGTAACGGGCGCGGCTGAGTAGCTCGGCGCGGGTATCTGATGCAGCTCATAGGTATTGCGCCACCACTCCTGGATCAGCGCTTTGACTTCCCCGGCACCCAATGACCCGGCGATGTAATACATGGAACGAATGCCAGCCAGCGCTTCAACCTGCTGGTACTGGCTTTCCGCTTCACGATAGACACAGCACCAGTACGCAACATTCACGGCCAGCCAGTGGCGTTTGTTTGTCATGTGCTCGGTGTCGTTAAAGAAAAACGGATGTAATGCCACACGGCCATTTTTAACGGTACTTTTCTCAAGAAAGAGAATGGCGTAATTGTGTGGAACACCCCACGCAGCCAGCTCCTGTCCCAGTTCTTTGGCGTTTACAGAGATAATGGACATTAATGATTCTCCTGCTGTTGCATCTTATGAACGATATGAGGCGCGATAATCATCTGCACGCCATTACTGCTGTGGATCGGATGTGCCTTTTTCACCTGGCGGTTAGCGCTGCGCTTTGAAAAATCGCTGTCGCTCAGACTCCCGAACCCTTCAAACGTCAGACGCGCCCTGGATATGCCCTGGCGCAGCTGAATCATTGCCCGGTAGTCCAGGCGTTCGAATAACTCTGACCAGTAGCATTTGCTCAGATGGGCTTTGAAAACGTCCATCCCGGAAGCAACTGCGGCCGCATGTAAAACAACCCCGCGCCATTCAGGAGTTAATTTGTCCCACCATTCGGCGGCTTCGCTTTTCTCACTCCAGTATTTACGGCGGATATTCCCCAGCCACTTCAGACCAATTTCCTGCTGCTTTTCGCTAATGGCCATAACGCCCCCTGATAATCCCGAACAAACGAAACCACCATGGACGACGAGACGAACGGGCATTGAATTTGTACTGGTGGCCAGGGTTCCAGCGTTGGCCATTTGGCAGTTCAAGCCAACCCGTTGACCCGCTGGCCAGCTGTATGGCCGGAGATTCTTTTTGCAGGTAGGTAACGAACGCTTTCATGGTTATCCCTCACATCATGCTGCTGGCGCTGGTAGTCACGATATCGACGGCAGCAGCAAGAACCGGCGCAGACTGGAGGCGGCTTTCAACGGTATAAGCCAGAACGGAAAGGGAACGGATGGCATCACGGGCACGTTCAAGAATTTGTGTGCGGCGCGCGGCGGACATGTGCTCAGTAGAAACGGCTTCCCCAGCGATCGCACCCACGTTTGCGGTGGCGCTTAATGCGCAAAACTGCATGTTCGCTTCAGTGGCGTTATTGACCGGAACGGACGGAAGGCAGTTAATCTGCCCCAGCATCCCATCCAGTAAACGCGCATCTTCGGTGTAATCTGTAATAGCCAGTAGCTCGTCACAGGTCAGGCGATGCGGTTGAATCGGGTTCAACTTATTGCGCAGGATCTGCGGACGCATACCAACGGCAGCGGCCACATCTTCCAGATTGTGCGACAGCGCAAACGCTCGGCAAGCTGCATCAAAATGTGCATGTTTAGAAGTCTGATAATCAAACATAGTCAGCGATTCCTCTATGTCTCAAAATCACATCAATTGAATGTCACATTGCAATCAGTTAGCGCGTCAATAGTCATAGCTGCGATGTTGATCATCACTTTCTCGCGCTTTTTATCTTTACGAAGACGGTGGCGTTTAAGGCGTCCATCGGAAAGCATGTCATTGATCGTATCGATAGATAATCCAGTGAGTTCACTGTACTTTTCGACAGAGATCGAGGGTACGGCCAAGGTGATTGAAATATGCTGAGTCATAGTGCAACATCTCTCTTTTAAAGTGTTTAGCATTGACGAACTGTGAAGAGTCACTTTTTGAAATCGAGATGACTATATGATCACATTATGAAATCGTCAACATTAAAGTTCACAGGATGAAACCCATGGATTTAACTAGTGGCGGTAAAGGTGCCATCGAACGAATGGTTGAGGCCTATGGCTTCACAACGAGACAGGCATTGTGTGAACAATTAGGCGTTTCAAAAAGCAGCCTGGCGACAAGGTATATGCGCGACTCATTTCCAGCGGACTGGGTGATTCAATGCGCACTGGAAACTAAAGCGTCCTTACAGTGGCTAACATTTGGCATAGGGCCAAAGTTTGAGCATGCGCATTCAGACGTATTGCATATGCCCATGAAAAAAATTATTGACGGCATTCTTTATGAAGCTGGTAGCGTAATGTTCGACAAGGTGCTGATTCCTAGCAATCTTACGCAGCCAGCCTTAATTCAAGATGGAAAAGACTCATTCTTGATCGATACTGGTCAACTAGACGTTATGGATGGCGAATGGCTGATTTCTATAGATGGGAAATCGTCAATAAAAAATTTAATACGATTACCTGATAATAAGGTTAAGATAGATTACGGTAAATTAACCATTGACGTAAAACTGTCTGAAATATTAATCACAGGAAAAGTTTCCGCTAAATTATTAGTGGGGGAATAAATATGAATATCACACGTTTGAAGTTGAAAAACTGGAAGAACTTCAGAAACATCGATGTCCCTCTTCATGACAGAGTCTATATTATCGGCCCCAATGCTGTCGGCAAATCAAATTTTCTTGATGTTTTTCGTTTTATGAGTGATATATGTCGTGATGGTGGTGGCTTACAAAAAGCCGTAAATGACAGAGGTGGTATAACTAAACTTCGTTGCTTACAGGCTCGAAATGATACAGAGGTTGGTATAACCTTATACTTCGATGATGATGGAGTAGAATGGATATATGAACTTATATTTAAGGCTTCGGGGCGTGGAAAGCAGTTAATCAACGTAACTAGAGAAAATGTCTATAAAGACGGAAAAGAGATTTTAGCTAGACCAAATAAACAAGATGATGGTGACTCAGTACAACTCACACAAACTCATCTCGAGCAGATTTTAGCTAACAAGCAATTCAGAGTCGTATCTGATTACTTCTCTTCTGTGACTTATTTACATATCGTTCCTCAGTTGCTGAAATATGCAAAAGAGATCGGTGTTAATAAAGTTGAAGATGACCCGTTTGGCCAAGGATTTCTGGACCGACTGGCAAACACTCAGACACGGACAAGAGATGCGTGGCTTAAAAAAATTCAAGCCGGTTTATCCATTGCAGTTCCTCAATTTAAAGAATTAAGATTTGAACGTGATGAGTCGGGTCAACCCCATCTTGAAGCACGCTACGAGCACTGGCGGCCAAACGCTGGCTGGCAAAAAGAAGAACAGTTTTCGGATGGTACTCTGCGTTTGATAGGCCTCATGTGGTCGCTATTAGAAAAGCGTCAATTGCTTCTATTAGAAGAGCCTGAACTATCACTTAACAGTGAGATTGTTAGATTCATCCCCGAAATAATTGAAAATACTCTTAAAGGGGCAAGGAATCAAAAGCAAATTATAATTAGCACTCACAGCCCTTCATTGCTGAGTAATAATATCGATGGAAACAATATAATTTTATTCATGGCATCTGAAAACGGTACAACAGCAAGAATCCCTAATGATGAAGAGTTAGAAGCCATGCGCGCTGGTTTTTCGCCCGCAGAAATCATGCTTCCGCTAACTACTCCTAACAACATTAGTAAAATAGCTGGAATTTAGTAAAAATGGATATATCAATTGCTACTGAGGATATTTTAACCGAAGAGGCTATGACTAAAATCATTGCCTCTAAAGAAAGATTTAGAATTCGTTGCAGCCTCGGTAAGAGAGGTTGTGGCTACTTAACCAGCAACCTTGATAAATTTAACGCACTAGCCAACAGCCATTATGTTCTTTTGGTTTTAGATCTAGACAACAAGAATGATTTACAGGAGTTTAAAAACAATATTGAAGGACAAATTAAAAATAAAGATGAAAAACTCAAAATCATCGTACCTGTGCGCGAAATCGAGAGTTGGCTTTTAGCAGACAGAGAAGGATTGAGTAAATTCCTCGCAGTTTCAAAAGATAAAATTGACCGAGAACCAGAGTTATTATTAGACCCTAAAGAAAAAATAATAAATCTCGCAAGGCAATCACGGGATAGTAACATCAAAAAAGGGATACCACCTAAGCAGGGAGCTGCGGCAAAAATGGGTTTATCGTACAATACACTTTTATGTTCCTTTATTCGTGAACACTGGGATATTACGCGCGCGTATGAGTTATCTCCGAGTTTAAGAGAAACGATAAGCTTTATCGATGACATTCAGCATGTATGAACTTGCAGGAAACAAACATTGATACTGTATGCACATCCAGTAAACTGAGAGTGACAGTTTTAAGAGGTGTGTATGACAGTACGAAAACTAGACACTGGAAAATGGATTTGTGAATGTTACCCCGCAGGCCGAAGTGGGAGACGTGTTCGTAAGCAATTCTCGACTAAGGGTGAAGCTCTTGCCTTTGAACGACATACTATGGATGAATCAGTAGCCAAACCGTGGTTGGGGGAGGCTCTTGATCGCAGAACTCTTAAAGAGATTGTTCAACTTTGGTACAAACTGCACGGAGCCTCTTTATCAGCTGGAGAGCATGTTTACGAAAAATTGCTTCTAATAGTTGAGGCACTTGGTAATCCACTGGCCACTTCTCTTACATCAAAAATGTTTGCCCATTACCGTGATAAACGCTTAACGGGAGAAATATACTTCAGCGAAAAATGGAAAAAGGGTGCCAGCCCAGTAACAGTTAACTTAGAACAAAGCTACCTAAGCGGGGCTTTTAACGAACTGATTCGCTTGGGTGAATGGGTGCAGCCCAATCCGTTAGAAAACATGCGCAAATTTACCATTGCTGAAAAGGAGATGGCTTGGCTGACACATGATCAAATTGCAGAGCTTCTGTATGACTGCCAGCGTCAAAACAAGCTGTTGACACTGGTAGTGAAGATTTGCCTCAGTACAGGGGCAAGATGGAGAGAGGCAGTCAATCTGACAAGGTCGCAGGTTACGAAGTACCGCATCACTTTCACCAGAACGAAAGGAAAGAAAAATAGAAGCATCCCTATAAGCAGGGAACTATATGAAGAGATCACGGCGCTCAAAGGGTTCAAGTTTTTTGATGACTACTATTTTCAATTTGCTTCAGTGATGGATAAAACTTCCATCATCCTGCCGCGTGGCCAGCTAACACATGTTCTCCGCCACACCTTTGCAGCTCACTTTATGATGTCCGGGGGAAACATACTCGCCCTTCAAAAAATTCTGGGACATCACGATATAAAAATGACTATGCGTTATGCCCACCTCGCGCCAGATCACCTTGAAACTGCGTTAAAGCTCAACCCGCTAGCTACAATGCAAAATGGCGACAAAATGGCGGCACCCGTTGGCACTGCTCACCCTTAATCCCACCTTACCACCAATTTAAGCCATTGATATAATTATAAATCATTGTTTTTATTTACCCATTTATATAAATGGGTTTTTTGTTGCCTGAAATTCCCCTCTTCAACATTCCGCCTTCCCTCTTTCCACCCAAACATATATGCTTAACCATATATATAACCAACCGCAGGAAAGCCGATGCTACATCCGGTCCAACTTTTCAAAGCCCTCTCTGACGAGACCCGCCTGTCCATCGTCATGCTTCTGCGCGAAGCCGGGGAACTGTGCGTCTGCGATCTCTGTTCCGCCACGGCTGAATCACAGCCCAAGGTATCGCGCCATATGGCACTGCTGCGTGAATCCGGGCTGGTGAGCGATCGCCGGGAGGGGAAATGGGTTTATTACCGTTTGTCCCCCATTATGCCGGCATGGGCTGCCACCGTGATTGACAACAGCTGGAACTGCTTGCGCGAAGAGACCCGCGCAAAGCTGAAAAATCGTCTTCCGGGCGCGTGTTAAAACACATTCATAAAAACAGATATAACGGAGTTCACGATGTTTCTGGCTGGGGCAATTTTTCTGTTTACACTGGTGCTGGTCATCTGGCAGCCCAGAGGGTTAAGTATCGGCTGGAGCGCCACGATAGGTGCTGTACTGGCGCTGGTCAGCGGCGTGATCCACATTAACGATATACCGGAGGTGTGGAATATTGTCTGGAACGCGACGGCCACGTTTATCGCCGTCATCATCATCAGCCTGCTGCTTGATGAGTCCGGATTTTTCGAGTGGGCGGCGCTGCACGTGGCCCGCTGGGGTAATGGCAAGGGCCGGTTGCTGTTTACGTATATCGTTCTGCTGGGTGCGGCCGTTGCGGCGCTTTTTGCCAACGACGGCGCGGCGCTTATCCTCACGCCCATCGTTATCGCCATGCTGCTCGCCCTCGGGTTCAGCAAGCAGGCCACGCTGGCGTTTGTCATGGCGGCTGGATTTATCGCCGACACTGCCAGCCTGCCGCTGATCGTTTCGAACCTGGTGAATATCGTATCGGCAGACTTCTTCTCGCTGGGGTTCAGCGAATACGCCTCGGTGATGATCCCCGTGGATCTCGCCGCGATTGCGGCCACGCTGGTGATGCTGCATCTGTTCTTTCGAAAGGACATTCCGCCGGCATACGACCTGTCAAAACTCCGCGAGCCTTCCCGCGCGATTAACGATCTTCCAACCTTCAGAACGGGCTGGATTGTTCTGTTACTGCTCCTTGTCGGGTTCTTTGTACTTGAACCGCTCGGCATTCCGGTCAGTGCTATCGCGACAGCAGGCGCGTTGATTTTGTTTGCCGTTGCAAAGCGCGGGCATGCCATTAATACGGGAAAAGTGCTTCGTGGCGCACCGTGGCAGATCGTTATCTTCTCGCTGGGGATGTACCTGGTGGTGTATGGCCTGCGCAATGCCGGGCTGACGGAGTATCTGTCAGGGGTACTCAATCTCCTCGCCGGACATGGCCTGTGGGCCACCACGCTCGGTACCGGGTTCATCACGGCGTTCCTGTCATCCATAATGAACAATATGCCGACCGTCCTGATTGGGGCACTCTCTGTCGATGGCAGCACGGCATCGGGTGTGATTAAGGACGCGATGATTTATGCCAACGTGATTGGCTGCGACCTGGGTCCGAAGATCACGCCTATCGGCAGCCTGGCCACCCTGCTCTGGCTCCATGTCCTGGCGCAGAAAAACATGACGATCACCCGGGGCTATTATTTCCGGACAGGCATCATCATGACGTTGCCGGTTCTGTTTGTGACGCTCGCCGCGCTGGCGTTACGTCTCTCCTTCACACTGTAATGAGTAACGGATATGAGCCATATCACCATTTACCACAATCCAGCCTGCGGCACCTCGCGCAACACGCTGGAGATGATCCGCAACAGCGGCACTGAACCCGAAATTATTCTGTACCTCGAGAACCCACCGTCTCGTGATGAACTGACCAGACTGATTGCTGAGATGGGGATTTCCGTGCGGGATTTGCTGCGCAAAAATGTCGAACCTTATGAACAGCTGGGCCTCGCCGGGGACCGGTTTACCGACGACCAGCTTATCGATTCTATGCTGCAGCATCCGATCCTGATTAACCGTCCGATCGTGGTGACGCCGCTGGGCACTCGCCTGTGCCGCCCTTCCGAAGTCGTACTCGATATCCTGCCTGATGCACAGAAAGGGGCGTTTACGAAAGAAGATGGCGAAGCGGTGGTGGACGCCAGCGGAAAAAAAATCTCCGGCAGCTAATCTGCTGATAGTGATGCCGTAAGTCTTGTCAGCCACATACCCTGCCCCGTGGCGGAGTTGCATCCGCCGTCACCCGACCCATAATTTGATGGACCGGTCTGGTGAGGGGATGCAGGTATGAGTCTCAAAAATAAAACCGCCGTTATCTTTGGTGGCAGCGGCGCTATTGGCAGCGCCACTGCGTACGCGCTCGCCCGTGAAGGGGCTACGGTCTACCTCGCGGCACGCGATCAGGCCAGGCTGGAGCACGTCGCTAACCGCATTCACGCCGCTGGCGGGTCAGCCCGGCTGTTTGTTTTCGATGCTCTCGATGCCGACGCGACGCTCCCGGACGTTGCCGGCATTGATATCGTCGTGAATGCCACGGGCTTTATGCACGACCAGGGTAAACGCCTCGACGCATTAACGATCAGTGAATTCAGACAGGGGTTCGACCCTTTTCTGGCCGCCTATTTCAACATCGCCAAAGCTGTCGCACCCCATATGGGCGGTGAGCGTGCCGGAACGCTTATCACCGTCGTTGCTCCGGCTGCAAATATGGCGATGCCGGGACATCTCGGGCATATCGTTGGCTGCGCGGGAACGGAAGCGTTAACCCGTGCGCTTGCGGCGGAGCTGGGGGCAAAGAATATTCGCGTCCTGTGCGTGCGTTCGCATGCGATAGCCGACGCGGTTCAGGCCGGTTCCTGTGTGGGTGACCTGTTCGCCATCAAGGCGCAGGCGATGGGCATCACCGTGGAGCAGTTTCTGGAGGGCGCGGCACAGAGCACGATGCTGAATCGCCTGCCGACGCTGGAGCAGGTGGCAGACACCATCGCGTTTCTGGCGTCAGATGCAGCCGGTGCCATCACGGGAACAACGGTAAACATGACGGCCGGCGCGACCACAATCTAACGTCCGCTCTCGCCCGCTATCCTGCCGACCATCGCCCGGATCTCCTCCCGGGTGAGCGGGGCTCTGTCGGTCACAAAGTGCAGCGTCATCCCTTCGATAAAGGCATCCAGCGCGCGGGTGGTCACCGGGTCGAACCACTGCTCAAGCGTGGTCTGGCTCATCTTCATCCAGTCCTGCATTACCGTTTTGAGCGCCGCACTGCGGTGCATAAAGGCATAGAGCTGGTACATCAGCGCCATATTCTGCGGCGTCGTGACCTGCGAACTGTGGATCAGCGTGGTGATGGATTCGCACGCCATTTCTGGCCCGGTCACGCCGGCGAAGAAATCCCGATACTGCTGCGACATCTGCCGGGTAAACCACGTAAAGGCCTCTTCCAGCAGCGACTCCATGCCGTCAAAATAGTAGGTCATCGACCCCAGCGGCACGCCCGCGCAGGTGGCAATTTTCCGGTGCGTCACGGCATGAATACCGTGCTCTGCAATGGTGTCCAGGGTCGCCTGCAGGATCTTCTCCCGGCGTTGAGGATCGTTCGGTGCTCTGCTCATAAATTCCCCACGTGGTTTGTGTACAAATGTACACAAACTTGCTAGTGTTGTCGCTATTGTTGTACTTCCGGTGCTAACTTCAATGACTCTGACCTCCCCCCGTAGAACTCTGCAGCTGCGCATGTGGGCGCTGTTTATGTTCTTCTTTATTCCCGGTCTGCTGATGGCCTCATGGGCCACGCGTACCCCGGCCATTCGCGATATTTTATCTGTCTCAACGGCCGAGATGGGCATCGTGCTGTTTGGCCTGTCAATAGGCTCTATGAGCGGTATTCTGTGCTCCGCGTGGCTTGTCAAACGCTTCGGTACACGGGCGGTCATCCGCACCACCATGTGCTGTGCCGTGTTCGGGATGCTGGTGCTGAGCGTGGCGCTGTGGCTTGCCTCGCCGGTGCTGTTTGCCCTTGGGCTGACGGTGTTTGGCGGCAGCTTCGGTGCCGCTGAAGTGGCCATTAACGTTGAAGGGGCATCGGTTGAACGTGAGATGAATAAAACCGTACTGCCGATGATGCATGGCTTTTACAGCCTTGGCACGCTGGCCGGGGCGGGTGTGGGGATGGCGCTGACGGCCTCGGGCGTCGCCGCGAACCTGCATATTCTGCTGGCCGCACTGGTATGTATTATCCCCATTCTGACCGGTATCCGGGCGATCCCTGACGGCACCGGCAAGAACACCTCTGACGAACACGCCACCGCGGAAAAAGGGCTGCCGTTTTACCGCGACATTCAGCTGATGCTGATCGGCGTGGTGGTGCTGGCGATGGCCTTTGCGGAAGGGTCCGCTAACGACTGGCTGCCGCTGCTGATGGTTGACGGCCACGGTTTTAGTCCAACCTCCGGCTCCCTGATCTACGCCGGTTTCACCCTCGGGATGACCGTTGGGCGCTTTACCGGCGGCTGGTTTATTGACCGCTACAGCCGCGTGGCGGTGGTGCGTGCCAGCGCCCTGCTGGGCGGGCTGGGGATTGCGATGATCATCTTTGTGGACGTGGACTGGATTGCCGGCGTGTCGGTGATCCTCTGGGGTCTGGGGGCATCGCTTGGCTTCCCGCTCACCATTTCAGCCGCCAGCGACACTGGTCCGGATGCACCGACCCGCGTCAGCGTGGTGGCCACCACGGGCTACCTCGCCTTCCTGGTGGGGCCACCGCTGCTCGGCTTCCTCGGTGAGCACTACGGGCTGCGCAGCGCCATGCTGGTGGTGTTAGGGTTAGTGATCATCGCAGCGCTGGTAGCGCGTGCGGTAGCGAAGCCGGAAACGGAACAAACGACACTGGAGAAGGGATATGAGCGTTAAACTGATCGCCGTCGACATGGACGGCACGTTTCTGAGCGATGCCAAAACCTATAACCGCCCGCGTTTTCTGGCGCAATATGCACGAATGAAAGCGCAAGGCATTCGCTTTGCGGTTGCCAGCGGCAACCAGTACTACCAGCTGATTTCCTTTTTCCCGGAGATTGCCCATGAAATTGCGTTTGTCGCGGAAAATGGCGGCTGGGTGGTCAGCGCCGGGGAAGATGTCTTTAACGGTGAACTGTCGAAGACGCACTTCGACACCGTTGCCGCCGTGTTAAACGATGTGCCGGGCATTGAGATTATCGCCTGCGGAAAAAGCAGCGCCTATACGCTGAAGCACTATGACGACGGCTTTAAGGATATCGCGGCAAAGTACTACCACCGTCTCGAAATGGTGAGTGATTTCGGCAACCTGAACGATATTTTCTTCAAATTCGGGCTTAACGTCTCTGACGACGACATCCCGCGTATTCAGGCGATGCTGCACGAAAAGCTGAACGACATTATGGTGCCCGTCACGACCGGCCACGGCAGTATCGACCTCATCATCCCCGGGGTGCATAAAGCCAACGGTCTGCGAATACTGCAAAAGCGCTGGGGCATTAATGACAGCGAAGTGGTGGCTTTTGGCGATAGCGGGAATGACGTAGAAATGTTGCGCCAGTCAGGGTTCAGCTTTGCGATGGCAAACGCCAGGCCGCATATTAAGGCGGTGGCGCGCTTTGAAGCCCCGCACAATAACGACGAAGGCGTGCTGGATGTAATTGATAAGGTGTTGAACGGCGAAGCGCCGTTTCATTGACGCCACCATGGCCCTCTCCCGCCGGGAGAGGGAAAACGGCTTACGGCTGTAAAGCATTCCCGACGCGTTTATCCTTCAGGAACACCACGATAAGCCCAACCCAGAGCACGCCGTTAGCCAGATTAAACAGGCTGAACAGACCGTTGCCGCCAAATGCGTAGGCGTGTTTGCTCACCTCGATACCGACGGTGAAAATCAGCATTTGCAACATGCCCATCGCCGCTGACACCGTACCTTTGCTCATCTCGCTGGCAAACAGGGTCAGGCGCACCAGTCCGGCATTCGCCACACCGATACCGAACGCGTAAACGCTTAATCCTGCGGTCATCCACAGATACGCATGGGACGACACCACTGTCGCGACCGCCGCCAGAACCAGCCCGGCAGCAATGGGCCAGCCGCCCATAATGATCAAGGCACGCACCGTACGGCGGGATGTGAGACGCGCCAGCACCAGGTTACCGATAATCAGCGCGCCAAAAATCGGCACCTGCAGCAGGCCATACTCATAGCTGCTGAGCTGCTCGCCGCTGATGATAATGACCGGCGACTGGGCAATCCACGCCAGCAGAGGCAGGCTAACAAACCCCGTCGCCAGCGCGCCCGCCACAAAGCGGCCGTTCTTCAGCACTTCTTTGTAATCCCGGCCCAGCTCTTTTAGCGACAGTTTCTCACCCAGACGGGTAGCGGTTTCCGGCATCGCGCGCTGCAGGCCAAAGAAAGCGACGGCGGCCAGCACGGCAAACAGCACGAACATCCCTTCCCACGGCGCAACGTGTACCCAGGCAGCGCCCACCAGCGGCCCCAGCAGGGGCGCGATCAGCGCCACGTTCGCCATTAGCGCGGTAATCTTGATACACACCGCTTCCTCAAACGACTCCTGGATGGCGGCATACCCGACAGCACCGATAAAGCAGAGGCTCACCCCCTGCAGGAAGCGCAGCAGGGTAAATTGCTCAATATTTTGCGCCAGCAGCGTGGCGAGGCAGGTCACGATAAACCACACCACGCCCGTCAGCATCACCGGACGACGGCCAATACGATCCGACAGCGGCCCTAACAGCCACTGCAAAAACATGCCGCCAGCCAGATAGGCGGTCATGGAGGTTGGTACCCATTCGATCCCTGCGTTGTACTGTTCGACAACGGCCAGCATGCCGGGCTGGATCATATCGTTGCCGATGTAAGTAGAGAATTCGTAGAGCACCAGACATAAGGGGAAAAGCAACGCCTGACGACCCAGACGTGAACCAGAAGAAGAACGGTTTAACATGCAATCTCTTTATCGTGACAAAATCGCGACGAGTGTAATGAAATGCCCTGGCCCGAGATAGTGATTTATCCAGAAGAAACAGAAATAAAGCACATATCGTCTTTGTTTAAGGTTTCCTTAAGTTGACAGATTTATGATAGCCCCATTTCTCGTCAACGACTCCGGATTATGGCACCCACTTCCAGCCGTTCAGAATTGTCTAACTTACAGACAAATAAGACAAAACGACTTTACCGTCTACCGCCCCGCTTTTATGGTTATCAGCTTTTAATACTGATAGCCCTTGCCGTGCTGTTTACCTGGCTATCACGCGATGAAACGCTCGACAGATGGATCACCGGTTTATGGTATGACGCGGCTGCTCACCGTTTTCCACTGCAGCAAGACCACCTGCTGGACCTGCTGAACCATCGACTGGCGAAGTACATCGCCATCGCCGCAGGTGCTGTTTCGCTCATTTATGGCGCGTTCAGGCGCAATGCGAGACTGGTCACGGCCGCGCTGCTGATGGGGCTTGGCGCGCTGGTGGTTGGCGTACTGAAAAGCATAAGCCATCACAGCTGCCCGTGGGATCTGGTGGAGTATGGCGGTAAGGCCGTTTCTTATCCGCTGTTCAGTGCCGCTCCCGCTGACAGCGGTCCGGGGCGCTGTTTCCCCGGCGGTCATGCCTCCAGCGGCTTTATGGTGATGGGACTGTTCTTTGCCTTCTGGCGCGAGCGTCCGCGTCTTGCCTGGTGCTTCGTCGTACTGGGCGTCGTTTTAGGTCTGGCGATGGGTTACGGCCAGGTCATGCGCGGGGCGCATTTTTTCTCTCACAACCTGTGGGCTGGGTGGTGGGTCTGGTTTTCCCAGTTGGTGGTCTACGGTCTGGTCTCCACCTGGTTTGCTAAAGAGTGACAACGCTATGTTAGAGAATTTGAATTACCAGCTGTTTTATCTCATCAACGCCACTCCGGCCTCGCCAGAGTGGATGATTGATTTCGCCACCTTCCTGGCAAAAGATCTGATCAGTATCGTGCCGGTGCTGGCGGCGATCCTCTGGCTGTGGGGGCCGAGAAGCCAGGTGAAGGCGCAGCGTCAGCTGGTAATTAAGATGGCGATGGCCCTCGGGATCAGCGTGCTGGTCAGCTACATTCTGGGCCTGACGTTCCCGCACGACCGCCCCTTCGTCGACCACGCGGGGTATACGTTCCTGCACCATGCCCCGGATGACTCGTTCCCAAGCGATCACGGGACGGTTATCTTTACCTTCGCGCTGGCCTTCCTGTTCTGGCATCGTCTGTGGTCGGGTGCGGTGCTGATGGTGGTGGCCGGGGCTATCGCCTGGTCTCGCGTTTATCTCGGCGTCCACTGGCCGATGGATATGGTGGGGGGATTGCTGGTCGGTCTCATCGGCTGCGTCAGCGCAGCGATCCTGTGGAATCTCTTCGGTGAAGCGCTCTACCGCGGCCTGTCTTATCTGTATCGCACCCTTTTTGCTATCCCGATCCGCAAAGGCTGGATACGTGACTAACCCCAGCCTGACAGGTTACACTTGAACCCCCGCCCTGCGGGGGTTCACTTTTTTATCCCGAGGAACTATGGAAACACGTCGCGATGACCGCATTGCTCAGCTGATACAGGCGCTGAAGCGCAGTGATAAGCTTCATCTTAAGGAAGCCGCCAGTCTCCTCGGGGTCTCTGAGATGACCATTCGCCGGGATCTGAACAGCGAGAGCGCGCCTGTCGTGCTGCTGGGCGGGTACATTGTGCTTGAGCCGCGTAGCGCCAGCCATTATCTGATCAGCGACCAAAAGACGCGCCTGGTGGAAGAGAAACGCAAAGCCGCCCGGCTTGCGGCCTCGCTGGTGCAGCCGCATCAGACACTTTTTTTTGACTGCGGCACCACCACGCCGTGGATAATCGAAGCGATCGACAGCAGCATTCCGTTTACGGCGGTGTGTTACTCGCTGAATACCTTTCTGGCACTGCAGGAGAAACCCGAGTGCCGGGTGATCCTCTGTGGCGGTGAGTTTCACGCCAGCAATGCCATCTTTAAGCCGCTGAATCTGCAGGATACGCTCAGCAACGTATGTCCGGATATCGCGTTTTATTCCGCAGCGGGGGTCACTGTCCGTCAGGGAGCAACCTGCTTTAACCTGGAAGAGTTGCCGGTCAAGCACTGGGCATTAAGCGCCGCGCAGTACCATGTGCTGGTGGTCGATCACAGCAAGTTTGGCAAGGTTCGTCCGGCAAGAATGGGTGAGCTGTCGCGCTTTGACGCCATCGTCAGCGATTGCCGTCCGGATGAAGAGACCGTGGCCTACGCGAAAGCGCAGCAGGTGAAGTTGATGTACTGAGTCAGGTGCAGAGGTCATGCCGGGTGGCGCGATGCCACCCGACAATGGAGGCTTAACTGAACCAGCTGCCAAACCATCCGTGGAATTTCATCATGACGAAGTCCCACATCCGGCTAAAGAAACCGCCCTCTTCTACCGCTTCCATCACAATCAGCGGACGCTGTTCAATCGATTTGCCATTAAGCTGGAAATCAATCGTCCCGACCACCTGGCCTTTTTTCAGCGGCGCGGTGAGCTGGCTGTCGGTCAGGGTGTAGCTGGCTTTCAGGTTTTTCAGTTGGCCACGGGGAATGGTCACCGACCCGCCTTCACCCGCCCCCAGGTTCACTTCACTCTTGTCACCAAACCAGACGCGCTGGCTGATGAACGTGGCATCCGGTTTAATGGGCGTGACGGTTTCATAGAAGCGGAAACCCCAGGTCAGCAATTTTTCTGATTCATTAAAACGAATGCGGTCGGTTTTGGTGCCCAGCACGACCGAGATCAGGCGCATATCGCCCTGAGTTGCGGAAGCGACCAGGTTATAACCCGCGCCGGCCGTGGTGCCGGTCTTCATACCGTCGACGTTGACGTTGCTGCTCCACAGCAGACGGTTACGGTTCGGCTGGCGGATTTTGTTGAAGGTAAACTCTTTCTCTTTGTGGATGGCATATTCATCCGGCACGTCATGGATCAACGCTTTGCCTAACAGCGCCATGTCGCGCGCGGTACTGAACTGACCCGGCGCATCAAGGCCGTGCACGGTTTTAAAGGTGGTATTGGTCAGGCCCAGTTTTTGCGCGTAGCCGTTCATCAGGCCAATAAAGGAGTCCTGGCTGCCCGCAACGTAATCGGCCAGCGCAATACAGGCATCGTTACCGGACTGGATAATGACCCCTTTATTCAAATCAGATACTGACACCTGATCGCCGGGTTTGAGGAACATCACCGATGACCCACGCAGCGCCGGGTTGCCGGTCGCCCAGGCGTCCTTCCCGATGGTGACCATATCGTCAAGCTTGATTTTGCCCGCTTTCAGCGCCTGACCCACCACATAGCTGGTCATGATTTTCGTCAGGCTTGCCGGGTCAAGTTTCTCATCCGCATTGCCTTCCGCCAGCACTTTACCACTGGAATAATCCATCAGGATCCAGGCGCGCGCATCCACAGGCGGCGCTTCGGGCGCAGCCTGTTCCGCTGCGTAGAGAGTTGGTACAAACAGGAAAAGGAGCGCAGAGCCTGCCGCCAGGCTGCGCAGAGAAGTCATTTTTCGCGTCATAAATGCCACCCGAGTGTCCATTCAAAAATTACGTCACATCACCGTGTCGCAAGAAGCGATGAGTAATAGCGCACTAAAACGGTTAAAGAAACCTAACCAAGGTAAAGTTATTAAAGTTTATGCAATAACATTCAGATACGCTTTGATTCAGGCGATTTTTTTGTCTTCTGTTGCGTAATTGTTAGGTTTATCTCACCATGGCAAATCGCTGGCGTTGATTCACATCTCAGGTTGTTTGACTATTTCGGGAGTTTCTATGATTACGCTGTGGGGCAGGAACAATTCAACCAACGTTAAGAAAGTCCTCTGGACACTGGAGGAGCTGGATTTACCGTTTAAGCAGGTGATGGCAGGGTTACAGTTTGGGGTAAATAAAGATGCCGACTATCTGGCCATGAACCCAAACGGTCTGGTGCCCTTGCTGCGCGACGAAGAAACCGACGTGACGCTGTGGGAGTCCAACACCATCGTGCGTTACCTCGCGGCACAGTATGGTCAGAGCCGTCTGTGGGTGGACAGTCCGGCCCAACGCGCTCAGGGTGAAAAGTGGATGGACTGGGCAAACCAGACGCTCTCCCCCGCACACCGCGTGATCCTGATGGGGCTTGTCAGAACCCCCGAAGCTGACCGCGACTATCCTGCCATTCATGCAGCTCAGGACACCTGTGAAAACCTGTTTGCGATGATGGACGACGAACTGGCGAAGCATCCGTGGTTCTCAGGCGAACGCTTCGGCGTAGGCGATATTGCCGTTGCGCCCTTCATCTGGAACCTGACTAATATTGACGTTACCTGGACGCCGCGCCCGCATCTTGAGCGCTGGCTGAAGCAACTGAGCGAGCGCCCGGCATACCGTCACGTGGTGATGATCCCGGTGACGTGATTACGATCCGGACGGGCTGACTTTCAACAGTTGCCCGTCCGTCTCATCGGTCAGGACATACAGATACCCATCCGGCCCCACCCGCACATCGCGAATGCGCTGGTCTCTGTCACCTAAAATTCGCCCCTTCTCGGTGACCGTGTTGCCCTCCACGCTCAGCACGATAACGTCTTTCTCCTTCAGCGCCCCGACAAACAGCGTGTTTTTCCACTGCGGGAATACGTCACTGTTGTAAAACGCCATCCCGCTCACGGCGGGGGACACTTTCCAGACAAACAGCGGCTTTTCCGTTCCCTCGACGTGCTCGCCCTGGGCTTCCGGGATCTTCAGGCCGCTGTAGTTGATACCGTGCGTCGCCAGCGGCCAGCCGTAGTTTTTGCCTTTCTCCGGGATATTGATTTCATCCCCGCCGCGCGGGCCGTGCTCGTTAAGCCATAGCGTGTCGCTCCAGGGGTTCATCGCCATCCCCTGCGGATTACGAATGCCGTAAGACCAGATTTCGGGCCGTGCGCCGGGAGTGTTCACAAACGGATTATCGGCAGGCACTTTGCCGTCCTCCGTCAGGCGCACAACTTTGCCCTGCAGTTTATCCAGATCCTGCGCCGTCGGACGCTGGTTGTTCTCACCCAGACCAATAAACAGATGGCCTTTACCGTCGAAGACCAGTCGACCACCGAAATGGTTACCGGTGGACAGTTTCGGCATCTGACGGAAGCCCACCTGGAAACCTTCAATTCGGGAGAGATCATCGCTTAAGCGGCCATAGCCAACCGCCGTTCCCGCTTTGCCGTCATTCCCCGCCTCGGCATAGCTCAGCCAGACGCGGCGCGATTTTTCAAAATCCGGGGCGAGTGCCACGTCCAGCAACCCGCCCTGGCCGTTTGCCCAGACCTTGGGTACGCCGACGATCGGGTCGGAAAGCCCTTTTCCGGCCTGCCAGTGCTTTAACTGGCCTCCCTTAAGGGTCACCAGCAGCCCTTTATTGTCCGGCAGGAACGCCATCGACCAGGGATGATCGAGCCGGTTTTGCACAACGTCGACTTTTACCGCGTCAGGGGCGGCGAGGAGAGAAATCGGGAAAAATAACGCAGGCAGGAAAATCAGCGAAGATCGATGCATAACGCGCTCCTTTATCGGTTTATGGCATAAAGGTTAGCCACTGGGTCCGGGCACGTTATCACTTTTACAAAAGCTTAATCAGAAGGGGGAGTTGCCTCCCCCGGTGTCAGTGTTGTTCAAGCGTCTCGTGCTTGTTCAGACACATGATGCATAGAGAGAGCGTAGTCAGGCAGTTTTCAAGCTTCTCCGCGTTAACAGCGATAAAATTCGGGCAGTCGTGGCGTCCGTTCATCAAACATACCCCTGCAATGGAGAGCACCTCGGCGGCGCGGCGCAGCGCAACGAGTTCGCTTTCGGCGTATTCCGCTTTCAGGACGGGTGCTTTTTCACGCATGAAGTTGCAAAGTTCAAAGAGATTATCACGCAGATGTTCGCTTTCGCTGACTGACATATACCCTTTTGCCTTCCTCAACTGCAGGTACGCGGCAAGGTCGATTCGGGCATTGATCAGCTTGTTAAGCAGATCGCGTTTTAGTCTGTCAACGGACATGCTCTTTCCTCCTCTGTCAGCCATTGTGCACATTCAGAATAAGGTTATTTTTTGTACAGTTTAATGCCTGAGATCAATAATTCTTAACTGATTAACATTATTTACAATGTTACAACCTTCTTGCCGGTCATCTGCCTCGCAAAGAGTGTATAAATCCCCCGCGGAACGCTGTAAAATCCCGCCCTGATAACTCCATAATTGATGAATTTTTAACCTATGAGCAATGTTACGCACCAGCCTAAAATCGGCTTCGTCTCCCTGGGCTGCCCAAAAAACCTGGTGGATTCTGAACGCATCCTGACCGAACTGCGCACCGAGGGCTATGACGTGGTGCCAAGCTACGACAACGCCGACATGGTGATCGTTAACACCTGCGGGTTTATCGACAGCGCGGTTCAGGAGTCACTGGAAGCCATCGGTGAAGCCCTGACGGAAAACGGCAAAGTGATTGTGACCGGCTGTCTGGGCGCGAAAGTGGACCAGATCCGCGAAGTGCACCCGAAAGTGCTGGAGATCACCGGCCCGCACAGCTACGAGCAGGTACTGGAGCATGTTCATCACTATGTCCCTAAACCTAAGCACAATCCGTTCCTGAGCCTGGTGCCAGAACAGGGCGTGAAGCTGACCCCGCGTCACTATGCGTACCTGAAAATTTCCGAAGGCTGCAACCATCGCTGCACCTTCTGCATTATCCCGTCCATGCGTGGCGATTTGGTCAGCCGTCCGATTGGTGAAGTGCTGGCAGAAGCCAAACGTCTGGCAGACGCAGGCGTTAAAGAGCTGCTGGTCATTTCCCAGGATACCTCGGCCTATGGCGTCGACGTGAAGCATCGCTCTGGTTTCCACAACGGCGAGCCGGTGAAAACCAGCATGGTTGGCCTGTGCGAACAGCTTGCCAAACTGGGTATCTGGACACGTCTGCATTACGTCTACCCGTATCCGCACGTTGACGATGTCATCCCGCTGATGGCAGAAGGGAAAATTCTTCCGTATCTGGATATCCCGCTGCAGCACGCCAGCCCGCGTATTCTGAAGCTGATGAAGCGTCCTGGCTCCGTCGATCGCCAGCTGGCACGCATCAAACAGTGGCGTGAAATCTGCCCGGACCTGACCCTGCGTTCCACCTTCATCGTGGGCTTCCCGGGCGAAACCGAAGAAGATTTCCAGATGCTGCTCGACTTCCTGAAAGAAGCACGTCTGGACCGCGTAGGCTGCTTCAAATACAGCCCGGTCGAAGGCGCGACCGCCAACGAACTGGCGGATCAGGTTCCGGAAGAGGTGAAAGAAGAGCGCTGGAACCGCTTCATGCAGCTGCAACAGCAGATCTCTGCTGAACGTCTGCAGGAAAAAGTGGGCCGCGAAATTCTGGTCATCATCGATGAAGTGGACGAAGAAGGCGCAATTGGCCGCAGCATGGCGGACGCCCCTGAAATCGACGGCGCGGTCTACCTGAACGGCGAAACCAGCGTTAAGCCGGGCGATATTGTCCGTGTGAAAGTTGAAAACGCCGACGAGTATGATTTGTGGGGAAGCCGGGTTTAACGGCGTTTACCCTTCCCTTCACCCTCTCCCGCCGGGAGAGGGTTTCCATCCTACCCCTTAATCCTCGGATCCAGCGCATCGCGTAACCCATCACCCAACAGGTTAAACGCCAGCACGGTCAGGAAAATGGCCAGGCTCGGGAAGATGGCCACGTGCGGTGCAATGACCATGTCCGCTCTTGCTTCATTCAGCATCGCGCCCCACTCCGGTGTAGGCGGTTGCGCACCCAGCCCCAGAAACGACAGGCTGGCCGCCGAGATAATCGACACGCCGATACGCATGGTAAAATAGACCACGATAGACGACACCGTCCCCGGCAGAATATGGCTGAACAGGATAGTGGCATCGCTGGCCCCCATGCTGCGCGCAGACTCAATAAAGGTTTGCTGTTTGAGCACCAGCGTGTTGCCTCGTACCAGACGCGCAAACGCCGGTATTGAGAAGACCGCAACCGCAATAATGACGTTAGCCATACCGCTGCCCATTATCGCCACTACCGCAATCGCCAGCAGAATGCCCGGGAAGGCAAACAACACGTCGCAGATACGCATGATGATGCGGTCCCACCAGCCTTCGTAATATCCGGCGACCAGACCCAGCACGGTGCCGATTGCCGCGCCAATCAGTACCGCAAAAACCCCGGCGGCGAGAGAGATCTGCGCCCCCACCAGCACGCGGCTGAAGATGTCGCGCCCAAGCGAGTCCACGCCGAACCAGTGCAGCATCGACGGTCCATCATTGAGACGGTCGTAATCAAAATAGTTTTCCGCATCAAACGGTGCTACCCACGGCGCAATGACCGCCACCACAATCAGCAGCAGGACAAACAGCCCCGCCGTCATGGCGACCGGCTGACGGCGAAAACGCCGCCAGAATTCAGACCACGGCGTGCGGATATGGTCCGGTTTTAGCCCCGGCATAGCGTTTAACATGGCCTGACGACGCCAGTTCAACAATCGCATTTTACTTATACCTGATGGCCGGGTTAATGGCGGCGTAGAGCACATCCACCACTAAGTTGATAAGAATAAATTCCAGTGAGAAAAGCAGGACTTCGGCCTGAATAACCGGGTAATCACGCATTTCGACTGAATCCACCAAAAGACGTCCCAGCCCCGGCCAGTTAAAGACCTTCTCCACCACAATCGAGCCGCCCAGCAGGAAACCAAACTGGAGCCCCATCATCGTCACCACCGGGATCATCGCGTTACGAAAGCCGTGTTTGAGGATGACCCATTTCTCGCTGACCCCTTTCGCCCGGGCGGTGCGAATATAATCTTCGCTCAGCACGTCAACGAACGAGGCGCGGGTAAAGCGGGCCATCACGGCAGCAACAGCCGCGCCCAGCGTCATTGAGGGCAGAATGTAGTGTTTCCAGGTGTCGGCCCCGACCGTCGGCAGCCAGCCCAGCTCCACGGAGAATATCTGCATCAGCAGCATCCCCAATGCAAATGCCGGGAAGGAAATGCCCGTGACGGCCAGAGCCATACCGAGCTTATCCGGCCAGCGGTTGCGCCAGACGGCAGCGACAATTCCTGCGCCAAGACCAAACAGCACCGCCCAGCTCATGCTGGCAATGGTTAACCAGAACGTGGGCATAAAGCGGCTGGCAATCTCTTCCGACACCGGACGACGGGACACCATAGAAGTGCCAAAGTCACCCTGCAGAACGTTGCCAATATAGTGGAGAAACTGCATATACAAAGGCTGGTCGAGGCCCAGTTGTTTTCGCACCAGCGCGATAACCGTTGCATCCGCATCTGACCCTGCAACCAGACGTGCCGGATCGCCCGGCAGCATATGAACAAACAAAAACACCAGCACCGCCACAATCAGCAGCGTCGGGATAAGCCCCAACAGGCGTTTACAAACATAATTCAGCATGCCTTTCCCTCTCATCCCACAGGCGGTGGCCTGCGGGCATGAGTATTATTTTAAATCTGCTTCATCAAAGCTAAAGCCCGTATCCGGCATGATGTAGAACCCGGTCAGCGCTTTGTTATGCGCGGAAACCAGTTTTTCCACCACCAGCGGTACCCACGGTGACTCTTTCCAGATGATATCCTGCGCCTCTTTATACAGGCGTGCTTTCTCTTCCGGTTTGGTCGTTTTCAGGGCATCCGCCAGGTCTTTATCCACCTTCGGGTTGCTGTAGAAGGCCGTGTTGAACAGGGTCGGCGGCCAGTTCTGTGAGGCAAACAGCGGCGACAGCGCCCAGTCCGCTTCACCGGTAGAGGCCGACCAGCCGGTGTAGAACATCCGTACGCCGCTCTCTTTCTGCCCTTTCCCTTCCACCTCAGCCGCACGCTGACCGGCATCCATCGCGGTGACCTGTGCCTTGATACCTACCTGAGCCAGCTGCTGCTGGGTAAATTGCAGCACCTTCTGAGCGGTACTGTGATTATGCGACGACCAGAGCGTGGTGCTAAAGCCGTTCGGGAAGCCCGCCTCTTTTAACAGCTCACGCGCTTTGGCCGGATCGTAAGGCCACGGTTGATAGTTTTGCGAATAGGCGATCGCCGGAGGCAGCACGCCGGTAGCCGGCGTGGCATAGCCAGCAAAGGCGACTTTTACCAGTGCCTGGCGGTTAATGGCGTAGTTGATGGCCTCACGCACTTTTGGGTTATCAAACGGCTTTTGCGTCACGTTCATGCTGATATAGCGCTGCATAATGGACGGGCTGGCGACCAGCTCCAGCTTGCTGTTTTTCTGCAGAATGGCGGCTTGCTCATAGGGGATCGGGAACGCGAACTGCGCCTCACCGGTCTGCAGCATCGCCGCGCGGGTGTTGTTGTCCACCACCGGACGCCAGGTAATGGTGTCCAGCTTCGGCAGGCCCGGCTGCCAGTAACCCGCAAACTTCTTAACCTTCACAAAGTCGGTCTGGTTCCAGGTGAGCAGCTCGTAGGGGCCGGTCCCCACCGGATGGAACCCGATCTCTTTGCCGTATTTTTTCAGCGCGGCAGGCGAAATCATCGCCGTGGCAGGATGCGCCAGAATATTGATAAACGCCGAGAACGGCTCTTTCAGGGTGATCTTCACCGTCGTCGGGTCGACCACCTCGGTGCTGGCGATGTTTTTATACAGGTTGTAGCGCTTGAGGCTATTTTCCGGGTTGCTGGCGCGATCGAGGTTTATCTTCACCGCCTCCGCGTTGAAATCTGTACCGTCCTGGAACTTCACGCCGGTTCTGAGCTTAATGGTATACACCAGCCCGTCGCTGGAAACGGTATACCCTTCCGCCAGCACATTTTTAAGTTTCATCTCGCTATCCAGGCCAAACAGCCCCTGATAGAACGATTTCGCCACCGCCTGGGAGAGCGTGTCGTTGGCATCATACGGATCCAGCGTGGTGAAATTGGAACCGACGGCGACCACCACATCTTTGGCAGCGAACGCCGGCGCGGCGGCCAGGGCTGCCGTCACGCTCGCGGCGAGTAACCATCTGCGCGCTACAAATTTAACCATTGTGTTCTCCTGCCTGTTTTAAGTTATAACCGCGAGAATGCATTGTCCTGACGCGGGGGGGCCACAAAATGCCCCGGGCCAACCTCGCGCAGCGCCACGCGCTCCACCGCCTCGCCCCGTTTACGAATATTGCTCGGCATTTCGTCCTGCAGCAGCACACGCTGGCCGTGGCGATGCTCAGGGTCGGCAACCGGCACTGCGGCGATAAGCTTGCGTGTGTAAGGGTGCTGTGGATTTTCAAATACCGCCCTGCGCGGTCCTATCTCCACAATTTGTCCCATAAACATCACCGCGACACGGTGGCTGATACGCTCAACCACCGCCATGTCGTGTGAGATAAAGAGGAAGGCAATCCCCATATCCCGCTGCAGGTCGAGCAGTAAATTAATGATTTGCGCCCGGATAGAGACATCCAGCGCCGAGACGGATTCATCTGCAATCACCACTTTCGGGTTAAGTGCCAGCGCGCGGGCAATGCAAATACGCTGCCGCTGACCGCCAGAAAACTCGTGTGGATAACGCCAGGCATGTTCTGGCTTCAGCCCCACGCGCTCAAGCAGCCAGGCCACCCGACGCTGCGCGGCTTCACCGTCGAGCAGGTTATGCACCCGCAGCGGCTCCATAAGCGAATACCCCACCGTGTGGCGCGGGTCGAGGGAGGCATACGGATCCTGGAAAATAAACTGGATATCTCGTCTTACCGCCTGCAGTTTGCTGTCCGGAAGGGTATCAATGCGTTCCCCGTTAAAGGTTATGCTGCCCTCCTGGGACTCCACCAGCCTGAGCAGCGCCCGCCCGGTGGTGGATTTGCCGCAGCCTGACTCTCCCACCAGCGCCAGCGTTTCGCCTGGCCATAAATCAAAACTGACGTTTTCAACCGCATGCACCTCGCGCTTCACGCGGTTAAACATTCCGCTGCGCAGGGGAAAACGGGTCACCAGATCGCGCACTTCCAGAATCGGCTTTCCGGGTACCACGGTATCCTGCTCGATTTCATCTTCCTGCTGGCCTACCGCTTCGAGAGAAATCAACGGGAACCGGCGCGGTAAATCGCTGCCGTTCATCGCCCCCAACCGCGGGACCGCCGCCAGCAGCGCTTTGGTGTATGGATGAACCGGCGCATGGAAAATCTGCTCAACCGTGCCGGTTTCCACGGCGTTGCCCTTATGCATGACCAGCACGCGATCGGCAATATCGGCGACCACGCCCATATCGTGGGTGATGAAAATCACCCCCATCTCCATCTCCTGCTGCAGCACTTTGATAAGCTGCAGAATTTGCGCCTGAATAGTCACATCCAGTGCCGTCGTGGGTTCGTCGGCAATCAGCACCGCGGGACGGCAGGAGAGCGCCATCGCAATCATGACGCGCTGACGCATACCGCCGGAAAGCTGATGCGGGTAGCGCCCCAGAATGGCCTGCGCTTCCGGTATGCGTACCAGGTCGAGCATGCGTTTCGCTTCACGAAGCGCCTCATCACCGCTCAACCCCTGATGCAGGCGGATGGACTCGGCAATCTGTTCCCCGACCGGAAAGACCGGGTTCAGCGAAGTCATCGGCTCCTGGAAGATCATCGCAATATCGGCCCCGCGCACGCTCTGCATCTGTGAGGCGCTCAGCTCATTCAAATCAATGACCTGGTGGTTACGCCGGCGCAGCAGCATTTTTTTGCAGTTGACCTGTCCGCCGGTCTGTTCCAGCAGACGCATCAGCGCCAGTGCGGTGACCGATTTCCCTGAACCGGACTCGCCTACAATCGCCAGCGTTTCGCCGCGGTTGAGCGAGAACGATAAATTCTGTACTGCGGGGATGAACTGCCGCTCTTCCTGAAACGCAATATTCAGTTGATGGACAGCCAGCACTTCACGGTTGTCCAGTTCTTCACTGTGCGGCACGCTTTGCCCCCTTATTCACGATAGATCCCCGTACTGGGTTCATCACCGGCATAACCCCACGCGCGGTACATACCTTCGCTGTTAAACGGCAATGCCACGTTGCCCTCACGATCCACCGCAATTAACCCACCGACACCCCCCAGCGCGGGCAGTTTCTCCATCACCACGCGTTCACAGGCTTCGGCCAGGCTTAACCCGCCGTAATCCATCAGCGCGGTGATGTCATACGCCGCGAGGGCGCGAATAAACACTTCACCGGTTCCGGTGCACGACACTGCCGCCGTGGCGTTATTGGCATAGCACCCTGCCCCCGGTAATGGACTGTCACCTACCCGGCCCGGCAGTTTGTTGGTCATACCGCCGGTCGACGTGGCCGCAGCCAGATTCCCGGCTTTATCAAGAGCCACCGCCCCTACCGTGCCCATTTTGCTGCGCTCATCGAGCGGCGCGGTATGGTCAAGCTGCGTCACGTTTGCCGAGCGCGCCTCAAGCAGCTGTTGATAACGCTCCGGCGTTGAAAACAGATCGGGAGAAACTGGCGTCATGCCATGTTCCGCGGCAAACGTCTCTGCCCCGGCCCCGGTCAGAAGAACATGCGGGCTCGCCTCCATCACCAGACGCGCGGCCAGCACCGGATTACGCAGATGGCTCACCCCCGCGACGGCGCCCGCTTTAAGGGTGACACCGTCCATGACGCAGGCATCCAGCTCGTGCGTTTCATCGCGGGTAAAGACTGAACCAATGCCCGCGTTAAACAACGGGCACTCTTCCAGCAGACGTACCGCCTCGGTAACCACATCCAGCGCGCTCTCGCCCGCCTCCAGCATCCGCTGGCCCGTTTCCACAATGGCATACAGCGCATCAATATAACGTTTTTCCTGCTCGGGACTGAGCAGGGCACGGGTGATTGCCCCGGCGCCACCATGAATTGCGATTACCGCATTAACCATTCCCATCACCCGTTAGCCTGATTTGCGGCTTTTTCTATAAATATCATTATCGTCGCTGAAACTTCAGATGATTTTTGAATATAGAAAGACGCAACTGTGATGTAAAGCGTACACCCATCGGGTCATACAGTTAGTGGCACTTTTCTGCCATAATGGACGCTTTCGTCGTTACTCCGCAGGAGCCCACCATGGATTTTACCGCCGGACTGATGCCGCTTGAGGCGGCACTCACGCAGATGCTTGACCGAATTTCCCCCCTGCACGACCACGAGACGCTGCCATTGGTGCGCTGTTTTGGTCGTATTGCCGCGCGCGATATCGTCTCTCCGCTTAACGTGCCCGGGTTCGATAACTCCGCAATGGACGGCTACGCGGTACGCCTGGCGGATATCCGGACGGATACGGCGCTGCCCGTGGCGGGTAAGGCATTTGCCGGTCAGCCGTTTAACGGTGAGTGGCCTGCGGGTAGCTGCATACGCATCATGACCGGTGCCCCCGTACCGCCAGGCTGCGAAGCGGTGGTGATGCAGGAAGAGACCGAACAAACGGAAGCGGGCGTCCGCTTCACCGCGAGTGTTAAAGCGGGACAGAATATCCGTCGTACCGGTGAAGACATCACGCGTGGCGCAACGGTATTTGCCGCCGGGCAGAAACTGACGGTGGGCGAACTGCCGGTGCTGGCCTCGCTCGGCATTGCAGAAATTGACGTTATCCGTAAGGTACGCGTGGCGGTCTTTTCCACCGGCGATGAACTCCAGCTTCCGGGCCAGCCACTGCAGGACGGCCAGATTTACGACACTAACCGCCTCGCGGTACACCTGATGCTTGAACAGCTGGGGTGTGAGGTCATTAACCTTGGCATCATTCCGGATGATCCGGAGAAACTGCGCGCCGCGTTTATTGAAGCGGACCGGTCGGCGGACGTGGTAATTAGCTCCGGCGGCGTTTCCGTAGGTGAAGCGGATTACACCAAAACCATTCTTGAAGAGCTGGGGGAGATCGGCTTCTGGAAACTGGCCATCAAGCCGGGCAAACCGTTCGCGTTTGGTCAGCTGAAACACAGCTGGTTCTGCGGCCTGCCGGGTAACCCGGTTTCCGCCGCCCTGACCTTCTACCAGCTGGTCATTCCGCTGCTGGCAAAACTGTCTGGTAACCAGGCCCACCCGCTGCCGGTTCGCCAGCGCGTACGTGCGGCGACGCGCCTGAAGAAATCACCGGGCCGTCTTGATTTCCAGCGCGGTATTCTGACGCGCAACGCTGAAGGCGAGCTGGAAGTGAGCACCACCGGACACCAGGGCTCGCACATCTTCAGCTCGTTCAGCCAGGGCAACTGCTTTATCGTTCTCGAGCGTGAACGCGGCAGCGTGGAGCCGGGTGAATGGGTTGAGGTGGAAAGCTTTAACCACCTCTTCGGAGGCTAACATGACGGCTGAACTCAGCGACCAGGAGATGATGCGCTATAACCGCCAGATTGTTCTGCGCGGTTTTGATTTCGACGGTCAGGAAGCGCTTAAGGCAGCACGGGTGCTGGTCGTGGGGCTGGGGGGGCTGGGCTGCGCTGCGGCCCAGTACCTGGCCGCGGCGGGGGTGGGCAATATGACGCTGCTGGATTTTGATACCGTGTCAGTGTCGAACCTTCAGCGCCAGACACTGCACAGCGACGCGACCCTCGGCCAGCCAAAAGTGGAATCGGCCCGGGCGGCGCTGGCGCGCATCAATCCTCACGTGAAGTTCACCCTGATTGACGCCCTGCTGGATGATGAGGCGCTGTCGGCACAGATAGCACGACACGATCTGGTGCTGGACTGCACCGATAACGTCACCATTCGCAATCAGTTGAATGCAGGATGTTTTGCCCACAAAACGCCGCTGGTCTCCGGTGCCGCCATTCGCATGGAAGGCCAAATCAGCGTCTTTACCTACGCCGGGGGCGAACCGTGCTATCGCTGCCTGAGCCGTCTGTTTGGCGAGAACGCCCTCACCTGCGTGGAGGCGGGCGTCATGGCTCCGTTAGTCGGCGTTATAGGTTCGTTGCAGGCCATGGAAGCGATCAAAGTGCTGGCGCATTACGGGACGCCTGCCGCGGGGAAAATCGTGATGTATGACGCGATGACCTGCCAGTTCCGCGAGATGAAACTGATGCGCAACCCCGGCTGTGAGGTATGCGGACGCTAAATGGTTGCCGGGCAAGCGTTAGCATAACCCGGCAACCGTATCAGAGCGTCGTGCTGCCAAACGCCCCTTGCCAGTCCTGCTCAAACTTTACTATTGCCGCATCCACCGCAGGCGAAGTAATAAACTGCTGAGCAACATCCAGCGGCAGGGTGATGGATTCACAACCTGCCAGCAGGCAGTCCAGCGCCTGACGCGGCGTTTTGAAGCTCGCGGCCAGCACTTTTGACTGCGGGGCATGCAGCGTCAGAAGCTGCTGCAGTTCAACCACCGTCTGGATCCCGTCCCCGCCCTGCGCGTCCACGCGGTTAACGTAAGGGGCAACATACTCAGCGCCCGCCAGCGCGGACAGCATCCCTTGTGCTGCACCGTACACCGCCGTACCCAGCGTCGGGATCCCTTCCGCTTTCAGCATTTTGATCGCCGCCAGACCTTCCGCCGTTACCGGCACTTTAACCACCAGGTCGTTGATAATGGTGCGCAGTTTACGCGCCTCTTCCACCATCCCTTCAGCGGTAGTCGCCATGACCTGCGCGAACAGGCGACCTTTCCCACCGAGCGCATCCTGCAGCGCCGGTAGCAGCGCCTCGAGTGGCGTTTTCCCTGCCGCCACGATACTGGGGTTCGTGGTCACGCCCGCCAGCGGGAAGATACGCGCCAGCCGTTTCACTGCCGCGACGTCGGAAGTATCGAGATAAAGTTCCATGATGTAACCCTCAAATTTAGCCTGCACTTACCCTATCACGACAAAACCTGCTCAGGAGTTGACCTGCATCAAGATAACTTTCATTCGAAAGTAATTTAATCTTCATATGCAAGATGAGAGGCGAAAACATGATCTTCAATATTCAGCGTTACTCTACCCACGATGGCCCCGGTATTCGTACCGTGGTGTTCCTGAAAGGCTGCTCGCTGGGCTGTCGCTGGTGCCAGAATCCGGAAAGCCGCTCCCGCCACCGGGATGTGCTCTTTGACGCGCGACTGTGCCTGGAAGGCTGCGACCTGTGCCAGAAAGCGGCGCCGGGCATTATCGATCGTGCGCTGAATGGGCTGGTTATCCACCGTGAAAAGCTTAACGAAGAGACTCTCGACGCCCTCACCGACTGCTGCCCGACGCAGGCGCTCACCGTCTGTGGTGAAGAAAAACAGGTTGAAGAGATTATGTCCACCGTACTGCGCGACAAGCCGTTCTATGACCGCAGCGGCGGTGGGATAACCCTGTCCGGCGGTGAACCGTTTATGAATCCCGATCTGGCTCATGCCCTGTTTAAAGCGAGCCATGAGCAAGGCATACATACCGCCGTGGAAACCTGTCTCCACGTGCCATGGCATTATATTGCACCGTCATTACCGTATGTCGATCTGTTCCTGGCGGACCTGAAACACGTTGATGGCAGGACGTTCAAACAGTGGACCGACGGTTCAGCCAAACGGATCCTTGATAACCTGAAACGCCTGGCCGCCGCCGGTAAACAGGTCACCATCCGCGTACCGCTGATTCAGGGCTTCAACGCCGATGAAGCGTCGATTACCGCCATCACTAACTTTGCCGCAGACGAACTCAACGTCCGCGAGATCCATTTTCTGCCGTACCACACGCTGGGCATGAACAAATATACCCTGCTCGGCCAACCCTACTCTGCCCCTGATAAACCGCTGGATGATCCTGCGCTTCTGGACTTCGCACAGCAGTACGCCTGCCAGAAAGGGTTAACCGCGACCTTACGAGGATAAACTTATGACGACCCTGAATCTCAGCACCCTTAGCGAGCGCATAAAAGCACACAAAACGGCCCTCGTGCATATCGTGAAGCCGCCGGTCTGTACCGAGCGCGCCCTGCATTACACCGAGATGTACCAGCAGCATATGGACAAGCCGATCCCGGTGCGTCGCGCGCTGGCGCTGGCGCATCACCTCGCGCAGCGCACCATCTGGATAAAACACGAGGAGCTGATCATCGGTAACCAGGCCAGTGAAGTCCGCGCCGCGCCAATTTTCCCGGAATACACCGTCTCGTGGATTGAAAAAGAGATTGACGATCTGGCGGACCGTCCGGGTGCAGGCTTTGCGGTGAGCGAAGAAAACAAGCGCGTATTGCATGAGATCTGCCCATGGTGGCGCGGCCAGACGGTGCAGGATCGCTGCTACGGCATGTTCACCGATGAGCAAAAAGGGCTGCTGGAAACCGGCATTATCAAAGCGGAAGGTAACATGACCTCCGGCGACGCACACCTGGCGGTTAACTTCCCGCTGCTGCTGGAGAAAGGTCTCGATGGTCTGCGCGACAAAGTGGCCGAGCGTCGTTCGCGTATCAACCTGACGGTGCTCGACGACCTTCACGGGGAACAGTTCCTGAAAGCGATCGATATTGTGCTGGAAGCGGTCAGCCTGCACATCGAACGTTTCGCCGCGCTGGCGCGTGAAATGGCGGCAACCGAATCCCGTGTAAGCCGTCGCGACGAGCTGCTGGCGATGGCAGAAAACTGTGATGTGATTGCCCATCAGCCGCCAACAACCTTCTGGCAGGCGCTGCAGCTGTGCTACTTCATCCAGCTTATTCTGCAAATTGAGTCCAACGGCCACTCCGTCTCGTTTGCCCGCATGGACCAGTACCTCTATCCGTACTACCGCCGCGATGTGGAGCTGAACCAGAGCCTCGACCGCGAACATGCCATCGAGCTTCTGCACAGCTGCTGGCTGAAGCTGCTGGAAGTGAACAAAATCCGCTCCGGTTCGCACTCCAAAGCTTCAGCGGGTAGCCCGCTGTATCAGAACGTCACCATTGGTGGACAGACGCTGATCAACGGTGAGCCTATGGACGCGGTCAACCCGCTCAGCTACGCGATTCTGGAATCCTGCGGTCGCCTGCGCTCCACGCAGCCAAACCTGAGCGTGCGTTATCATGCGGGCATGAGCAATGACTTCCTCGACGCCTGCGTGCAGGTGATCCGCTGCGGCTTTGGTATGCCCGCGTTCAACAACGATGAGATTGTTATTCCGGAATTTATCAAGCTCGGCGTCGAAAAAGAGGACGCCTATGACTATGCCGCAATTGGCTGCATCGAAACCGCAGTGGGTGGCAAATGGGGTTATCGCTGCACCGGCATGAGCTTTATCAACTTCGCCCGCGTGATGCTGGCAGCGCTGGAAGGCGGCCGCGATGCCACCAGCGGTAAGGTATTCCTGCCACAGGAGAAAGCACTCTCTGTCGGTAACTTCGATAACTTCGAAGAGGTGATGGCGGCGTGGGATACCCAGATCCGCTACTACACCCGCAAATCTATCGAGATTGAGTATGTGGTGGACACGATGCTGGAAGAGAACGTCCCCGATATTCTCTGCTCAGCGCTGGTGGATGACTGTATAGAACGCGCGAAAAGCATCAAACAAGGCGGCGCGAAGTATGACTGGGTGTCAGGCCTGCAGGTGGGTATTGCTAACCTGGGCAACAGCCTGGCCGCGGTGAAAAAACTGGTCTTCGAACAGGGTACGATAGGTCAGCAACAGCTGGCCGCCGCCCTGGCCGATGATTTCGACGGGCTGACCCACGAGCAGCTGCGTCAGCGGCTGATCAACGGCGCGCCAAAATACGGTAACGATGACGACAGCGTGGATATGCTGCTGACCCGTGCCTACGAAACCTATATCGCCGAGCTGAAGCAGTACCATAACCCGCGCTATGGCCGTGGTCCGATTGGCGGTAACTACTATGCCGGCACGTCATCTATCTCCGCGAACGTGCCGTTTGGCGCGGCAACGATGGCAACCCCGGATGGACGTAAGGCGCATACTCCGCTGGCAGAAGGAGCCAGCCCGGCCTCCGGTACTGACCACCTCGGCCCTACGGCGGTAATTGGCTCTGTCGGCAAACTGCCAACCGAAGCGATCCTCGGCGGGGTACTGTTAAACCAGAAGCTCAATCCGTCGACGCTGGAAAATGACAGTGACCGTCAGAAACTGATGGTGCTTCTGCGTACCTTCTTTGAAGTGCACAAGGGCTGGCATATTCAGTACAACATCGTTTCGCGTGAAACGCTGCTGGAAGCGAAGAAACACCCGGACCAGTATCGTGACCTGGTGGTGCGCGTCGCAGGGTACTCCGCGTTCTTTACCGCCCTGTCGCCGGATGCGCAGGACGATATTATTGCGCGTACCGAGCACACGCTTTAACTCTCTTCAGACTTATGCCCTCTCCCATCAAGGAGAGGGAACCTGTCTTTAAGCGGCAATTTCGGTTGCCGCTTTGCTTTGACTTTCGAATGAAATTAAATTTGTGCTCTCCGTCACCTTGTTATTAGAATGTTTCAAACGCAGTGACTCAGGAGCACAGTATGACCGTAAAAGTTATCGTCACCGATATGGACGGAACTTTCCTTGATGATGCCAAGCAGTACGACCGCGACCGCTTTCAGGCACAGTTTGAGCAGCTTAAAGCCCGTGATATTGAATTTGTTGTCGCCAGCGGCAACCAGTATTACCAGCTCATCTCCTTCTTCCCGGAACTGAAAGATCAGATCTCCTTCGTGGCGGAAAATGGCGCGCTGGTGTTCGATCACGGTGAGCAGATTTTTCACGGTGAACTGACCCGCCATGAGTCGCAAATTGTCATTGGCGAGTTGCTGAAAGACAACGCGCTCAACTTTGTGGCCTGTGGGCTGGAGAGCGCCTACGTCAGCGAACGGGCGCCGGACGCGTTTGTGGCGCTCATGTCAAAGCACTACCACCGCTTAAAACGCATCCGTGATTACCGCGAAATTGACGACGTGCTGTTCAAATTCTCCCTGAATCTGCCGGACAGCGATATCCCGAATCTTGTCGACAAACTGCACGTCTCCCTCGACGGGATTATGAAACCCGTCACCAGCGGTTTTGGGTTTGTCGATTTAATTATCCCGGGCCTGCACAAAGCCAACGGTATTAGCCGTCTGCTGAAGCGCTGGAAAATCTCCCCGCAGGCGTGCGTGGCAATCGGGGACAGCGGCAACGATGCGGAAATGCTGAAGCTGGTGAAATACAATTTTGCCATGGGCAACGCGGCGCAGAGCATTAAAACGATCTGCCGCTACAGCACGGATGACAACAACCACCAGGGCGCACTGAATGTGATTCAGGCCGTGCTTGACGACCACTCCCCGTTCGACGCGTAATCTCTCTCTTGCCGGAGCACTGCTCCGGCACCTCACTCTTTTTCCATCCTGTGGCACACGTCAAACATTTAAACTTGCATTAACTAATTTTTAACTTAAAGTATCACTTGTAGATATTTTTACTTTCGAATGAAAGATGCGAGGCAGTTATGACGTTTACCAGTGAAAGTTTGCCTGCGGACCATAAAGCAGCGATTCGTCAGTTGAAGCGTGAATTACGTGCGCAGATCGGAGACGTTCAGGCGGTATTCGACACGCTCAGCGATAAAATCGCGACCCGCGTGGCGGAAATTAATGCCCTGAAGAACAAAGGTGAAACCGTCTGGCCGGTTATCCCGTTTGCGGATGTGAAAAACGGGACGATCACCCAGGCACAGCGTGACGCGGTCAAACGCCGTGGCTGCGCAGTGATTAAGGGTCACTTCCCTCGCGAGCAGGCGCTGGCGTGGGATCAATCGATGCTCGACTACCTCGATCTCAACCGGTTTGATGAGGTCTATAAAGGTCCGGGCGATAACTTCTTTGGTACCTTAACCGCCTCACGTCCGGAAATTTACCCTATCTACTGGTCGCAGGCGCAAATGCAGGCCCGACAGAGTGAAGAGATGGCGCAGGTACAGTCGTTCCTGAACCGTTTATGGACATTCGAGAGTAATGGCAAACAGTGGTTCGATCCGGACGTCAGCGTCATTTATCCGGACCGTATTCGTCGTCGCCCACCGGGTACCACCTCTAAAGGGTTGGGCGCGCATACCGATTCCGGCGCGCTGGAGCGCTGGCTGCTGCCGGCCTATCAGCAGGTCTTTGCCCGCGTTTTTGACGGCAACGTGGATAAATACGATCCGTGGAACGCCGCACACCGTACCGAAGTGGAAGAGTACACCGTGGATAACACCACAAAATGTTCTGTATTCCGCACCTTCCAGGGCTGGACGGCGCTGTCAGATATGATCCCGGGTCAGGGGTTGCTGCATGTGGTGCCTATTCCGGAAGCGATGGCCTACATTCTGCTGCGTCCGCTGCTGGATGATGTCCCGGAAGATGAACTCTGCGGCGTCGCGCCGGGACGTGTCCTGCCGGTCTCCGAGAAATGGCATCCGCTGTTAATCGAAGCGCTGAGCAGCATCCCTGCACTGGAAGCAGGCGATTCCGTGTGGTGGCACTGTGACGTGATCCACTCCGTTGCACCGGTGGAAAATCAGCAAGGCTGGGGCAACGTAATGTATATCCCTGCCGCCCCGATGTGCGAGAAAAACCTCACCTATGCGAAAAAAGTGAAAGCAGCGCTGGAAACCGGTGCATCGCCGGGCGATTTCCCGCGCGAAGATTATGAAAAAAACTGGCAGGACCGCTTTACCGTGAACGATCTGAATATTCACGGCAAGCGTGCACTGGGCATGGCTTAACTGTCGTATAACCCTTCCCGCTCCACGGCGGTACGTCGTTTCCCCTGACGTATCCGCCGGACAGATCCCCGCACGGCCAGCGTGCCGTTAAGCAATAATGTTCCCACCGGCGCATCCGGGCGCATCAGCCGTTGCTGAAGCATATGCACCGCTTCGGTTCCCAGTTCATCGCGCGGTACGTGCACCGCCGTGAGCGGAACATCCTGAATGGCCGCCAGATTAAACCCGTCAATGCTCATCACCGAGATATCCTGCGGCACGCGCAAGCCCTGTTTTTGCAGCGCACTGATGGTGCCCGCCGCCATAAAATCGCCGCCGACCAAAAATGCGGTGGGCAGATCCTTACCCTGCATTTGACGGAGCCAGGAGGTGACCAGCTCTTCCGTTTCACGCGCGCTGAAGCTCGGAGCCACCAGCAGATCGCGTTTATCGTTGAATTTCAGGTTGTGAGACTGCCACGCATCGCGGATCCCGGCCAGACGCAGTTCCATGGTGTAACGCCGCAGGCAGAGGACATTCATCACCTCACGGTGTCCCATTTCAAACAGATAGTCCGCGGCCCGCTCACCTATCGAGCGGTGGTCCGGTGCCACTGCAGGCAGGCGCATATGCCGGTCGCGGCAGTTAATCAGCATGCAGGGTTTACCCACATCCACCGCCAGATCGTGGATATGCGGATCGTCGATACCGAGAAGAATAGCGGCCTGTGTCTCCGGCTCGTTCATCCGTGCCAGAAAAAGCTGTGCGTCGCTGTCATTCTCTTCCAGCGCGCAATAACGCAGACGGACATCGTGGGAAGCAAGGCCTTTACTCACGCTCTGGATCACGCGGTAGTAAAAGATGTCGGACCGCTCGTCAAAGGCGCGCTGTGGCGCAAAAACCACCAGGCTGTTGAGCAGCAGACGCCCCGCCGCCAGACCGTCCATCACCCCCAACTCCCGCGCACAAGCCAGTACTCTGGCGCGCGCTTTTTCACTGGTGTTCGCTTTTCCTGCCAGCACCCGCGACACGGTGCTGATGGAGAGCTGTGTGCGGGCGGCAATTTCGGTGATTTTTAGCCTTTTGTCCATTTTGTGATCTGGCTCCATTTGCGAAATGAAAAAATTTTCATAGCGTACTCATCAGGCAGTAACTGGCATGAAAAGCATCATGCCAGATGATTTATGTCATTGATGAGAAATTTTGCACAAAATCCACTATTGCCCGCTCATTTTCTCCCTTAAGGTGAATTTGTCACACCACTTCCATACTAGTTGTATAGCAACTTCTGAATTAAAACGGATAGAAATCAAAGCCATAAAAATCTGTGTGACACCTGAACCTCCGTCCCCTTACCGTCCGTCTTGTGGAGAGTAAAATGAGTCAGGACATCAATAACACCGTTGCGACAAGCAAAACCCGTCGCGTCATTAAGAACCTGCGCTGGTATGTGCTGGTGCTGTTCTTACTGGGCGTCACCGTTAACTACATCACCCGAAACTCGCTGGGTATTCTCGCCCCTGAGTTGAAAGAGAGCCTTGGGATCACCACCGAGCAATACTCCTGGATCGTCGGGGCATTTCAGATTGCCTACACCATTTTCCAGCCTCTGTGCGGCTGGTTGATCGACGTGATTGGTCTGAAGATTGGCTTTATGGTCTGCGCCGGGATCTGGGCGCTGATGTGTATTTTCCACGCCGGGGCGGGCAGCTGGCTGCACCTGGCTATTCTGCGCTTCTTTATGGGTGCTTCTGAAGCGGCCGCCACGCCGGCGAATGCGAAAACCATTGGCGAGTGGTTCCCAAAATCGGAACGTCCTGTCGCGGCCGGTTGGGCGGGCGTAGGGTTCTCCATTGGCGCGATGCTGGCACCGCCCATCATCTACTTTGCCCACGCCTCGTTTGGCTGGCAGGGCGCGTTTATGTTTACCGGCGTGCTGGCGCTGCTGTGGGTGATCCTCTGGTGGGCTTTTTACCACAACCCGGAACAGCATCCGAACCTGAGCAAGGACGAGCTGGCGTTTATCAAGCAGGATAACGAACCGCCTGCGGTAAAACTGCCCTTCCTCACCGCGCTGAAAAATGTCTCCAAAAATAAGCGCTTCTACGGTATCGCCCTTCCGGCGTTTATGGCCGAACCGGCCTGGGCCGTGCTGAGCTTCTGGGTTCCGCTGTATCTCGCCAAAGAGCACGGCATGGATTTGAAGCAGATTGCGATGTTTGCCTGGCTGCCGTTCCTTGCCGCGGACCTCGGCAGCGTGGCAAGCGGCTACCTCACCCGTCTGTATGCCCGACTGTTCGGCTGCAGCCGTGTGAACTCGGTGGTGGCCAGCTCCGTCACCGGCGCATTCCTGATGATCTCCCTGGCCGTCGTGGCCATTACCCGCGACCCGTATATCACCATCGTGCTGATCTCCATCGGCGGTTTCGGGCATCAGATCATCTCCTGCATGCTCAGCGCCCTGGTCGTGGAGTCATTTGATAAAGGTCAGATGGCGACCGTTAACGGCATGCGCGGCTCGGCGGCCTGGATCGCCAGCTTCCTGTTCTCCCTGTTAATTGGGGTGACCGCCGACAAAATCGGCTTTAACCCGCTCTTTATTGCCATGGGGTTCTTTGACCTGATTGGCGCTGTTTTCCTGGTGGCATTTATTGCTGAACGTCGCGCCAAGCGCGCCTGATAGTGGATGTATTGCGTATGAAAACCCTGAAAAACTGGACCGTTGATAAGCAGTCGGCAAATCATCTGGAACTGCTGGTCGATAACCAGCATCGTCTGTGCCTGTATGTGCTGGAAGAAAATCTGTTCCGCGTGCTGATTAAACGCAAAGGTGAGCTGACGCTGGATCGCACCTGGAGCATCGCCCCGCAGCAAGATGTGCCGTGGGAAGGTCGCCGCCGCGACGACCTGAGTGGTTTCACCTGCCCCGCCTGGACGCTAACGCAGCAGGACGACGTACTGACGGTTGCCACCGAACAGCTGCGTGTGACCGTGCATCAGCCGCTGTGGCTGGAGTGGCACTACCGCAATGAGGCGGGTGAGTGGCAGCCGCTGGTCAACGACCGTCCAACCAGTGCCTATCTGCTGAATGCCCATGGCGACGGTGCGGCGCACTACCTGAGCCGCCGCAAGGATGAACGCTTCTACGGTCTGGGTGAGAAAGCCGGCGATCTGCAGCGTAACGGTAAACGCTACGAGATGCGCAACCTCGATGCAATGGGCTACAACGCGGCCAGCACCGATCCTCTGTACAAACATATTCCGTTCACCCTCACCCGTCGCGATGACGTGAGCTACGGGCTCTTCTACGACAACCTGAGCAGCTGCTGGCTGGATCTGGGCAACGAGATTGACAACTATCACACCGCCTATCGTCGCTGGCAGGCGGAAGCGGGCGACATCGATTACTACCTGTTCACGGGCAAACGGGCGCTGGACGTGACCAAAGCCTTCGTGCGTCTAACCGGGAAAACGCTCTTCGGGCCGAAATGGAGCCTGGGTTACAGCGGTTCGACCATGCATTACACCGACGCGCCGGATGCGCAGAACCAGCTGATGAACTTTATCCGTCTGTGCGAAGAACATGCTATTCCCTGCGACTCGTTCCAGCTCTCTTCGGGCTATACCTCGATTAACGGCAAGCGCTACGTCTTTAACTGGAACCACGACAAGGTGCCGCAGCCGAAGGTGATGACCCAGGCCTTCCATGACGCGGGGTTAAAGCTGGCGGCCAACATCAAGCCATGCCTGCTGCAGGATCACCCGCGCTATAACGAAGTTGCGGAAAACGGGTTGTTCATCCGCGATTCAGAAACCGACGCGCCAGAACGCTCCAGCTTCTGGGATGACGAAGGTTCTCACCTCGATTTTACCAACCCACAGACGGTGAAATGGTGGCAGGAAGGGGTAACCACGCAGCTTCTTGAGATGGGGATCGACTCCACCTGGAACGACAACAACGAATATGAAGTGTGGGATGGCGAAGCCCGCTGCCACGGCTTTGGCAAGGAAATCGCGATCAAGCACATTCGCCCGGTGATGCCGCTGCTGATGATGCGTGCCTCGCTGGAAGCGCAGCAGCGTTTTGCCCCGGAAAAACGTCCGTATCTCATTTCCCGCTCCGGCTGCGCGGGCATGCAGCGTTACGTCCAGACCTGGAGCGGCGATAACCGTACCAGCTGGGATACCCTGCGCTATAACACCCGCATGGGTCTGGGAATGAGCCTGTCCGGGCTGTTTAATGTGGGGCATGATGTCGGTGGTTTTTCTGGCGACAAACCCGACGCGGAACTGTTCGTACGCTGGGTGCAAAACGGCGTGATGCATCCGCGCTTTACTATTCACTCATGGAATGATGACCACACCGTTAACGAGCCGTGGATGTATCCGGGCGTGACGCCGGCTATTCGTGGTGCCATTGAATTACGTTATCGTCTGCTGCCGTACCTTTATACCCTGCTCTGGCAGGCGCATGCTGACGACGAACCGATGCTACGCCCGACCTTCCTCGACCACGAACACGATGCGCAGACGTTTGAAGAGAACGATGATTTCCTGCTGGGTCGCGACCTGCTGGTGGCCAGCGTGGTGGAGGCCGGGCAGCGCGAGCGACGCGTCTGGCTGCCGGATAACGAAACGGGCTGGTACGATTTTTACACCCACGAGTGGTTCGCTGGCGGGCAGTGGATCGTACGTGATGCGCCGCTGGAGAAATTGCCGCTGCTGGTACGTGCCGGTGCGGGTCTGCCGCTCAGCGAACGCATTACGCATGTCAGCGCGGAAAAAGACACTACCCGTGAGCTGAAACTGTTCCCGGTGAAAGGCGTCGGTTCAACCGCGGGCCTGCTGTTTGAAGACGATGGTGAAAGCTGGGGCTATCAGAACGGCAATGCGCTGTGGGTGGAATGGGACATGGCATGCGACGGTGCCACCATCAACCTGAAGGTCAGTGCGCGGGGAGATTATCGTCCGGCGTGGAAAGCGCTGAAGATATCGTTACCGGCCGGGGAAAAACGCACGCTGCTGGTGAATGGTATTGAAGGGAGTGAATGGGTGGTCTAGTACGGCCTGATGCCCGCTCCCACAGGGAGAGGGCATCAAACACAGGCCCGGTAGGCGTATCGCCACCGGGCTTTTTTTAACTCTCGATACCTTTACTGCGCAGGTAATCTTCGTAGTTACCGGTGAAGTCCACCACGCGCTCAGGCGTAATTTCGATCACGCGGGTCGCCAGCGAGCTGACGAATTCACGGTCGTGAGAGACGAAGATCAGGGTCCCCTGATACATCTCCAGCGCCATGTTCAGCGATTCGATAGATTCCATATCCAGGTGGTTAGTCGGTTCATCCATCACCAGGATATTGGGTTTTTCCATCATCAGCTTGCCGAACAGCATGCGCCCTTTTTCACCACCGGACAGCACTTTAGCAGGCTTCTTGATGTCGTCCTGACTGAACAGCAGACGACCCAGAATGCTGCGCACCGCCTGCTCGTCATCGCCTTCCTGCTTCCACTGGCTCATCCAGTCGAAGACGGTCAGGTCGTTTTCGAACTCGTATTCATGGTCCTGTGCGTAGTAACCAATCTGCGCGTTTTCAGACCACTTCACGGTACCGTTATCTGGCTGCAGTTCGCCGACCAGGGTTTTCAGCAGGGTGGATTTACCCACGCCGTTGGCACCCAGAATGGCGATCTTCTCGCCCACTTCCAGCAGCAGGTTAAAGTTTTTAAACAGCGGACCGTTTTCAAAACCTTTAGCCAGGGCTTCCACTTCCAGCGCATTACGGAACAGTTTCTTGTCCTGCTCGAAGCGGATGAATGGGTTCTGACGGCTGGACGCTTTCACTTCATCAAGCTTGATCTTGTCAATCTGGCGCGCACGAGAGGTCGCCTGGCGAGATTTAGAGGCGTTCGCGCTGAAGCGGCTGACGAAAGACTGCAGATCAGCAATCTGGGCTTTCTTCTTGGCGTTATCCGCCAGCAGACGTTCACGCGCCTGCGTGGCTGCCGTCATGTACTCATCGTAGTTGCCCGGATAAACGCGCAGCTCGCCGTAGTCCAGGTCCGCCATGTGTGTACACACCATGTTCAGGAAGTGACGGTCGTGCGAGATGATGATCATGGTGCTGTCGCGATCGTTCAGCGTCTGCTCCAGCCAGCGGATGGTGTCGATATCCAGGTTGTTCGTTGGTTCGTCGAGCAGCAGGATATCCGGATTAGAGAACAGCGCCTGCGCCAGCAGAACACGCAGTTTCCAGCCTGGCGCGACTTCGCTCATCGGGCCGTAATGTTGTTCTACCGGAATACCCACACCCAGCAGCAGCTCGCCCGCACGCGCTTCCGCAGAGTAGCCATCCATTTCGCCGTACAGCACTTCGAGATCGGCCACTTTGTAGCCATCTTCTTCGCTCATCTCCGCCAGCGCGTATATGCGATCGCGCTCCTGCTTCACTTCCCACAGCTCCGCGTGTCCCATGATAACGGTGTCAAGGACGGTGAACTCTTCAAAGGCGAACTGATCCTGACGCAGCTTACCGATGCGCTCGTTTGGATCGAGCGAAACGTTGCCCAGCGTCGGCTCTAAATCACCGCCGAGGATTTTCATAAAAGTAGATTTACCGCTACCGTTGGCGCCAATCAGGCCGTAACGGTTGCCGCCGCCAAATTTGACGGAAATGTTTTCGAACAGCGGCTTACTGCCAAACTGCATAGTGACGTTGCTGGTAACTAACACGGGGAGATTCCTGCGAAAAGTGTGATAAACACGGCATTATGCCACAATTCCGAATTGAGATCCCGCGTTGCGGCAATCCGCTAAACTTTAACAAAATCGAAAAAAATGTGATTTCGTACACATCTGAATTCCCTGTTAGCGGGAATGCACATATAATGCGCTCCCATCAAGATTCAGACTTATCAACTCATCGCCGGAATGGCTTAGATACCTCGCACAACATGAACATGAAATTAACAACGCTTTTTGCGGCGGCGTTAGCCGTAGTAGGTTTTTGCAAAACCGCTTCTGCGGTGACTTATCCGCTGCCGACAGACGGTAGCCGTCTGGTTGGTCAAAACCAGGTGGTCACGGTGCCTGAAGGTAACGCTCAGCCACTGGAATATTTCGCGGCGCAGTACCAGTTGGGCCTGTCTAACATGCTGGAAGCGAATCCGGGTGTTGACCCGTATCTGCCTAAAGCCGGTACCGTGCTGAACATTCCTCAGCAGCTGATCCTGCCGGATACCGTCCATGAAGGTATTGTCATCAACAGCGCGGAAATGCGTCTGTATTACTATCCGAAAGGCACCAACACGGTTATCGTGCTGCCAATCGGTATCGGCCAGTTGGGTAAAGACACCCCAATGAACTGGACGACCAAAGTTGAGCGTAAGAAAGCAGGCCCAACCTGGACGCCAACCGCCAAAATGCACGCAGAGTACATCGCTGCGGGTGAACCCCTGCCAGCTGTTGTACCGGCAGGCCCGGATAACCCAATGGGTCTGTACGCGCTGTACATTGGCCGTCTGTACGCGATTCACGGGACCAACGCCAACTTCGGTATCGGCCTGCGCGTAAGCCACGGCTGCGTACGTCTGCGTAACGAAGACATCAAATTCCTGTTCGAAAACGTGCCGGTCGGAACCCGCGTCCAGTTCATCAACGAACCGGTTAAAGCGACGTCTGAGCCGGATGGCAGCCGTTACATTGAAGTACATAACCCGCTGTCCACCAGCGAAGACCAGATCAACAACAACGAAATCGTTCCGGTTACGCTGAACAGCGCGGTGCAGTCCGTGACCTCTCAGCCGGATGTAGAGACAGCGATTGTTGACCAGGCCGTTCAGAACCGTTCTGGTATGCCAGTGCGTCTGAACTGACCCTCTGCCCGGTGGCGCTTTGCTGACCGGGTCTGAGAATAAAAAAGCGGGCTCTGATGCCCGCTTTTTTTTATCCGTTATTGACGATAACTATCCCGCCGTGGTCGTAACGGTAGTGACAGTGGGCATACTCAAGCGGTGTGCCATCCTCCAGATAGATAACCTGCTCCACCTCCAGCACCGGATCGGTCTGCTCGCAGATAAGGTGTTGCATATCCAGCGCGTTCGGTTTTAGCGCCCGCACCACCCGGTACGACCCCATAATTTTCAGCCCCAGCGTCTCCTGCACGTAGCGGAACACGGAGCCTTCAAGATGGCTTTTATTCAGACCGGGCACCAGATTAAGCGGCATTACGGTGGAGTCCAGCGACATCGGCTCACCGTTAAGCAGACGCAGACGAACAAAGTCATAGACAGGCGCATCGGCGTTAATCATCAGCGAGGCCTGCTCCTTCTCGTTCGGAAAGCGCAGCTCGAAATGGACCACGACGCTGGAAACGGTGCCCAGATGCTCCCAGGTTTTTGTTGCGCCGAAGTAGTCGCTGCCGGAAAGATCCCACTGCGAGAGTTGCAGGAAATTTTTGCGGATAAACGTCCCCTGCCCCTGACGGGTATAGATCAGCCCTTCCACAATTAACTGGCGTATGGCCTGCTGTATGGTCATCCGGCTGGTGCTGAACTCCGCCGCCAGGGCAAACTGGTCCGGGAGCGGTTCGTTGGCGGCGTATTGCTGGCTAATAATGCGTTTCTTAATTTCCCGCGCTATGGTGATGTACTTCGCCGCCATCGTCCTTCCTTTCTGTTAGTTTTCTGTCCCGCTGTTTTTTAATGCCACTCTCTCGGCAATTTTGAGGAAAGGCAGGTAGAAGAATACACCAAATACAATGATTGCCAACTGCACGACCACGGCGCGCCAGTCCCCTGCCGTTGCCAGCCAGGCGCTCAGAATGGGCGGAGTTGTCCACGGGATCATAACCACACAGCGCGACATTAACCCCAGGGTAGTACAGAGCCACGCAAACCAGATACCTATGGCAGGTAGCAGCACAAAGGGGATCATCAGCGGCAGGTTGAACACAATCGGCAGGCCAAAAATGACCGGCTCGTTGATGTTAAACAGACCCGGCGCCAGCGACAAACGGGCCACCTGTTTCGCCGATTTTTGCCGTGAGAAGACGAAAATGGCAATCAACAGGGAAATCGTGCTGCCGGTGCCCCCCACCATACCAAAGGTCGGTACAAAGATATTATTGATGATATGTGGGACAGGCTGACCGTTGGCAAAGGCCAGCATATTCTCGTTGGTGTTGATCAGCAGAAACGGCTCCAGCACCACGCTGTTAACCACTGACTGATGGATCCCAAGCGTGAACAGGAAGTTACCAAAGCTATAGATAAAAATCGTGCCCGGCAGGCTGGTATTGATCAGGCGCAGCGGCTGCTGAATAAAAGTGGTGATCAGATGGATGAGATCCGTGTGCAACACGTTCGCCAGAAGCGCGGCCAGTATGGCAAACAGGGAAAGCGTCAGGATCGTCGGGATCAGCGCGGTAAACGATTTACTGACCGCCGGCGGTACATTTTCACCTAAAGAAATGTGCAGCGCTTTCAGACGAGAAATGGCGATAAACAGTTCCGTTGAGAGCAGACCAATCAGCACCCCGGCAAAAATGCCGGTTGAGCCAATATTGGAGAACGTCAGCACCTGCGTGACGTTCACCGTGGCGTCGCTGCCGACGGGCGTGAGCTGTAAGCGCATCGGCATCATAATGATAAAACTGCTGATGGCGATAACCACTGCCGAGACCGGGTTGTCGAAGTCTTTGTTGCGTGCCAGCGACCAGGCAATCATCGGTGCCAGCAACAGCGCGGCGATATTCAGCGTACCGTTAATAATCGCCTCGCCCCACACCTTAAAATGCGCCAGCGTGTCGCCTTCAAAAATCCATGGAAATACCACGTTATTCACCAGCACCGCCAGACCGGCAAGGATGAAAATGGGCATGACCGTGGCGAAGGCATCGCGCAGGGAACGCAGGTGCACCTGGTTTGCCAGGCGCGCCGAGAACTCAACAAATCTGTCGACAAAAGACTGCATATGCGGTGTTATTTTTGTTTCAGACATAGCGGATATTTCCCTTCAATCAGTCACAAAAACGGCCCGGCAGCGTACGGCTTACATCTCGCGTCCGTTGGTATGGATAACCTGTTTCAACCATGCGTAGCTCTTCTTCGGTACGCGCTTCAAGTCTTTGAGGTCGTGGTTTTCACGGTTCACATAGACCACGCCGTAACGCTTACGCATGTCTCCCTGTGAACTCAGAATGTCGATTAAGCCCCAGCCGAGGTAACCGATCACCTCTGCGCCATCCTCAAACATGGCTTGTTTCATCGCCTCGATATGCGCCCGGTGGTAGTCAATACGGTAGGTATCTTCAATCGGATTCACACCGTCCCAGGACTCGATCACCCCAATACCGTTTTCAATCGGGAATACCGGCATACGCCAGTCGTTGTAATAGCGGGTGATGATGGTGCGAAAGCCCAGCGGATCAATCTGCCAGTTCCATTCGGTCGCTTTCAGGTACGGGTTATTTTTATCACCGTGCAGAAGGTAATCGTTGACCGGCGTTCCTTCGGGGATCGCATCGCTGTCGAGGGTTTTACTGGCGTAGTAACTGAAGGCCATATAGTCGTTTTTGGTACGCGCCAGCAGCGCAAGATCCTCAGCGCGGTAGATATCCGCAAAACCTTGCTGTTCCACGACCGCCATCACCGCCGGGCTGTAACCCTGGCCGGCAAAGACGCGCAGCAGGTTCTGGTTGAGGAATTCGTCATACTGCTGGGCGCAGAAGATATCACGCGGTTTACAGGTCGCCGGATAGACCAGCTGGTGCGCCAGCATGCCGCCCATCAGCTGCCCCGGACGGGTCTGGTGCAGGTATTCGGTCAGGGTCATATGCGCGACCATGGTGTGGTGCTGCAGTTCATACAGCTCGCGCAGGGTTTTCTCGCCTTTCATATAGCCCGAGATCCGGAAGGCTTCCGGCATGTGGAAGATGTTCTGCTCGTTAAACGTCAGCCAGTACTTCACCCGGTCGCCGTAACAGTCGATCATTTTTTTGCCGTAGCGGATAAACGCGTCCATCACACGGCGATCGTTAAAACCGTTGTACTCCTGCGCCAGCGCCAGCGGCATATCGAAGTGGTAGAGGCAGATCATCGGCTCAATGCCGCGGGCAATTAAATCGTTAATAAAGCGGTCATAAAAGGCGATACCTTCGTCGTTGAAGTCACCGTCGCCCTGTGGACATACGCGGCTCCAGGCGATCTGAAAGCGGTAGCAGTTCATGCCCAGATCCTGCATCAGGTCGAAATCTTCCCGATAGCGGTGGTAGGAATCGGTCGCGACTTTCCAGTCAGAAACGTTCTCCCCGGCTTCGCGAATGTCATATACCGACATTCCCTTTCCTCCCTCATTCCAGGCTCCCTCCGTCTGCATACTGGATACGGAATTGCCCCATAAAAAATTGGCTGGCAGAAATTGATTCATGATCGCTCCCTATATGACTAGTCATTTAAAATTTCATGACTAGTCATATAGGCGAAGACGAAAAATCAATCAAAGAGGAGGATCGTTTTTTGTGAGCAAGGCGGGAAAAAAACCCGGTCAGCGAAGCGAGACCGGGGGAAGGACGGTTATTGTTGTGCGAGCTGATGACGGCGATATTCACCCTGCCGCTCCAGCATCCAGCCCGGGTACTCGCGCGGCAGCGCGCTGACGGCATCAAGCTGTTTAAGCTCGTCTTCGCTTAAACGGATCCCGGTGGCGGCAATGTTGTCGTCCAGCTGGTCGACACGTTTGGCACCAATAATGACGCTGGTTACGGCCTTCTGATGCAGTAACCACGCCAGCGCAATTTGCGCCACAGAGACCCCCTTGCGCTCGGCCAGAGTGCGCATCACATCCACGCAATCGAAAGCACGCTCTTTATTCACCGGCGGGAAGTCAAATTCCAGGCGGCGACCGCCAGATTCACTCTGCCCGTCACGGCCATATTTTCCGCTAAGCAGACCACCTGCCAGTGGGCTCCAGACCATCAACCCGACGCCTTCACTCTGCATCATCGGTATCAGTTCACGCTCAAGATCGCGCCCGGCGATGGTGTAATACGCCTGCAGCGAAGCAAAACGCGCCAGTCCAAGGCGTTCGGAAATGCCCAGCGCTTTGGCAATCTGCCACGCCGCCCAGTTAGAGACGCCGATATAACGCACGTGCCCATGCTGCACCAGGTTATCCAGCGCGTAGAGCATCTCTTCGACCGGGGTTGCCGGGTCAAAACCGTGGAGCTGATACAGATCGATATGATCGAGCTGCAGACGGCGCAGGCTCTCTTTGACGCTACTGATGATGTGATAGCGCGAACTGCCGCGGGAGTTCACCCCGGCCGTGCCCGTTTCGCCAAACACTTTGGTGGCAACCACCACGTTTTCGCGCGGAATTTTCAGGTTCTTCAGCGCCTGGCCGGTGATCTCCTCCGAGCGCCCTTCCGAATACACATCCGCGGTATCGATGAAATTAATTCCGGCATCCAGTGCACGGCCCACCAGCTGCTCGGCTTCACTTTGCTGCAGCTGACCAATCTTGCCCCACATGCCGCCTTCTCCGCCGAAGGTCATGGTGCCAAGGCACAGTTCAGACACAAACAGACCGGTATTGCCCAGTTTTTGATAACGCATAAGATAATCCTCGCATGTCGTTCGATGGGTACCCGATAGTTATACCCGCCCCATAGCCATCGCGAATGTGGTGTTCCTGTCCGTTTCTTGCCCAATCCTCTGAATCTTATCCGCGCGGAGCCTCACCAAAGACCTTGTAATCCGGTAATTGCACCTGCTGATACGGCTCCCAGCCGCCGCCCAGCGCTTTGTAGAGCGCCACCAGATCGAGAGCGCTTTGTACCTGCGCCTGCGCGCGTTGCTGCTGCGCCTGCGCCAGCTGCCGCTGGGCATCCAGCACGTCAATAAAGCTGGCGATCCCCTGCCGGTAGCTGTCGCTTGCCAAATCAAACGCGTTTTGCAACGCATCGATGGTTTTAGCAAGGCCGGCTTCACGCTGCTGATCGGTGCGGTAGCTCACCAGCGCATTCTCTACGTCCCCGAGCGCGGTGAGCACCGTCTGGCGGTAGTCGAGCACTGCCGCGCCCTGCTGCGCACGCGCCACCTTCACGCTCGAGACCAGTCTTCCGCCCTGGAAAATCGGTATCGAGACCTGCGGGCCGAAGCTGTAGAAGTGGCTGCTCCAGTCCGTCAGCCAGTTGGTTTCGCTGTTTCGCAGGCCGAACTGCCCGGAGAGGGTAAAGCTCGGGAACAGCTGCGCCACGGAAACGCCAATCTGCGCCGTGGCGGCGTGGAGGTTGGCTTCCGCCTCGCGCACGTCAGGACGACGACGGGCCAGCGTAGAGGGGATACCCGTTTGTACGATATCCGGCAGGGCGGGCATCGGCTGCGCCGACTGCAGCTCCGCATCCAGCGCCCCCGGCGGCTTGCCGAGTAAAATCGCGAGGCCATTCATTGCCTGCCGTGCCTGGGCCTGATACTGAGGAAGCTGCGCTTCGAGGTTCCCCAACTGGGCACGCGCGTTTTCAACGTCCATCTGCGGTGACAGCCCGCCCCGCTGGCGGCTTTCGGTGAGTTCCAGGGTTTGTTGCGCGCTCTTAATCTGGGTGTTTAGCGTGGCAATGATGCTCTGCGCCCCCCGCAGCTGCAGCCATGCGCGCGCCACTTCCGCCTCCAGCGACACCAGCGCGTCGTTACGCTGCTCTATCGCCGCTTTCTGCTGCGCTTCGGCAGCCTCTACCTGTCGGCGCACCTTGCCCCACAGGTCGATTTCCCACTGCGCATCGAAGCTCCCCTGGTAAAGATTGATCGGCTGCGTCAGCGGTCCTAGCGCGCCCCTGAGTTCAGGATCCACGTTATCAAGCTGGTCGTACACGCCGTGGGATTTCAGCTCTCCCTCCAGCCCAAGCTGCTGGCGCGTGGCCTGCAGATTACCGTTTACGGAAGGGTAAAACGCCCCACCCGCCTGGTTAATCTGTTCGCGCGCCCCGGCAATACGCAACACCGTCTGCTGCAGGGATAAATTTCCCGCGATCGCGCGCTCTATCAGGCTGTCCAGCTGCGGTGAACCGAAGGTTTTCCACCAGCGTGGGTTGGTTGCCGTCGAGGCCGTTTTTGACTTCACGCCGCTGTCACCCGGATCGTTCCAGTGTGTCGGGGTCTGCGACGCCGGCGGCTGGTAATCTGGCCCCACGGCACAGCCTGCCAGCAGCATGATCATCAGGGGGGTTAAACGTCTGTGTATCATCAATGTGCTCCTGCACTCCCCTCGCTCTTAACCGGCGAGAGCAACAAACAAAACGGAATCAGTAACATGGCTACCACGCTCAGAATGGTGAACACGTCGATATACGCCAGGAAGCGCGACTGCTCGATCATGGTCTGGTACATGCGCCCGGTGGCGATACCGGTAGGGTCCCCGACCTGAGTGGTGAAGTTCTGGATCGCCTGTGCGCTTTCGCGTATCGCCAGCTGGAACTGTTCATTAAACGGTGACGCGTGATAGGCCAGATGCGCGCTGTGCGCCTGGGAACGTTCGGTAATGGCCGCCGTAGAAAGCGAGATGCCAATTGAGCCCGCCACGTTGCGAAACATGGTGAACAGCGCCGCCGCATCGGCGTTCAGCCGCCTCGGTATCGAAATAAAAGCAATGGTGGTGAGAGGAACAAACAGGAACCCAAGCCCTATCGACTGGGCGCTGCGGAACAACACCAGCGTTTCGAAATCGATATCCGGGGTCAGCGTACGTGACCAGAAGAACGACACCGCCAGGCAGGTAAAACCAAAAGCGATAATCCAGCGCGTCTGCACCACCGGCATCAGCTTCAGCACCAGCGGGATAGTCAATACGATCAACACGGCGCCCGGCGAAAGCACCAGCCCGGACCAGGTGGCGGTGTAGCCCAGATCCTGCTGTGCAAGCTGCGGAATCACCACCGAACTGCCGTACAGAATCATCGCCATGCCCGCCATCAGCAGGCTGGAGATGGCGAAGTTGCGATCTTTCATGCAGTGCAGATCTACCACCGGTTTTTTGGCATACACCAGCCAGTAAATCGCTCCAATAATGCCGATGAGCGTCAGCACGGCGAAGGTGCGAATAAAGTTCGAATAAAACCAGTCCTCATCTTCTCCCCGGTCGAGCATCACCTGCAGGCAGCCCAGCCCCAGCGCGATCAGGCCAATCCCCGTCCAGTCGATAGACAGCTTTTCTTTCGATTTGCTTTCCCATGGCGGGTCTTCCAGCAGCTGGTAGATCGCCAGCACCGTTACAATCCCCACCGGAATGTTGATGAAGAAAACCCAGCGCCAGGAGTAGTTATCGGTGATCCAGCCGCCCAGCGTCGGGCCAAGTACCGGCGCAACGATGATGGCGATTGACGACAGACCAAACGCTTTACCCCGGTCCTCGGGTTTAAAGTAGTCGAGCAGCACCGACTGCTGCGTGGGCTGCAGCCCGCCGCCGAAAAAGCCCTGCATTACGCGAAAAAGAATGATCTGCCACAGCTCGGTGGCGATCCCGCACAGGAACGAACAGACGGTGAACATCACGATGCAGATCAGGAAGAACTGCTTGCGGCCAAAAACCCGGCTCAGGAAAGCCGATATCGGCAGCACTATGCCGTTTGCCACCAGGTAGCTGGTCAATACCCAGGTGGATTCGTCGTAGCTGGACGAGAGCGACCCGGCCACATGCGGGAGTGCCACGTTAACGATAGTGGTGTCGAGGATCTCCATAAACACCGCCAGCGTGACCACAATCGCCACCGCCCACGGATTACTGGCAGGTCGCCAGTTGTCGTGGCTGTGATCCGTCATTCCACTGTCACCTTCGGTGCCACCGACAGCCCAAGCGGCAGCGGTTTGTTGGGATCCAGCCCTTTATCAATCACGATCTTCACCGGCACGCGCTGAACGATTTTGACAAAGTTACCGGTAGCGTTTTCCGACGGGAAGGCGGAGAAACGCGAGCCGCTGCCCTGTTGAATACTGTCGACATGGCCTTCGAGCGCCATATCCGGCCAGGCATCTACGGACACCTCGACCTTATCGCCCGACTTCATGCGTTCGAGCTGCGATTCTTTAAAGTTCGCCACCACCCACACATTCGGCGAGACCAGTGAAAACAGCGCAGTACCCGCCTGCACCAGGGTGCCGGGCTGGACGTTGCGTTTAGTGACAAAACCGTCAAACGGGGCGCGGACTTCGGTGTAAGAGAGGTTCAGCGTCGCGGTTTCCAGCTGCGCTTTGGCCTGATCGACCTGGCGCTGACGCGCTTCCACATTGGTTTCCTGCTGGCGGATCTGCAGCTGTACCTGCTCCGCCACTTCAAGCTGCGCCTGCGCACTTGCCAGGCCCGCCTGGGCACTGCGCAGCTGGGCATTGGCGGTATCAATACTTTGCTGGGTGGTCGCTCGCGGGTCAACGCCTCGCTGGCGGCGATACTCCGCCTGCGCATTGGCCAGATCGGCCTGCGCTTTAATCACCTGCGCTTTGGCTTCATCACGCTGAGCGGGATACTGGACTTTTGACAGCGCCAGCTGCGCCTGAGCCTGATGCAGCTGGGCTATCGCCAGCCCAAGCTGGGCCTGCGCCTGATCGCGCTGGGCAGTGGTATCACGCGGATCGATAACCACCAGCAGGTCACCCTTTTTCACCCGCTGGTTATCGCGCACGCGCAGCTCGGTGACATAGCCTGCCGTTTTCGGGGCAATCGTCACCACATCACCGTCGGTAAAGGCGTCGTCAGTGGTCTCTTCGTTACGGGTTAAAAACCACCAGACCAGCGCCACGATAACCATCACCACCACGACAATGCCAAGGATGATTAACGGTTTTTTGCCCGGGCGCTTACGCTGTTTAGTGTTGTTTTCCTGCTCGTCAGCAGGCAGGTTTTGATCTTCAGCCATAGGTCAGCAACAGTCCTGTCAGTGAGCGGCATCACACTATGCCGTTCACTAAAGCTAGGACGTTGCTATACGTTTGCCAGGAAAAACTGACAAATTGCGCACTATATGAGAAGGAAAATTCCGAAACCGATCGCCGCGGCCCAAATCAGCATCGGGATCGACCAGACATGGAAACGCCACCAGATACGACGATCGTTAGCCATACGCAGGGCAATCAGGTTAGCAAGCGAACCGGGCAGCAGCCCAAACCCGCCGATATTCACCGCCCACGCCAGCAGCGTGTCAGGGGGAACGTAGTTGAGGAGTAAAATGGTGGAAGGCACGTTGCTGATGAACTGTGACAGACCAATCGCCGTGAGCCACAATCCCGGCTGCGACAGGCCGCTGACGCTGTGCAGAACGTGTTGCAGTACCGGAAGCTGGATAAGCAGATGCACATCAATAAACATCACCATAAAGACCAGCAATAACGTCCAGTCCACGCTGACCAGCACGCGCCGCGCCAGGAATAAAAAACCGGCGGCGACGAGCAGTACGCCCGCCAGTTCATACTTCAGTTCCAGCGCGAACAGGAAAACGATGTACAGCGCCAGACAACTCCACACCAGACGCGGCTGCCACTGCGGGCCCGTGGTACCGCTGTGATACTGCAGTTTTTTGACCGGGAACGCGAACCAGCAGACCGCCAGCAGCGACACCATCATCACCAGCGCCAGCGGAGCCATCTGCCAGGTAAAAGCGGCAAACGACAGCCCGGAGCGTCCCCACAGGAGAATATTTTGTGGGTTGCCGATAGGGGTCAGAAGCGAACCGGCGTTAACGGCCAGCGCCTCAAAAATGATCAGCCGGCTAACCGGGATCTCGCAGAGCTTACGCAACGTGAGCGTGAGTGGCACGATGATAAACAGCGCCACGTCGTTGGTCAGAAACGTCGACAGCACCGCAGCAGAGAACACCATAAACAGCGCCAGACGGCGTTCAGTGGCAAAGCGGCGCACCATTTTACGTCCCAGGACGTCAAAATAGCCGCTCAACTCTACCCCTTTGGTGAGCATCATCAGGCCACTGAGGGTAATGATGGTGCGCCAGTCAATCACCGCAGGCCAGGTGTGTGGCGCAAACGGCACAAAGATGCTCAGTACTGCGCCAATGATGAATAAGAGATGGAAGAAACGATCGCGTGCCAGGGCCTGCAGTCCGGGGATGTTCATTCAGCGGAGGGACCATATTTAAGGGTAAATTCGCGAAACTTAACCAGCGTCTCTTCGCTGACGTGGTGTTCCATTCCTTCCGCGTCCCGGCGGGCAATTTCCGGGCTTACGCCCAGCACCAGTAAGAAGTTTTCGACGAGCTGGTGGCGCTCGCGACTCTCCTGGGCGAGTTTCTCCCCTTCCGGCGTCAGAAAGACGCCGCGCCAGGGGATCATTTCAATCAGGCCCACGGAGGCCAGACGTTTTAACATTTTTGCCACTGTCGGTTGGGAAACGCCCAGCCGTGCAGCCATATCCACCTGGCGCGCCTCCCCGACCTCGCGAATCAAATCGGAAATCAGTTCAACATAGTCATCAATCAGCTCACGACGATGCGCTTCACGTACCTGGCGAAAACCTTCGACATGTTCTTCAACATTCACCAGTTGCGTCGTTTTTCTGATTGTTGGCTTACCTGCGCGACGGTTCATTGTACTTCCTCAGTGGGGTGACGCTTCCAGCGCCCGGTATCGAGAGCGCACATTGTAAACCATCCCTCTACAAGCACAAAAAATTAACGAAATAGCCATAGCTATACAATATAGCCTGTGCTATATCTGTATGTAATGCAGTCACCCTTCACGGATCGAAGGGATCAAAAATCAGGAGGTCTCATGAACGAATTCAAGAGGTGTATGAACGTGTTTACCCACTCTCCCTTTAAAGTACGCCTGATGCTGTTGAACATGCTGTGCGATATGTTTAACAACAAACCCCCGCATCAGGACGACAAACCTTCCCACTAAGCGGCGTTGCGGTACGCCGCTTCATTTTTCCGTCACAAACCCTCTGTACACTGGCTTTCAGCCGCCCTATTCCCGATCTTTTTTACGGATTTGCAATCCCCTTCGCAAAACATCTGCTTAGCAACTGTTGCTATTATTTAGCGCTCGCACTATCTTCTTGCAGCCCTGCACAATTTGCGGCTCGCTGAAGCGGACCCTCATTCCCTCTCCACGCACTGTCAGGCAGGTTATGACCCTTGACGCCAGGGTGAGCACATGGCGTTTTTATCCATGATAGTGACCTATGAATTTAACCCTGATAGACACCGTTGTTACCCGTAGCCGGGCCTTAAGCCCGTGGACGGGATTTTACTTTTTGCAGTCATTACTGATTAACTTTGCGCTTGGCTATCCCTTTAGCCTGCTCTATGCCGTGGCCTTTACCTGCATATTGCATGTGCTGTGGCTAACGGCTCCGCGCGCGCAAAAAACGTTAGTCGGAATCTGTTCTCTGGTCGCTGCACTCTATTTCCCGTTTGGTCAGGCTTACGGCTCGCCGAACTTTAATACCCTGCTGGCGCTGCACTCGACCAATATGGAAGAGTCGACAGAGATCCTGACGATCTTCCCCTGGTACAGCTACGTGGTCGGCCTCTTTATCTTTGCCCTTGGCGTGATAGCCGTTCGCCGTAAACCGGAAGAGAAAAAAACGTGGGGAAAAATTGAGCACCTGTGCCTGGTGTTCAGCGTGGTGGCGTTCTTTGTCGCACCAGTACAAAACCTGGCCTGGGGTGGGGTGTTCAAGCTGAAGGATACCGGCTATCCGGTGTTCCGTTTTGTGAAAGACGTCGTCGTTAACAATAAAGAGGTGCTCGACGAACAGGCACGTATGGCTGAGCTTTCAAATATGAAAGACACCTGGAACGTGCTGGCCGTGAAGCCCAAATATCACACCTATGTGGTGGTGATTGGTGAAAGTGCACGTCGCGACGCCATGGGAGCATTTGGCGGACACTGGGACAACACGCCGTTCGCCAGTTCGGTCAAAGGCACCCTGTTTACCGATTATGTTGCGGCCAGCGGCTCAACGCAGAAATCTCTCGGCCTGACGCTGAACCGGGTGGTCGATGACAAACCCCAGTTTCAGGATAACTTTGTTACCCTGGCGAACCGGGCAGGTTTCCAGACCTGGTGGTTCTCCAATCAGGGGCAAATTGGCGAATACGATACGGCCATTGCCAGTATCGCCAGACGCGCCGACGAAGTGCAGTTCCTGAAGAACGGTGATTTTGAAGCGGACAAGAATACGAAAGATGAAGCGTTGCTGAAAATGACGGCGCAGGTCTTTGCCTCTCCGCGTACCCAGCCGCAGCTGATTGTTCTGCACCTGATGGGGTCTCACCCGCAGGCCTGCGATCGGACCGGCGGTAAATACGCAGAGTTTGTGCAGTCCAAGGAGACCTCATGCTATCTGTACACCATGACGCAAACCGACGACCTGCTCAGCAAACTGTACGATCAGTTACGCAATACGGGTGACAGTTTCTCGATGGTCTACTTCTCGGATCACGGGCTGGCGTTTAAAGAGCGCGGTAAAGAGGTGCAGTATCTGGCGCACGACGACAAGTTCCAGCAGAACTTCCAGGTACCGTTTATGGTTGTGTCGAGTGATGATAAAACGCATCGCATTATTAAAGCGCGGCGTTCGGCCAATGATTTCCTGACCTTCTTCTCGCAGTGGACGGGGATTTCGGCACAGCAGATAAAAAATGCGTACCCGTTTGTCTCTAACAAGAAGGCTCCCCCAGTTTACGTTACCAACTTCAAGTTACAGAAAGTTGACTATAACCATCTGGGAACCGATATCTTCGATATTAAGAGTAAATAATCCGGGCAATCTGCTACCCTCTCCTGCAAGGCGAGGGGTTAACGTAAAAAAAATCCGCCACATTGGGCGGATTTTTTACTGGCTCACCGAAGTGATTAGAAGCGGTAACCTACGCCCGCGATCCAGGTGCCAACGTCAACGTTGCGGATACGGCTCTGCTCATAAGAGAAGTCCAGAGCGACGTCCTGGATTGGGTTGAACTGCAGACCCGCGCCATAGGAGAAGCCGTAGTCGCTGTTGCTTGCAGTGCGGTTCAGACCCTGGTTTTCGGTCTGCTGGAATTTACCGTAGCCAACACCTACAACACCGTAGATGCTTGCCCAGTCGTTCAGACGGTAAGCTGGACCAGCGGTGATGCCGTAGTACTGGCCTTTGTTGTATGCGCCGTTTTCAGAACGATCTTTCTCGGTGTAGGTGAAAGAACCGATCACGCCCAGTGGGTTGTTATCCTGCTCGTAACGATACTTCAGGTTGAAACCGTTAGCTTTGTTCATCACGCCCTGCATATCGCTCTGAGCGTAACCACCAGTTACAGTAGAAGTAGCAGCTACAGCGGTACCTGCGGAAACAGCCAGTACAGCGGCCAGTGCTGAAAGACATGCAATTTTTTTCATAACCACCTCAAATGTGCTTCAAGTAAGTCCGTAAGTTTTAAATATATCAAAAAAATTTGCGAAACTCTTTGTGATTCGTGATGTCTAACTGAACCTTTCCTGTAACAGAACGTTTCCAGCGTCAGCTATCTCATTCAAATCACATACAATTTTCGCTATAAAACGCTCATACTGCGCGTCTGCGCCGTTACATTCATCCAGATTATTCCTAATCTGACAGGCGATAAATCCACCAGCGCTTAACCATTTTACGGAATTTACACGTTTTTTTTTCAACGGTCTCTCAACCGTTGCAGCTTATTTCCTTTACACTGCAACCTTTACTTCATTTGACATAAGTTGACAGGAGAAAGGATGCCTGGGTTATCCCGCTCGTCGTCGGTCTGGTTGCCGGTTGTCGTCATACTCATCGCCATGTTGTCCATTCAAAGCGGTGCCTCGCTGGCCAAATCCCTCTTTCCGCTGGTCGGTGCGCCTGGGGTCACGGCCCTGCGTATTGCCCTCGGAACCGCGATCCTGGTGGTGATTTTCAAACCCTGGCGTTTACGCTTTAAAAAAGAACAACGCTTACCGCTGCTTTTTTACGGGCTGTCCCTGGGAGCGATGAACTACATGTTCTATCTCTCCATCCAGACAATTCCGTTGGGGATTGCCGTGGCACTGGAGTTTACTGGCCCGCTGGCGGTAGCGCTTTTCTCGTCCCGTCGTCCCATTGACTTTATCTGGGTAATTTTAGCCGTTCTTGGCCTGTGGTTCCTACTGCCGCTGGGTCAGAGCGTCTCAGAGATTGATCTCACGGGCGCGGCGCTGGCTCTGGGGGCGGGTGCCTGCTGGGCTATCTATATAGTGACCGGACAGCGCGCCGGGGAAGAGCATGGCCCGGCGACGGTGGCACTCGGTTCATTGATTGCCGCTATCATCTTTGTGCCGGTGGGTATGGCTCAGGCCACCGAGTCCATCTGGCAATGGTCAGTCATGCCCATCGGGCTGGCGGTCGCCATTCTTTCCACAGCACTCCCCTACTCTTTAGAGATGATAGCCCTTACGCGCCTGCCGACGCGCATTTTCGGCACGCTGATGAGCATGGAGCCCGCGCTCGCCGCCCTGTCAGGGATGGTCTTCCTCGGGGAAACCCTGACCTTCACCCAGACGCTGGCCCTGTGTTCGATTATCGCCGCCTCAATGGGCTCAACGCTAACGATGCGCCCGGAACCTAAAGTTGAGAAAATTGACCTCAATTAGCGCCCTATATTCTGCGTGGCTTTATAGCCATGCAGAATAAAGGCCAGTTTCCCGTTTAAAATATTTTTTTACATACTTTGCACTCTTCGTGAAATATTTCCCCCGCTGTCGATAACGTTTTCCTGAATTAGGATTGATCTGCATCAATTTTAAATAATCCCTTTAATTTCATAACATTGTAAACACAACGTCCTTCTCACTATTAAACTAATAGGCAGAGCCTCCCCGCAGGGAAAAAATCCGGTGCTATACTTAATCCCGCAATTACCTGGGACACAAACATCAAGAGGATATGAGATTATGAGTACCGCTAAACTGGTGAAAACGAAAGCGTCTAATCTGCTTTATACCCGTAACGATGTATCGGATAGCGACAAAAAAGCGACCATTGAGTTGCTGAATCGCCAGGTGATCCAGTTCATCGATCTTTCGCTGATCACCAAACAGGCCCACTGGAATATGCGCGGTGCAAACTTTATTGCCGTTCATGAAATGCTGGATGGCTTCCGCACAGCACTGGTTACCCACCTCGATACCATGGCCGAACGTGCCGTACAGTTAGGCGGTGTGGCACTGGGTACCACGCAGGTGATTAACAGCAAGACGCCACTGAAAAGTTATCCGCTGGATATCCATACCGTTCAGGATCACCTGAAAGAGCTGGCAGACCGCTATGCGATAGTGGCTAATGATGTGCGTAAAGCTATCGGTGAAGCGAAAGACGAAGATACTGCTGATATCTTCACCGCCGCTTCCCGCGACCTGGACCAGTTCCTGTGGTTCATAGAGTCCAACATCGAATAATTCATAAGAATTTCCTATACAACCCTCGCCCTCCGGTGAGGGTTTTGCACATCTATGGTGCACGTTTTTGGCCTGAGACGCTGCAAAAGTGAAAAAATTGTAATAATCACCTCACACAACCGTTAACGGAAGATTGTTTTTTCGTCAGAATTTACGCTAAATAACGCTTCGTCTGTTGAGCCAAATGACGCGCACCAAAACGGCGCTCCACTTTGGTGCAATAAAAGTTCATTGCCCCGTTTTCTGTGCAATGCATGACATCATCCCCTTTGTAAAACAACAGCTTGTAAAGTTGGCACGATTTTTTCATTGTGCCACTCGTTCTCGCAGGGGATCGCCCCGTGGATATAAAAGGAAATGCTATGAAGTCTGTATTAAAAGTTTCACTGGCTGCACTTACCCTGGCTTTTGCGGTCTCTTCCCAGGCTGCCGACAAACTGGTTGTGGCGACCGACACGGCGTTCGTTCCGTTTGAATTCAAACAGGGTGATAAGTACGTTGGCTTTGATGTTGATCTGTGGGCTGCTATCGCAAAAGAACTCAAACTGGATTACACCCTGAAGCCAATGGACTTCAGCGGCATCATCCCGGCACTGCAAACGAAAAACGTTGATCTGGCCCTGGCCGGTATCACCATTACTGAAGAACGTAAAAAAGCGATCGACTTCTCTGACGGCTACTACAAAAGCGGCCTGCTGGTGATGGTGAAAGCCGATAATAACGATGTAAAAAGCGTGAAAGACCTCGACGGTAAAGTCGTCGCGGTGAAAGGCGGTACCGGTTCTGTTGATTACGCGAAAGCAAACATCAAAACCAAAGACCTGCGTCAGTTCCCGAACATCGATAACGCCTACATGGAGCTGGGTACCAACCGTGCTGACGCGGTGCTGCACGATACCCCTAACATCCTGTACTTCATCAAAACGGCGGGCAACGGCAAGTTCAAAGCCGTCGGTGATTCTCTGGAAGCTCAGCAGTACGGTATTGCGTTCCCGAAAGGCAGCGACGACCTGCGTACGAAAGTTAACGGCGCGCTGAAAACCCTGAAAGAGAACGGCACCTACAACGAAATCTATAAAAAATGGTTCGGTACCGAGCCTAAATAATAATTCTTAAAAATGACGTTCACTCGGGGGCGACCTTTCGCCCCTGCTATTTTAGAAACACGGTAACAGTAACAGGAAACTATCATGCAGTTTGACTGGAGCGCCATCTGGCCTGCCATTCCTATCTTGCTTGAAGGCGCTAAAATGACCCTGTGGATTTCGGTCCTCGGTCTGGTTGGTGGGTTGATTATCGGTCTTGTCGCCGGTTTCGCCCGCACCTACGGCGGCTGGATTGCAAACCACATCGCACTGGTTTTCATCGAAGTGATCCGCGGCACCCCAATTGTCGTTCAGGTCATGTTCATCTACTTCGCCCTGCCAATGGCTTTCACCGACCTGCGCATTGACCCGTTCAGCGCCGCTGTCGTGACCATTATGATCAACTCAGGTGCCTATATCGCGGAAATTACCCGTGGTGCGGTCCTGTCGATTCATAAAGGTTTCAGTGAAGCGGGTCTGGCGTTAGGCCTTTCTCGTCGCGAAACGATCCGCCACGTCATTCTGCCGTTGGCCCTGCGCCGCATGCTGCCACCGCTGGGGAACCAGTGGATCATCAGTATTAAGGATACGTCGCTGTTCATCGTTATCGGCGTTGCTGAGCTGACCCGTCAGGGCCAGGAGATCATTGCGGGCAACTTCCGTGCGCTGGAAATCTGGAGTGCGGTAGCCGTTGTCTACCTGATCATCACTCTGGTTCTGAGTTTCGTTCTGCGTCGTCTTGAAAGAAGGATGAAAATCCTGTGATTGAATTTAAAAACGTTTCTAAGCACTTTGGCCCAACCCAGGTGCTGCACAATATCGATCTGAACATCAAACAGGGTGAAGTGGTGGTCATTATCGGGCCATCCGGTTCCGGTAAATCGACCCTGCTGCGCTGCATCAACAAGCTGGAAGAGATCACCAGCGGCGATCTGATTGTCGATGGCCTGAAGGTGAATGACCCGAAAGTCGACGACCGTCTGATTCGTCAGGAAGCCGGCATGGTGTTCCAGCAGTTCTACCTGTTCCCGCACCTGACGGCGCTGGAAAACGTAATGTTTGGTCCACTGCGCGTACGTGGTGCCAGCAAAGCGGCGGCGGAAACGCTGGCTAAAGATCTGCTGGCTAAAGTCGGCCTCGCGGAACGGGCTCATCACTACCCTTCTGAGTTGTCCGGTGGACAGCAGCAGCGTGTGGCTATCGCCCGCGCACTGGCGGTAAAACCGAAGATGATGCTGTTCGATGAGCCAACCTCGGCGCTTGACCCGGAACTGCGTCACGAAGTGCTGAAAGTCATGCAGGATCTGGCTGAAGAAGGGATGACGATGGTTATCGTGACCCACGAAATCGGCTTTGCTGAGAAAGTGGCTTCCCGCCTGATCTTTATTGATAAGGGCCGTATCGCTGAAGACGGTAACCCACAAGCGCTGATCGCCAATCCACCGAGCCAGCGCCTGCAGGAGTTCCTGCAGCACGTCTCCTGATAGCGCTTCAGCTACGCCATTCTGAGCCGGGCATGCCCGGCTTTTTTACGCCAGATTGTTCCCAAAAATCCTCCCGCGCGCCTCGCCCTCTATACTTATCTTTTTGTTCATTATTTTCACCGGAGGATGCCGTGCCGTGGATCTTGCTGTTGCTTAGCCTGTTTTGTGCGCCATCGTTCGCCGTTTCCATCCCCGGCGTCACCACCGGCACGACCGCCACACAGCAAACGACACCGCCCCCAGAGCCGGATGTTGAACAGAAAAAAGCCGCCTACAGTGCCCTTGCCGATGTGCTTGAAAACGATACCTCCCGGCAGGAGTTAATCGGACAGTTGCGAAAAGTCGCCGCCACGCCGCCGCAGGAACCGGTGCCGACAATTACCCCTCCGCAAGTGGAAGAACAAAAAACGGTGCTGGAAAATGTCACCGACGTGAGCCGTCACTATGGAAGCGAGCTCTCCTCGCGCTTTGCCCAGCTCTATCGCAACCTGATTGGTTCGCCCCATAAACCGTTTAATCCCCATACGTTTACGACAGCCGCCACGCAGTTTTTGATGCTGGCGGGCGCTGTATTTCTGTTTTACTGGCTGGTACGCCTGTGCGCATGGCCGCTCTACCGTAAGATGGGGCAATGGGGGCGCAAGAAGAACCAGCAGAAAAGCAGCTGGTTACACCTGCCGCTGATGATAGCGTCGGCGTTTATCATCGATTTACTGCTGCTGGCGCTGACGCTGTTTATGGGCCAGGTCCTGGCCGACAGGCTTAACGCCGGCAATAAAACCATCGCTTTCCAGCAGGCGCTCTTCCTCAACGCCTTTGCGCTGATCGAGTTCTTTAAGGCGCTGCTGCGTTTGATATTTTGCCCGCACGTACCGGATCTTCGTCCCTTCTCGATTCGGGATGAGAGCGCCAGATACTGGGCGCTGCGCCTCAGTGTGCTCAGTGGATTGATTGGTTACGGTCTGCTGGTTGCCGTGCCGATCATCTCCAACCAGGTCAACGTGCAGTTTGGCGCCCTGGCGAATGTGCTGATTATGATCTGCATTACCGTCTGGGCGTTGTACCTTATCTTCCATAACAAAAAGACCATTACCCAAAGCTTGCTGCATCTGGCCGATCGTTCCCTGTCGTTTTTCAGTCTCTTTATCCGCGCCTTCGCGCTGGTGTGGCACTGGCTGGCGAGCGCCTACTTTATCGTGTTGTGCTTCTTCTCGCTGTTCGACCCGGGCAACAGCCTGAAATTTATGATGGGGGCGACGTTCAAGAGCCTGGCCATCATTGGCATTGCGGCATTTGTCTCTGGCCTGCTGTCGCGCTGGCTATCGAAAACCTTCACCCTCTCGCCACAGGTGCAGCGCAGTTATCCGGAACTGCAAAAAAGGGTCAACGGCTGGATCTCGGTATCACTGAAAGTGGCGCGCATTCTCACCGTCTGCGTGGCGATTATGCTGTTGCTTAACGCATGGGGATTGTTTGACTTCTGGAACTGGCTGCACAACGGCGCGGGCGAAAAGACCGTCGATATTTTAATTCGCATCGCGCTGATCCTCTTCTTCTCTGCGGTTGGCTGGACGTTGCTGGCGAGCCTTATCGAGAACCGTCTGGTCTCCGACATTCACGGCCGCCCCCTGCCCAGCGCCCGTGCCCGCACCCTGCTGACGCTGTTTCGCAATGCGCTGGCGGTTATTATCAGCACCATTACCATCATGATTGTGCTCTCGGAAATCGGCGTGAACATCGCGCCGCTGCTGGCAGGTGCCGGCGCGCTGGGGCTGGCTATCTCCTTTGGTTCGCAAACCCTGGTGAAGGATATAATCACCGGTGTCTTTATCCAGTTTGAGAACGGGATGAACACCGGGGATCTGGTCACGATTGGGCCGTTAACCGGCACGGTAGAGCGCATGTCCATTCGCTCCGTCGGCGTGCGCCAGGACACCGGGGCGTACCACATAATTCCATGGTCATCGATAACCACCTTCGCTAACTTTGTCCGAGGCATTGGCTCGGTAGTGGCCAACTACGACGTTGACCGTCATGAAGATGCAGATAAAGCGAAACAGGCGCTACGGGACGCCGTGGAAGAGATGATGGCGATGGAGGATATTCGCGGGCTGGTGATTGGAGAGCCGTCGTTTGCCGGTATTGTCGGCCTGACGAACACGGCATTTACCCTGCGCGTGTCGTTCACCACGCAGCCACTGAAGCAGTGGACGGTGCGCTTTGCGCTCGACAGTATGGTGAAAAAACACTTTGACCTGGCCGCGGTGCGGATGCCGGTGCAGACCTATCAGGTATTACCCTCACCGGCGTCCCCCACACCGCCACAGGAGCCCACCTTATAGCGTGGGGACCGGGTAACGGCGTCGCCTTACCCGGCCTGCCTGTGGGTTATTTACTGCGCTTGTTAGCGTCCATAAATGACCAGGCGATAAAGCGGCTCTGCTTCTGGCCTTGCGCCATCTCTTTTTTCACCACGTTAACGGCACCCACATCGGTCAGTGCACGGTAGAGGGGGGGCAGGTTATCCCCACGGGATACCAGCGTCGTGAACCATTTAACCTGACGGCCAAATACTTTACTTTCCTCAATCATTCGCAGGATGAATGCCACTTCTCCCCCCTCGCACCACAGTTCCTGTTGCTGCCCCCCAAAGTTCAGCGCGGCATCTTCCGCCTGACCTAGATTGCGGCGTTTGCGCTCGCTGCCCGCACGGGCGGTGGCCGCGGAGTCATGGAACGGTGGGTTACACAGGGTGGCATCGTAGCTTTCGTTCTTGTGGATAATCCCGTTGAAGATCGATGCGGCATCTTTCTGCCGACGCAAGCGGACAGACCGGCTTAACCCAGGGTTGGCGTTGATAATCGCCTGTGCGCTGGAAAACGCCTCATTACCGATTTCACTGCCGGTAAAGCGCCAGTGATATTCATGAACGCCAATCAACGGATAAATCAGGTTCGCCCCGGTACCGATATCAAGCACGGATGCTTGCTCAGGGATGACACCGTTGCGATCGTCAGCGAGAAGATCGGCAAGATGGTGGAGATAATCGGCCCGCCCCGGCACGGGTGGGCAGAGAAAGCCTTCCGGAATATCCCAGTGCGCCACACCGTAATAGTGTGCCAGCAGGGCTTTATTGAGCATTTTAACCGCCTGCGGATCGGCAAAGTTGACCGAAGGTTCACCGGCAGGTGTCTGCACAATGTAGTCCTGCAGCGAAGGACAGCTCTGACACAACGCATTCATGTCATAGCGGTTACGATGGCGATTTCGTGGGTGCAATCCCGGCTTTTGGGAAGTCATGGCTTTCTCCTTTAAACAGCGGCGTAAGATACCCTTTGCAGGCTCAACGGTAAATATTTCTCTGCGACGCTCAAAAACCCGTCATAAATCAAACACCTTTATGTCTATGATCTGTCAGTAAAACGTCAGTTTTTATCGTTCAAAAAATAAGCAGATCATCATCAAATTTTTGCGCTAAATCACACTCGCCAGGCTTCTAAACTTAAAGGGAATCACCTGTTGTTTCCTCATGAGGATGTGATTATGAAAAAATACCTGACCCTTGTTGTTCTCGCGGGTGCACTGGCTACCGCGTCATTCTCTGCCATGGCGGTACAGTCATTGACCGACAATACAGACACCAGCCAGCTTAAGCCTGCGGGCACCGTCTCGGTAAGCCGCGCAAGTAACCTTGACGATCTCCAGAATAAACTCGCCGAAAAAGCCCGCCAGGAAGGGGCTAAAGGTTTCGTGGTTAACGCCGCGGGCGGGGATAACCATATGTATGGCACGGCGACCATTTATAAATAACGTCTCTTTCTATAAACAAACTGCATCTGCCTGACAGATGCAGTTCCTCTCTGCCTTGACTGCACGTTTTTTCACCCCATATTAAAAACAGGGTTTAACAGATTCCAGGAGTAAACCATGGCTTCCGGTTGGGCGAATGATGACGCCGTTAACGAACAAATCAACAGTACAATTGAAGATGCGGTTGCACGCGCTCGCGGTGAAATTCCGCGCGGTGAAAGTCTCTATGAATGTGAAGAGTGCGGAGAAGTGATCCCGGAAGCGCGGCGCAAAGCCATACCGGGCGTACGGTTATGTATCGCCTGCCAGCAGGAGAAAGATTCGAAAAATAGCGCGCACTCAGGATATAATCGCAGGGGATCGAAAGACAGCCAGCTACGTTGACTTTCCTTTACCGAAGTTAACGGCGCAAGCGGTTACCTTTACGCTCACGGTTTTTTGCGAACCGCGTAGCAAAATGTGCCCTTCTCGTCGCTTCTGTAAAGCGCAGCTACAAGAAGTGTAAAGTCGTCCTCTGAATTTATTAATATTCAATAAGTTATTTGTCATTCAATTTTTTTGAGCAACCACGTCAATTCTCTTCGATTTTCTCTCGCATAAAAAAACGTGATACTTATCACATCGACGGAACATCGTCCCCTTAACAGAATCACCTGCGAGAGATTAATTATGAAAACCATCAAATATGCTGTTGCTGCTGTTGCCCTGTCCGCTCTGTCTTTCGGCGCTTTTGCTGCAGAACCTGTTTCTCCATCTCAGGCGCAGAGCATGAACAAACTCGGTGTGGTAAGTGCTGAAGGCGCGACCACTCTGGACGGTCTGGAAGCGAAACTGGCTGAGAAAGCTGCTGCTGCCGGTGCAAGCGGATACACCATCACCTCCGCTAACACCAATAACAAACTGAGCGGTACTGCGGTTATCTATAAGTAATTGACTGAATGCTCCACCCTCGCCATACCCTCTGGTGAGCTGCTCCAACCCTCATTGACCCTGTTGTTGTTACCCTTGCTTGCCCGTCCGCCACTGGACGGGCTTTTTTTTGGGCTTAAAACGTCTTCCCGACGCGTTCCATCCCTGCCTCTACGGATTCAACTTCACCGGTCGCCAGCAGGCAACAGGCCATCTGCAGCTTGATCGCGTGCGGTACCGGAACCTTTCCGGCCAGGCACTGCTCAATCCAGTGGGCGGTGGTATGCGGATCTTTTGCGTCAGGCAGGATCGCGTCGGAACGCTCTTCCCCTCGCTCGAGAATGGCGCGCGTGCCAGCGGAATCAATCAGCATCATCTGTGGGCAGCGCTGCGGGTTAGCATACACCTCGCCTTCCGTGCCGTGCATCAACAAGGCCCTGCCGCCTATGTCTTCAAAGAATTTCCCCACGCGCGTCACGTACTCCGGGTGAGAGACGCTGGAAAGACGCAGAGCCGCGTCTTCGCCAAACGGCGTAGCCAGTTTCGCCAGCGTATGCGCGCTGTTACGCACGCCCATGCGCCAGCGCATATCAAGCTGCTTCTCCAGCGGGGGGCAAAGGGCTCCGACAGGGATATAAACCGGCTGATGGCCATCAAGCTTCGCCTGTGCCTGGCCGGCATGCCGTGTGGGTTCGATACCCAGCATGCCGAAAATCGTTTCGGTCAGCACGCGGGTTGGATCTTCGCTTACGCCATGCACCACCACCGGGAAGCCCAGCTTGTGCAATAAAATAGCGAGCAGCGGCGTCAGGTTGGCCTGCTTGCGTGCCCCGTTATAGCTCGGGATCACAATCGGCATCGGTTTTGCCACTGGCGCGTTTAAGCGCAGGGTCTGCGCCTGCATTGCTTCGTAGAAGCCACGCATCTCCGCTTCGCCTTCTCCTTTGATACGCAGCGCTATCAGGATACCGCCCATTTCAAGGTCGGGTACGTCACCGTTGAGCATATGGGTATAGAGCGCACGAGCGGTTTCATGGTCCAGATCGCGGGCATGATTTTTCCCTCGTCCTACCTCTTTGATAATTTTGCGATAATCCACGACATCTCTCCTGACAGCTTCATCTTGTTAACAATATAGCCCTGAAGAACGTCTGGCCGTTAGTGTTTTTGAACCGGATCATCCTTCTGTTTTTATGATGAAAAAAGAAACTCAAGCACTATTTCAATTATTTGTGATTGCCGTTGAAGATTCTTACCCCACCCGTTTCTGATTAAATAACCAACGGAAAATCATTTAAGGTCAACGGTGAAAACGTCCAGGCAACGTTCTCACCAGAAACATACCAGGATTTGTTATGAACAAGGTTGCTATAAGTTTATTTATCGCCGCAACGGCAGGATGTTCTGCATCCGCATTTGCGGCAACAAACGGTGAAGGTCAGATTAACTTCACCGGTGAAATTATTGATTCTGCTTGTCAGGTAGTGAACGGGTTAAGTAATCCATTAAATGTTCAGTTAGGCAAAGTGTCTAAAACGGTATTTACCGGGACTGGATCTACCAGCACATCAACGAAGTTTGATATTCAATTAAAGAATTGTCCGGAGACCGTGACTTCCGCCGCCATTAACTTCGGTGGCACGCCGGATCCGGATAACAACACTACGCTTGCATTAACGCCGGATGTAGATGCTGCAACAGGTGTCGCTATTCAACTGGTGGACGCGTCTGAGCAACCGGTGAGTCTGTATACGCCCTCTCAGCAATATCCGTTAGCCTCCGGTACGGCGGTCAATAACCTGGAGTTTGGAGCCCGTTATATTCAGACCCAGGCCGCAATCACCGCAGGCCTGGCAAACGCCGTGTCGACCTTCACCGTTATTTATAACTGATATTATCCATTCTGAGATATTAGCTCTGTTCTGGGAGTTAATATCTCTTCTTTTATCGAGATACCTTTATGCGCCACGGTTATTTACTGAGTGCTCTTTTACTGGTAGCCGCCACTTCCCATGCCGGTGTCGTTATTAATGGCACACGCCTGGTCTATCAGGGCGACAAAAAGGAGTCGTCTCTGGGTCTTTCAAACCCAGATGCCACGGATTATCTGGTACAGTCCTGGGTTGATTCTGGCGGTAAAAACCCGGCTAAAGCCCCCTTCCTGATCACCCCACCGCTGTTTCGTCTCGATGCAAAAGAGGATAACGTCCTGCGTGTCGTGCGCACCGGCGGAAATTTGCCCGAGGATCGTGAGTCTCTCTACTGGCTTAATATCAAAGCTATTCCCTCATCAAAGCACGTCGAGGGGGTAAATACCCTGCAGATTGCCATTAATACACGCATTAAATTGTTGTATCGCCCGTCAGCAATAACAGGCAAACCCGACGCTGTGGCGGACAAGCTTCAGTGGCATCGTGAAGGTCACGACCTGGTTGTGAATAACCCGACGCCTTTCTATATGAATTTCCAGACGGTGATGCTTAACGGCCATAAAGTGGATAAAGCCACCTGGGCAGTCCCCAAAACGGAAACGCACTTTGCCTTACCCGATAATGCCAGCGGGTCGACCGTCACCTACTCCATTATTACTGATTACGGCAGCATCAGTCAGACCTGGTCGGCATCCGTTCATTAACACCCACTCAGGCTATTAATATCATCATGTACAGCCATAAAAAGCCGTTCATCCATCGCCTTTCTTCAATGCTGGTCATTTTATGTGGCCTGGCACTGGCGAGCTTTGCGCAGCAGGTTATGGCTGATGATTATTTCAACCCGGCATTACTGGATATTGATAATCCTCAACAGGGGAAAACCGACCTGTCTGTTTATGAAAAAGGACCGGGACAAGCCCCCGGGAAATATCAGGTCAACATTTTCATCAACAATAATAAAATTGATACCCGTGATGTCACGTTCAAATTAATAAAAGACGCGCAGGGCAATCATTCTCTTCAACCCTGCTTTAGCCTGGATGAGCTAAAAAACCTTGGGATCAAAACCCGGCAGTATCCGGCGCTGATGGCTAAAGGCCTGTGCGCCGATATAAGCGCCATTCCCGCGGCATCCGCAACGTTTCAGGTTCGTCATCAGCAACTGTTGCTCAGTATTCCACAAACGGCGCTGGGCCAGGTCCCGCGCGGGTATATCGACCCGAAAACGTTCGACGAAGGGATCACCGCAGGTCTGCTGAACTACAGCGCCACCGCCAGCCAGAGCCATGCCCGTGTACAGGGAGAGCAGGATAACAGCAGCCAGTACGTTAACCTGCGCCCGGGCCTCAATGTGGGCGCCTGGCGCATACGCAATTATTCCACGTGGAATCGCAGTACAACGGGCAACGAGGAAGAGCACAGGTTCTCCTCCGTCTACACCTATGCTCAACGCGATATCGTGGCGATGAAAAGCGATATGACCGTCGGGCAAAGCACTTCCCCGTCGGACGTTTTCGACAGCGTGCCCTATACCGGGGTTGAGCTGAAATCCGATACCGACATGCTCCCGGACAGTGAAAAAGGCTATGCGCCGATTATTCGCGGCACTGCCCACAGCAATGCGCTGGTGATGGTTCGTCAGAACGGTTACGTCATTTATCAGAACACGGTTGCACCCGGTGCGTTTGAAATTAACGATCTCTATCCCACCGGCAGCAGCGGCGATCTGCAGGTCACCGTGAAAGAGACCGACGGCAGCGAAAGTCACTTTGTCGTGCCTTACGCCTCGGTCCCGGTACTGCAGCGTGAAAAGAATCTCCGCTACAGCGTGACCGCCGGGCGTTACCGGTCTTACGACAAAGACGTCGAACAAACCCCGTTTGCCGAGGGCAGCGCCATCTACGGCATGCCATTGGGTTTCACCGCCTACGGTGGTGCGCAGCAGAGTCGCCATTATCAGTCCCGGGCGCTGGGCGTCGGGAAAAACCTGGGCGATTTGGGTGCTTTCTCCCTTGATGTCACCCGCGCCAAAGCGCTGCTGAAAAAACAGCAGACCAGCAAAGGCCGATCCTGGCGCGTTCGCTACAGCAAAGATTTTGTCGCCTCGGGCACTCACTTCTCCCTGGCGGGCTATCGCTACAACAGCAAAGGGTTTTACACCCTGGAAGACACGATGGAGTCTTACACCCGTTCAGACGACGGGTCTGCGCCGCAACAGCGACGTGCCCGAACAGAAGCCACCGTCGACCAGACGCTGCCCGCGGGCTGGGGCTCTGTCACCCTGAGCCTGGTCAAAGAGACCTACTGGAGCCAGAGCCAGGATATGACCTCCATGAGCGTCAGCTACAACAACAGCTGGCACGGCGTCAGCTACAGCCTGAGCTACAGCATGAACAAAAACACCCAGGACAGCGATGCGAACGGTGACGATGTGATGAACGACAACCAGTTCTCGTTAAACGTCTCCGTTCCACTGGATCGCTGGATGCATAACACCTGGGCCACCTACAACCTCAACAACACCAAAGACGGTACGACGCAGAACATCGGCCTTAACGGTACCGCGCTGAAGGGAGACAACCTGAACTGGAATATTCAGGAGGGGCTGAGCAGCACCGGTAGCGGAAACTCCACCAGCATGAACGCCGATTATAAAGCGACCTATGGCGAAGTGAGCGGCGGGGTAAGCCAGGATAAATATCAGCAAACCGTAAACGTCGGGCTGCAGGGTGGCGCGATCGTGCACGCCAACGGCATAACCCTGAGCCAGCCGCTCGGAGAGACCATCGCCCTGGTGAAAGCACCGGGAACACACGGTACGCATATCGCCAATCAGACGGGCGTTGAGACCGACTTCCGCGGCTATACCATCGTGCCGTTTGTTACCCCTTATCGCCACAATACCATTGCGCTGGATACCGAAACCCTGCCCGACGAGGCCGACGTGACGCACGCGGCGTACGTTGTGACCCCGACACGCGGGGCCGTGGTGCGCGCCAGCTTTAATACCCGCGTGGGCAGCCGGGTCCTGATGACGCTGACGCACAACGGTAAACCGCTGCCCTTCGGTGCGACGGTAACAACGGAGGATAAGGACAGCGAATTTATTGTCGGCAATGACGGCCAGACCTATCTCTCCGGCCTGCCAAAGCAAGGGCATCTCGCCGTCACCTGGGGACAGGATGCGAGCGAGCACTGCGAGGCCGACTACGTCCTTACGGATGAGACAGAGAAAACCAACATCCTTAACGCTGCTGCGCAGTGCCACTGATTCACCGTTAGGCAAACCATTATGCAAATGATTAAACAGTGCTTTTTCTTCCTGGTCCTGGGAACCGCCGCGTTATTTATGCCTCATGCTAACGCGCTCTGTACCTCATCCGATCTGCCAAAACAGATTAATGTGACCTCCGTATCCGTCTCGAGCACGTTGCCGGTAGGTGCCACCATTCCGGGCACCGAACAGACCGTTCACGTGGCGGGCAACTGCTATAACCCTTCTGACTTCGGGCTTCCGATTGTTGCGTGCTATTACGGCGCAGGTCTGGAGATCCCCGGTCTTTCTGGGGTGTATGAATCAGGGCTGGAAGGAATTGGCGTAGCGCTGATGAATGACAAAGGCCAGCGAATTACCGGTGCCGGGGGAATTTACTGTAATTCAAGCGGCACGCCGCTGGGCTATGTCTCCAACGACATTTCTGAGGCCTTTAACTTTAATGTCACACTGGAACTGGTGAAAACGAGCAATACGGTCAAATCAGGTTCGCTTTCTCAGGCGGAGTCTAAATTTGGCGTCGGGGTTTATCAGCATGAAGGCATCAGCGATCCCAATACGATTTCCTATGCGGGCAATGTGAATCTCGAAACGGTTACCTGCTCTGTCCTGCCCAAAAATCTCACCGTGAACCTGGGCGATTTTCCCGTCAGTGATTTTATCAGTATCGGGTTGCTATCCAGCCCTGCACAAAACTTTGACGTCACGATTAATTGCGACAGCACCGTCCAGCCTGAGCTAAAGGTGACCAGCGCAAACGGCTACGAAACGGCATTCGAAGGGGTGATCAAATTGACTCAGCAGAACGGCATGGCAACCGGCGTGGGCGTGAGAATGCTCTTTGATGACCATCTCGCCACCTTTGACACCTATGTCAGCACCCGAAGCCAGGCCATCGCCAACGAAACCCTGCGAATACCGTTCGAGGTTCGTTACGAACAGGTCAGCAACGTGGTGACACCGGGGCCGGCCAATACCGTGGCGACGATCACTCTGGCTTATAAGTGACCAACATGAAAAAGACACTTGCGATCCTGATTCTCGGCTTGATTGCCCGGGCACAGGCGGACGATATTCAGATCCAGATGACAGGCAATATTTACGCCAACACCTGCATTATTGACAGCGCCAGCCGCAACCTGACGGTGGATTTAGGCCAGGCGGTATCAGGGGATTTTAAAAATGTGGGCGATACCGGCGCGTGGAAAGACTTTACACTCTCGGTCTCACATTGCCCTCCCACACTTGCGCTGGCGACCGCCTTTTTCTATGGTCAGGCCGACAGTACGCACCCGACAAAATTCGCCAATATCGGCAGTGCGAAAGGGTTGGCTCTGGAACTGGCAGACCGCCAGGACAATATACTCATTGCCCCGCAGGCAGCCTTTAACGTTCCGGTTAACTCAGCGGACCACACGGCAACGTTTCCTCTGGCTGCCCGCTATTATGCCAGCGCATTGCCCGTCACCGCCGGCACGTTTAACAGTGTGGTCCAGGTGACCTTTACTTACCAGTAGGCCCGCGCCCCTTCGTACGGATGCTTTTACGCCGTCCGGCGGCAGGTTTTGCCGGACGTTTTTTAACGTCGGGCACGTCCGGCTGTTCAATCGGAAAAACAGGCAGAGCGTTGAGTAACCGCTGGCCGTAATTTTTGGTGAGCAGACGTTTGTCATAAATCACCACCTCTCCCCAGCAGCTGTGGCTACGGATCAGACGTCCCACCTGCTGAATCAGATTAAACGACGCCGCGGGTAAGCTTTGGACCTCGAACGGATAGCGATTGAGGCTTTTGAGCCATTCACCTTCGGTGATGACGACCGGGCTGTCGATGGGCGGGAAGGCGATTTTATGGATATGCACCTGCGTCAGGTAATCCCCCTTCAGATCCAGCCCCTCCGCGAATGACTGCAGCCCGATCAGCACGCTACGTTCCCCGTTATCAATGCGTTTGCGGTGCAGCTCTACCAGCCGGTAGCGGGGCTGATCGCCCTGCACCAGCAACAGCAATCGCAGGTCGGTAACGTGCTCCAGAAAACGCTGCATCGCCCTTCCGCTGGCAAACAGGACCAGCATGCCGGGATATTTTTCACTCTCCAGCTGCTCGCGGAAATACGCTGCCATTTCGGCAATGTGCTGTTCTTCGTTGTCGATAAGCGGCTCATACTTCATGCGCGGAATGACCAGCTTGCCCTGTTCACAGTGGTTAAACGGCGAATCCAGCGCCACAAAACGATCGCCAGCTTTCTCTTTCAGCCCGCTCATCTCCTGTAAACGGGAGAAACTGTTCAGGGAACGCAACGTCGCGGAAGTCACTACCACGTGCGGCACGCTGCGCCAGATAAGCTTTTCCAGCTGATCGGCAACACGAATCCCCACGCAGTGGAAAAACAGGTGCGCCTGTCCGTCTTTCACGTCACGGGTTGCCCATTTGGTGACCGGCGCACCGGACGCCTGCGCCATCGAGGCCAGACGCCAGAGCTTGCTCTGGGCTTCGAACATGCCCAACGCACGGTTCATCTGCAGCAGAATGCGGTGCAAACGCACCACGTCGTGGCTACCGGTTTTCTCACTGAGATCGTTTAAGAACATCTCCGCCAGCCCGCGCAGCTTTTCAAGGTGCTTCGCCAGCTGCTGGCAGATCTCCATCACTTCGTCGGGCAGCTCTCCCATCGCAAAGCGGTACTCTGCTTCCTGGGTCGCCGGGAGATAAAGATTGAGGATGTTATTCAGGGAAGCAATAAGGCTGTAGACCGCTTCGCAATGTTCGCTCAGCCGCTCGGGCACCGCCAGCGGCGGCGTGGTTTTCGGGCGGAACTGCTCCATACAGGTTGCCACCAGCTTGCAGAACAGATCCAACTGCAGGCGGAACCACGGCGCGGTGATTTCGGCGCTCATTTCCAGCGCATCCCGCGCCACATCCGGCAAATGGTGGCCTTCATCGAGCACCAGCAGCAGGTTTTTGGGCTCCGGCAGGACGGCCTCACTCTCCAGCGCGGCCATGACCAGCGCGTGGTTAGCGACAACCACCTCCGCTTCCTGAATCTCCCGCCGTGCGACAAAGAACGGGCACTCGCGGTAGTAGTGGCAGTTGCGGTTAAGGCAACTGGCTTTATCGGTGCTGAGCCTGCGCCACAAATCATCGCTGATGGCATGGCTGGTGTGATCGCGGAGGCCATCCCACTTGTAGCTGTCGAGCTCGGTTTTTAGCTTCGCGCATTGCTCCTGTTCCTCTTTGTTGTTCGGCGTCAGTTCATCATCCAGGAAGGCCAGCAGATCCTGCTGAGAGGGCTCACTGCTGGCGAGAGCCGCGAGATTGCGCGGACACACATAACGCCCGCGGCCAAAGGCGGCTGTAAATCGCAGTTCAGGGATAATTTTGCGCAGCAGCGGCAGGTCTTTGCTGAAGATTTGATCCTGCAGGGCCACGTTAGCGGTGCTGACCACCAGCGTTTTTTGCTCTTCCCGCGCGATGGCAATGCCCGGGATTAAATACGAAAGGGTTTTCCCGACACCCGTCGGGGCTTCAATCGCCAGATGTCGTCCGTCGTCCCCGGAGAGCGTTTTTGCCACATCAGCAATCATCTGCCGCTGAGGCGCTCGGGGGATAAAATCGGGGATCTGCTGTTGTAGCGCCTTATACCAGGCGCCAATTTGCGCTTTGAGCGCCGCGGTTAAAGCCATCGGAGGACCTGAAATACTGTATAAACAGCCACTATTGTGGCACTTTCTTTCCGCTGCCGCAAAAGAAAAGCCCGGCTTTACGACCGGGCTTCCAGACTACTGCGGGTTAGCAGGTTTACGCGGGCGGCGTCGGCGCTGCCCTTCCCCTGCCGGTTTCCCCTCGCCGCTACGCCATGGGCTTTCACCGCCTGGCTTAGCCTCTGTATTACGACGCGGAGGTTTGCCCGCGGCTTTCGGTGCACCGCCTTCAGAACGACGCGGCTGCTGACTGCGCCCCCCGCCACCCTGACCACGACCACCGCCGCCGCCCTGACGGCCATTCTGAATAGGCTCCGCCTTGATGGACGGGTCCACGTCATAGCCCGGGGTTTCGATACGCGGGATCTCTTTTCTCAGCAGACGTTCGATATCACGCAGCAGTTTGTGTTCATCCACACACACCAGCGAGAGCGCTTCACCGGTTGCCGCCGCTCGACCGGTACGACCGATACGGTGAACATAGTCTTCCGGTACGTTTGGCAGCTCGTAGTTGACGACGTGCGGCAGCTCTTCAATGTCCAGACCGCGGGCAGCAATGTCGGTGGCAACCAGGACGCGAATGTCACCGGATTTAAATTCAGCCAGCGCGCGGGTACGTGCCCCCTGGCTTTTGTTGCCGTGGATCGCCGCGCTGCGGATACCGTCTTTATTCAGCTGCTCCGCCAGATGGTTAGCACCGTGCTTGGTACGGGTAAAGACCAGCACCTGCTGCCAGTTGCCCTGACCAATCATATGGGAGAGCAGTTCCCGCTTACGCTTTTTATCAACGAAGTGCACGTGCTGGGTAATTTGCTCAGAGGCGGTGTTGCGGCGCGCCACTTCCACTTCCAGCGGGTTATGCAGCAGTTTTTCCGCCAGCGCCTTGATCTCATCAGAGAAGGTGGCAGAGAACAGCAGGTTCTGACGACGCGGTGGCAGCTTAGCCAGCACGCGACGAATGTCGTGGATAAAGCCCATATCCAGCATGCGGTCAGCTTCGTCCAGCACCAGGATTTCGATGCTATCAAGCTTCAGGGCATTCTGGTGCTCAAGATCCAACAGACGACCCGGCGTTGCCACCAGCACGTCCACGCCACCGCGCAGCTTCATCATCTGCGGGTTAATACTTACTCCACCGAAAACCACCAGCGAGCGAATGTTGAGATAGCGGCTGTACTCACGCACGTTCTCACCAATCTGGGCCGCCAGCTCACGCGTTGGGGTGAGGATCAGGGCACGCACCGGACGACGTCCTTTGGCGTGCGGCTGATTTTTTACCAGCAGTTCTAACAGCGGCAGGGTAAAACCCGCGGTCTTACCGGTACCGGTCTGGGCGCTGGCCATCAGGTCGCGGCCCTGCAGAACGGCCGGAATAGCCTGCTGCTGGATTGGGGTTGGCTCGACGTAGCCCTGCTCTGCGATAGCGCGCAAAATTTCAGGGTTCAGGCCAAGGGAATCAAAAGACATAAAAACTCCGAACCGCCCCGACCATCACAGGTGTAGTTTTCAGGGAGATATAACGAATAGGGAAGGACAAAAACCACAATGTCGTGAAGCAGCGGAGTGTAGCAGGTTTTGTGACGTGGCGCATAAAATATCCCGCAGCGCTGCGTTGACGAAAGATTTCCCGCCGTGTGGTCACTGGACAAAAAGGGCAACCGGGCATAATGTTTATCAATCGATTGATTAATTTTTAAAACCGCCATGAATACGAACCCAACGACATCGAAAGGTGAACAGGCCAAAAACCAGCTTATTGCCGCCGCGCTGGCGCAGTTTGGCGAATATGGTCTGCACGCCACCACGCGGGACATCGCGGCGCAGGCCGGGCAAAACATTGCGGCCATTACCTACTATTTTGGCTCAAAAGAGGATTTGTACCTCGCCTGTGCCCAGTGGATCGCCGACTTTATCGGTAACCATTTTCGGCCACACGTTGAAGAGGCCAGCGGGCTATTGAGCCAGCCATCGCCGGATCGCGCCGCCATCAGGCAGCTGATTATCAGCGCCTGCGACAATATGATTCGCCTGCTGACCCACGACGAGACGCTGAGCCTGAGTAAGTTCATCTCCCGTGAGCAGCTCTCCCCTACAGCGGCTTACCAGCGAGTGCACGATCAGGTGATTGCCCCAATGCATACGCACCTGACCCGGCTGATCGCGGCCTATACCGGACGAGACGCCGACGATACCGAGACTATTTTGCATACCCACGCCCTGCTGGGTGAAATTCTCGCCTTCCGTCTTGGGCGCGAAACGATCCTGTTACGCACCGGCTGGACACAATTTGATGAGGATAAAGCCGCGCAGATTAGCCAGGTCATCACCTGTCATCTCGATCTGATCCTGCAAGGCTTAACGCAAAGGAGCCTGAAGTCATGAAAAAACCTGTCGCCATCATTCTGGTGGTCGTTGTTCTGCTTGCCGCAGGTATCGGCGGCTGGCTGTGGTATCAAAGTCACCAGGACAGAGGCCTGACGCTGTACGGTAACGTCGATATTCGCACCGTGAATATGAGTTTCCGCGTCGGGGGGCGCCTGGCCTCCCTCACCGTTGATGAAGGCGATACCATCAAAACCGGTCAGATGCTGGGGATGCTCGACAAGGCCCCGTACGAGAACGCGCTGATGCAGGCGAAAGCAGGCGTTTCCGTGGCGCAGGCGCAATATGACCTGATGCTGGCCGGCTACCGTGACGAAGAGATTGCTCAGGCCGCCGCCGCGGTCAAACAGGCGCAGGCCGCCTATGACTACGCGCAAAACTTCTATGCCCGTCAGCAGGGGCTGTGGAAAAGCCGCACCATTTCCGCCAACGACCTGGAAAACGCCCGCTCCTCCCGCGACCAGGCCCAGGCGACGCTGAAATCCGCCCAGGATAAATTAAGCCAGTACCACACCGGTAACCGCCCGCAGGACATCGCGCAGGCAAAAGCCAGCCTGGAACAGGCGCAGGCGCAGCTGGCGCAGGCGGAACTGGATCTGCACGACACCACGCTCATTGCCCCGTCTGACGGCACGCTGATGACCCGCGCCGTGGAGCCGGGCAGCATGTTAAGCGCGGGAAGCACCGTCCTGACGCTTTCTCTGACGCGTCCGGTATGGGTGCGCGCCTACATTGATGAACCTAATCTCGGCCAGATGCAGCCGGGACGCGAGCTGCTGCTCTACACCGACGGTCGGCCGGATAAACCGTATCATGGCAAAGTTGGCTTTGTGTCACCGACGGCTGAATTCACGCCTAAAACGGTTGAAACGCCGGATCTGCGTACCGACCTGGTTTATCGCCTGCGCATCATCGTGACCGATGCCGACGACGCGCTGCGCCAGGGCATGCCTGTCACCGTAAAAGTCAGCGACGGGGAACGACATGAATGACGCGGTTATTCAGCTCAACAATCTGGTCAAACGCTTCGCGGGGATGGAAAAACCTGCCGTCGCCCCGCTGAACTGTACCGTTCAGAAAGGCTATGTGACCGGGCTGGTTGGCCCGGACGGCGCAGGCAAAACGACGCTGATGCGGATGCTGGCGGGTTTGTTAAAGCCTGATGAAGGAACCGCCAGCGTGCTCGGACTCGACCCGATTAAAGACGATGGCGCGCTCCATGCCATGCTGGGCTATATGCCGCAGAAGTTTGGTCTGTATGAAGACCTGACGGTGATGGAAAACCTCAATCTGTATGCTGACCTGCGCAGCGTCACTGGCGAAACCCGTCAGAAGACCTTTGCCCGTTTGCTGGAATTTACCTCGCTTGGCCCCTTCACCGACCGGCTGGCGGGCAAGCTCTCCGGCGGGATGAAACAAAAGCTGGGGCTGGCCTGTACGCTGGTGGGCGAGCCGAAGGTTCTCTTGCTCGATGAACCCGGCGTGGGCGTCGACCCGATTTCGCGCCGCGAGCTGTGGCAGATGGTGCATGAGTTAGCCGGCGATGGGATGCTGATCCTCTGGAGCACCTCGTACCTTGATGAAGCGGAACAGTGCCGTGACGTTCTGCTGATGAACGAAGGTGAACTGCTTTATCAGGGAGAGCCGACCACGCTGACGCAGAGCATGGCTGGACGCAGCTTCCTGCTGCACAGCGCCCAGGCCTCCAACCGTCAGCTGCTGCAGCGGGTGCTAAAGCTGCCTCAGGTCAGCGACGGAATGATTCAGGGCCGTTCGGTGCGCGTGATCCTCACGAAAGAGGCGACCGCGGACGATATACGCCGTGCACCGGGAATGCCTGAAATTGAGATGGAGGAGACCGCGCCACGCTTTGAAGATGCGTTTATCGATCTGCTCGGCGGCGCAGGGACATCAGAATCCCCCCTCGCCGCGATCCTGCACACGGTTGAAGGCACGCCGGGTGAAACGGTGATTGAAGCCAAATCCCTCACCAAAAAGTTTGGGGATTTCGCCGCCACCGATAACGTCAATTTCGCGGTGAAACGCGGTGAGATTTTTGGCCTGCTCGGGCCAAACGGCGCCGGGAAATCGACCACTTTTAAGATGATGTGCGGCCTGCTGGTACCGACCTCGGGGAAAGCGCTGGTGCTCGACATGGACCTGAAGGTCAGCTCCGGCAAGGCGCGTCAGCATCTGGGCTATATGGCGCAAAAATTCTCGCTGTATGGCAACCTGACGGTCGAGCAGAACCTGCGCTTTTTCTCCGGCGTGTACGGCCTGCGGGGCCGCGCGCAGAACGAGAAAATCCACCGCATGAGCGAGGCCTTTGGCCTGACGGGCATTGCTTCCCATGCCACCGACGAACTGCCGCTCGGTTTCAAGCAGCGGCTGGCGCTGGCCTGCTCATTAATGCATGAGCCCGATATCCTGTTTCTCGATGAGCCGACCTCCGGCGTTGACCCCCTCACCCGCCGCGAGTTCTGGCTGCATATTAACAGCATGGTGGAGAAAGGGGTCACGGTCATGGTAACCACCCACTTTATGGATGAGGCGGAATACTGCGACCGCATCGGGCTGGTGTATCGCGGCAAGCTGATTGCCCACGGTACGCCGGACGACCTGAAAGAACAGGCCGCCGATGACGAGGTGCCGGACCCGACCATGGAACAGGCGTTTATTACCCTCATCCATGACTGGGATAAGGAGAATGCCCATGCGCAATAACGCCATTTCATGGCGCAGGGTGCGTGCGTTGTGTATCAAAGAGACGCGCCAGATCGTGCGTGACCCCAGCAGCTGGCTGATCGCTGTGGTGATCCCCCTGCTGCTGCTCTTTATCTTTGGCTACGGGATCAACCTCGACTCCAGCAAACTGCGGGTCGGGATTTTGCTGGAGCAGCAGAGCGAAGAGGCGCTTGATTTCACCCACACCATGACCGGCTCCCCTTACATCGACGCCACCATCAGCGACAACCGGCAGGCGTTAATCCAGATGATGCAGGCCGGGAAGATACGCGGGCTGGTGGTGATCCCGGTGGATTTTGCCGCCAACATGGCGCGCACCGATGCCAGTGCGCCGGTGCAGGTGATCACCGACGGCAGCGAGCCAAACACCGCGAACTTTGTACAAGGCTATGTGGAGGGCATCTGGCAGCTGTGGCAAATGCAGCGCGCCGAAGATCGCGGGGAAACCTTCGAACCGCTGATCGACGTGCAGACGCGCTACTGGTTTAACCCTGCGGCCATTAGCCAGCATTTTATTATCCCGGGTGCGGTGACCATCATCATGACGGTTATTGGCGCCATTTTGACCTCGCTGGTGATTGCCCGCGAGTGGGAACGCGGCACCATGGAGGCGCTGCTGTCTACCGAGGTCACACGGGTTGAACTGCTGCTCTGTAAGCTTATCCCCTACTACTTCCTCGGCATGCTGGCGATGCTGCTCTGCATGCTGGTCTCGGTGTTTATCCTCGGCGTGCCGTACCGCGGATCGCTGGTGGTGCTCTTCTTTATCACCAGTCTGTTTTTACTGAGCACCCTCGGGATGGGGCTGCTTATCTCCACCATCACCCGTAACCAGTTCAACGCCGCGCAGGTGGCCCTGAACGCCGCCTTTTTACCGTCGATTATGCTGTCCGGGTTTATTTTCCAGATAGACAGCATGCCCGCCGTGATCCGTGCCGTGACCTACATTATTCCGGCGCGCTACTTCGTGAGTACGCTGCAAAGCCTGTTCCTGGCGGGGAATATTCCGGTGGTGCTGATCATCAACACGCTGTTTTTGCTGGCATCGGCAACGATGTTTATTGGGCTGACGTGGATAAAGACCAAACGGCGTCTGGATTAAGGAGCGAACATGTTTCACCGTTTATGGACATTGATACGCAAAGAGCTGCAGTCGCTGCTGCGCGAGCCGCAGACGCGCGCCATTCTGGTATTACCGGTGTTGCTTCAGGTGTTGCTCTTCCCGTTTGCCGCCACGCTGGAGGTAACTAACGCCACCATTGCTATCTACAACGAAGATAACGGCAAACATTCCGTCGAATTGACGCAGCGTTTCGCCCGGGCGAAGGCTTTTACCCACATCCTGCTGCTGAAAAGCCCGCAGGAGATCCAGCCCACCATCGATACGCAAAAAGCGTTATTGCTGGTGCGTTTTCCGGCCGATTTTTCCCGCAACCTGGATACCTTCCAGACGGCACCAATGCAGTTAATCCTCGACGGGCGCAACTCCAACAGCGCACAGATTGCAGCCAACTATCTTCAGCAAGTGGTGAAAGATTACCAACAGGAGTTGATGGACGGGAAACCGAAACCCAACAACAGCGAGCTGGTGGTGCGCAACTGGTATAACCCGAATCTGGATTACAAATGGTTCGTGGTGCCATCGCTGATCGCCATGATCACCACCATCGGAGTGATGATCGTAACGTCGCTCTCCGTCGCCCGTGAGCGCGAACAGGGGACGCTCGATCAGCTGCTGGTTTCCCCGCTCGCAACATGGCAAATTTTCGTCGGCAAAGCGGTTCCGGCGCTGATTGTCGCGACCTTCCAGGCCACCATCGTGCTGGGCGTGGGAATATGGGCCTACCAGATCCCGTTCGCCGGTTCGCTGGCGCTGTTCTACTTCACGATGGTGATTTACGGGCTGTCGCTGGTCGGGTTTGGACTGCTGATTTCCGCGCTCTGCTCTACCCAGCAGCAGGCATTTATTGGCGTGTTCGTCTTTATGATGCCGGCGATTTTGCTTTCGGGCTACGTCTCGCCCGTCGAGAACATGCCGGTATGGTTACAGGATTTGACGTGGATAAACCCAATTCGGCACTTCACGGATATCACCAAGCAGATCTATCTGAAGGATGCGAGTCTGGACATTGTCTGGGGAAGTTTGTGGCCGCTACTGATCATAGCGGCCACGACGGGCTCAGTGGCGTACGTGATGTTTAGACGAAACATCGCGTAGCTTTTTCTCTTTGGTCAGTAACGAGACCACGGCAGGCCCTGCGAGGATTGCCAGACCGGCCAGGGCCAGCAGCAGGTTGTTTTGCAGCACACGCGACAGCAACCAAAGCACAATCATCGCCGCACCAAAGTACCAGGTGGTGGTGAGCTCTTCGAGCACATCACCCACCTCACGCCAGCGTGCTTCGTGGTGGCGCTGTAAAAACAGCATCGACAGCACGGTGACGCCATAGAGGACGCATAGCCCTAAGCCGACCCGCACCAGCGTGCCGCTCATCCAGCCCATCACCAGTACGGCCACGACCAGTAAATGCAACATTATCTGCCAGCAACTCAGGCCAGTTGCGACACGAACGCGTTGTTGCCACTTCATGGCTTCTCTCCTGAAGGATTTTTCTCTGCTTAATCAGACTACCGCACTTTACGGAAAATTCCGTAACACCGCATCTTTTTGTGACGCCTACTACACTTTATTTTCATCGGGATAGTCACACTGGAAGGAACGTATGACCAAAAAAATGCAGCATTTCTCGCTTAAAGTGCTGACGATAAACATTCATAAAGGCTTCACAGCATTTAACCGCCGCTTCATTTTACCGGAGCTGCGCGACGCGGTACGCACCGTCAGCGCGGACATTGTCTGCCTTCAGGAAGTCATGGGCGCGCACGAAGTGCATCCGCTTCACTTTGAAAACTGGCCGGACACCCCGCACTACGAATTCCTGGCCGACACCATGTGGAGTGATTACGCCTACGGGCGCAACGCGGTGTACCCGGAAGGGCATCACGGTAATGCGGTGCTGTCACGTTTTCCCATCGAACATTACGAGAACCGCGACGTCTCTGTGGGTGAAAGTGAAAAACGCGGGCTACTTTACTGCCGTATCGCCCCGCCGGACCTGGCGTTCCCGGTGCACGTGGGTTGTGTTCATCTGGGCCTGCGCGAAGCCCATCGCCAGGCACAGCTAAAAATGCTGGCCGAATGGACCAATGCCCTGCCCGAAGGTGAACCCGTGGTCGTGGCCGGTGATTTCAACGACTGGCGGCAGCGGGCTAACCATCCGTTGAAGGTTGATGCGGGGCTTGAGGAGATTTTCACCCGTGCAAACGGCAGGCCTGCACGCACCTTTCCGGTACGGTTCCCGTTTTTGCGACTCGACAGAATCTACGTAAAAAACGCCCATGCCAGCAGCCCGACCGCACTGGCGTTACTTAAGTGGCGACATCTTTCCGACCATGCGCCGCTCAGCGCGGAGATCCACTTATGAAATGTTCATGGCAGGAAGGCAACCGGATCACGCTGCTGGTCAACGGGGATGAATATTACCCCGCGGTGTTTGACGCGATTGACCACGCAAAGCAGAAAGTGATCCTTGAGACGTTTATCTGGTTCGAAGACGACGTCGGTAAGCAGTTGCACAGCGTGCTGCTGCGTGCTGCCCTGCGTGGCGTCAAAATCGAAGTGCTGCTGGATGGCTATGGCTCACCGGACCTCAGTGATGCGTTCGTCAATGAGCTCACCTCAGCAGGCGTCGTGTTCCGTTATTACGATCCTGGCCCTCGCCTTTTCGGCATGCGTACCAATCTTTTCCGCCGGATGCACCGCAAAATTGTGGTGGTGGATGAGACGGTAGCGTTTGTTGGCGGCATTAACTACTCCGCTGAACATATGTCCGATTACGGCCCGGAAGCCAAGCAGGATTACGCGATTCGCATTGAAGGACCGGTGGTGCAGGATATCCTGCTCTTTGAGCTGGAAAACCTGCCCGGTAAAGAGGCTGCCCGGCGCTGGTGGCAGCGCCGCCATCATCGTCCGGAAGAGAACCGTCACCCCGGTGAAGCGCAGGCGCTGTTTGTCTGGCGGGATAACGGTGAGCACCGGGACGACATTGAGCGGCATTACCTGAAGATGCTGGCGAATGCGAAGCGCGAAGTGATTATCGCCAACGCCTACTTTTTCCCGGGCTATCGCCTGTTGCATGCCATGCGCAATGCGGCCCGACGCGGCGTGCGCGTGAAGCTCATTGTTCAGGGCGAGCCGGACATGCAGATTGTCAAAATCGGTGCCCGGCTGCTGTACAACTATCTGGTGAAAGGTGGCGTACAAATTTACGAATATCGCCGCCGGCCGCTGCACGGCAAAGTAGCCCTGATGGACGATCACTGGGCCACCGTGGGCTCCAGCAATCTCGACCCGCTGAGTTTGTCACTGAACCTTGAAGCTAACCTGATCATCCACGATCGCCAGTTCAACCAGACTCTCAGGGATAACCTGCAGGCGTTGATCGTGAACGACTGCGTGCGCGTGGACGAATCCATGGTGCCCAAACGCACCTGGTGGAATCTGGGCATTAGCGTGGTGGTGTTCCACTTTCTGCGTCATTTCCCGGCGATGGTGGGCTGGCTGCCGGCGCACACGCCAAAACTTGCGCTGGTGGATCCGCCTGTCCAGCCCGAAATGGAAACCCAGGACCGCGTTGAAGCGGAAGATGGAGGGAAAACCTGATGTCGAAATCACATCCACGCTGGCGGCTGGCTAAAAAGATCCTCACCTGGCTGTTTTTCATCGCCGTCGCGGTTCTGCTGGTGGTTTACGCCCAGAAAGTTGACTGGGAAGAGGTGTGGAAAGTTATCCGCAACTACAACCGGCTGGTGCTGCTGGGCGCGGTGGGGCTGGTGATTGTAAGCTACCTCATATACGGCTGCTATGACCTGCTGGGCCGCGCCTACTGCGGCCATAAGCTTGCGAAGCGCCAGGTCATGCTGGTGTCGTTTATCTGTTACGCCTTTAACCTGACATTGAGTACCTGGGTGGGCGGGATCGGCATGCGCTATCGCCTTTACTCGCGCCTCGGCCTGCCGGGTGGGACCATTACGCGCATTTTTTCCCTCAGCATCACCACCAACTGGCTGGGTTACATTCTGCTCGGCGGGGTGATTTTCACCATCGGCGTAGTGCAATTGCCTGCGCACTGGTACATCGATGAAACCACGCTGCGGATTTTAGGCTTTGCATTACTGCTCATCATTGCGCTCTATCTTTGGGCCTGCGCCTTTGCCAAACGCCGACACATGACCATCAAGGGGCAAAAACTGGTACTGCCTTCGTGGAAATTCGCGGTCCTGCAGATGGCCGTGTCCAGCGCCAACTGGATGGCGATGGGGGCGATTATCTGGATGCTCATTGGTGAAGATGTGAATTACTTCTTTGTGCTGGGTGTGCTGCTGGTCAGCAGCATTGCCGGTGTGATCGTGCATATTCCGGCGGGGATTGGGGTGCTGGAGGCGGTATTTATCGCCCTGCTCGCCGGAGAGCATGTTTCACAGGGTACGATTATTGCCGCCCTGCTGGCCTACCGTATGCTCTATTACTTCCTGCCGCTGGCGCTGGCAACGGTATGTTATCTGGTGCTGGAGAGTCGGGCGAAGAAACTGCGGGCGAAGAATGAGAAAGCGTTAGCGAAGTGAGGTCTGGCGAGGGAACTTACCCGGCCTGCGCAACGCAGGTCGGGTAAGGGAAATACCCTTAACGACGGTTGCCTAAAATACGCAGCAACATCAGGAACAGGTTGATAAAGTCCAGATACAGCGTCAGGGCGCCCAGAATCGCGTATTTGCGCAGGTTTGAGCTGTCGCGTACGTCAATCTGTTCGCCAATATTTTTCAGCTTCTGAGTGTCGTAGGCCGTCAAACCGACGAAGATCACCACCCCGATATAGGTCACCGCCCACATCAGCGCTTCACTCTTCAGCCACAGGTTTACCAGCGACGCCAGCACAATCCCAATCAGCCCCATAAACAGCATGCTGCCGAAACCGCTCAGGTCACGCTTCGTGGTGTAGCCGTAGAGGCTCATCGCACCAAACATCCCGCCAGCGACCACAAACGTGCTGGCGATGGAGGAATAGGTATACACGATGAAGATGCTGGAGAGCGTTAGCCCCGTCAGTGCCGAATAGAGCATAAACAGCGTGGTCGCCATTCCGGCGCTCAGCTTCTGCACCAGGCCGGAGAGAACAAAGACCAGCGCCAGTTGCGCGATGATCAGCCCAAAGAAGGTGATTTTGCTTGAGAAGATAAACATCATCAGCTCAGGCGTGTTGGCTGCATACCATGCGATAAAGGCGGTCAGCAGTAAACCGACCGTCATCCAGCCATAAACCTGAGCCATATACGTCTGCAGCCCGGTACGGGTCTGCTGTACTATTGAATCGGAACGCGGAAATCGGTCCATGATTCACTCCTGATTAAGTAGACACACACGTTAAGACTAACACATCCACGCAAACCGACTACCAACGACTGGCGGCTTCTTTGTCGCTGTCACGCGACTCAACCCACCTGTCGCCTTCCGGCGTCGCTTCACGTTTCCAGAATGGCGCTTTGGTTTTGAGGTAATCCATAATGAACTCCCCGGCTGCAAACGCGCTACTACGGTGGGCACTGGTCACGCCGACAAAAACGATTTCCTCGCCAGGCCACATTTCACCAATACGGTGGATAACCGTCACTCGCCCGAGCGGCCAGCGGCCACGCGCCTGTTCAACGATCTCCGCGAGGGATTTCTCCGTCATGCCCGGATAGTGTTCCAGCGTCAGCGCCTTTACGCTGTCGCCGAGATTATGGTTACGCACTTTGCCGGTGAAGGTGACAACCGCACCGTCTTCGTCACGCTCTGCCAGCCAGTCATATTCTGTACCCACGCTGAAACGATCATGACCTACCAGAATTCGGGTTTCAGCCATCTTAGCCTCCTGTCACCGGCGGGAAGAAGGCCACTTCATCCCCGGCCGTCAGCGGATGAGTCAGCTCCACCAGCGTCTGGTTAACCGCGGCCAGCAGCTTGCCTTCATCCAGCGCCAGCGCCCAGCGGTCGCTTTGCGCGGCAAGATGCGCACGCAGGTCGGCAACGGTGTCAAAGTGGGCATCAAGCGTCAGGCTGTCGGTGCCCACCAGCTCGCGGACCTGAGCAAAAAAGAGCACCTTAATCATGGTTGCCCACCTTAAAATCACCGGATTTACCACCGCTTTTCGCCAGCAAACGAACCGGGCCAATCACCATATCTTTCTGCACCGCTTTGCACATGTCATAGATAGTCAACGCGGCGACAGAGGCCGCCGTCAGGGCTTCCATCTCAACCCCGGTTTTCCCGGTTAAGCGGCAGAGCGACTCGATGCGCACGCGGTTGTGCTCCGGCTGCGCCTGCAGGTTAACTTCCACCTTGCTCAGCATCAGCGGGTGGCAGAGCGGAATTAAGTCCCAGGTGCGTTTCGCAGCCTGGATCCCGGCGATGCGGGCGGTGGCAAAGACGTCGCCTTTGTGATGGCTGCCGTCAATAATCATCGCCAGGGTCTCTGGCAACATGGTCACGAAGGCTTCAGCACGCGCCTCACGCACCGTTTCGGCTTTGGCGGAGACATCCACCATATGTGCTTCGCCAGCGGCGTTAATGTGGGTCAGTTGCGACATAACTTATTTCTTTAAATGGGGATGGAAATTACACGGACGGGTACGGGCATCCAGCTGCGGCGCAATGATATTTTCCCACGCGGTGCGACACGCTTTTGTCGAGCCTGGCATGGCAAAAATCAACGTGCCGTTCGCCACACCGGCCACCGCACGCGACTGCAGCGTGGAGGTGCCAATCTCTTCAAACGAGAGCATGCGGAACACTTCACCAAAGCCTTCCACTTCCCGGTCAAACAGCGGGACGAGCGCCTCGGGAGCCTGGTCGCCTGTGGTAAAACCGGTGCCACCGGTGATCAGCACCACCTGCACCTCATCGCTGGCAATCCACTGAGAGACCCGTGCACGAATGGCATAACGGTTCTCTTTCACGATCGCCTTATCAACAATACTGTGCCCGGCATCATGTGCCGCATCGCGCAGCCAGTGGCCGGAGGTGTCATCCTCTTCACCGCGGCGGTCGGAAACGGTAAGAATAGCAATGCGTGTCGGGATAAATTCCGCGCTAACCTGACTCATCTTCTGGTTCCTTCTTAAGCCTGATTACCCGCCAATGTAGGACAGGTTCTGAGTAATGCCGGTGTTGCCCTGATGCAGGAAGTGGGTCTGTTTTTTGTGCGTCAGAGCTTCAGAAATCCGCGCTTCAAGCGCGGCCTGTTGGGCGTCTTCCGCCAGCAGATCGCGAAGGTCGACACCGCCATCCCCGAACAGGCACAGATGCAGCTTACCAACGGAGGAGACGCGAAGACGGTTACAGCTGGCACAGAAGTCTTTCTCATACGGCATGATAAGCCCGATTTCCCCTTCGTAATCCGGGTGACAAAAAACCTGCGCCGGGCCGTCGCTGCGCTGACGGATCTGGTGGATCCAGCCGCGTTTCAGCAGCTCATCTCGCAACACCATCCCGGAGATGTGATGCCGACGGAACAGCTCACTGCCCTCGCCAGTTTCCATCAGCTCGATAAAACGCAACTGGATGGGGCGGGATTTGATCCACGCCAGGAAGGTATCAAGCTGGTGATGGTTGACGTCACGCATCAGCACCGTATTGACTTTGACCTTCTGGAACCCGGCACTGAACGCCGCGTCAATTCCATCCATCACCTGGCGGAATTTATCCTGGCCGGTAATGGCATGAAACTGGCGGGCATCGAGGCTGTCCACGCTGACGTTGATGGCGGTTAAGCCCGCGTCGCGCCAGGTTGCAACGTCACGGGCCATGCGGTACCCGTTGGTGGTGACCGCAATCTGACGGATACGATCGTTCTCACGCACCGCAGCAATGATATCGGGGAAATCACGACGCAGAGAGGGTTCCCCTCCGGTCAGGCGGACCTTTTCCGTGCCGAGTTCAGAGAATGCGCGCGTGACGCGGCGCACTTCGTCCACGGAGAGAAAGCCGTTATTGGTGACGCTGCCCGGTTTGTAGCCATCGGGCAGACAGTAGGTGCAACGGAAGTTGCACACATCGGTAATCGACAGACGTAAGTAAAAAAACTTACGCGCGAATGCATCAGTAAGTTGTGAAGCCATGTACACCTTTCCAGAGACGGGAGGCACAGTCATTTCTTTCTGTACCCTGGTGGCATATTCGCCACGGCCAGGACGCCATATCTTTCGACACAGGCGCCAGGGCTCGAGTGTATGTTTTCAAATTTGAAAACGTGGTTATGGCGATAGTAGCGCGGAAATCTTCCCTTCGCCATTATCACTTAACGCTATATAACCATGTACATAACGACATAATCGTGTATTTTCGCTACAGAATACCTAAAAACAGCATATTCACATTGATATACGTCATTTTGCGCCGGGTGAGGCATCGTCTTTTAGGGGTAGTTAGGGTAGTGTTACGCAGATCGAACGTGATAAGGAATGTGTATGCGCAATCGCACTTTTGCGGATCTTGACCGTGTTGTCGCTCTTGGCGGAGGCCATGGTCTGGGGCGAGTGATGTCTTCTCTGTCTTCACTTGGCTCAAGGCTGACAGGGATAGTGACAACCACGGATAATGGCGGCTCCACCGGGCGTATTCGACGCGCGGAAGGGGGTATCGCCTGGGGCGATATGCGTAATTGTCTGAACCAGCTAATTACCGAGCCGAGCGTCGCTTCGGCGATGTTTGAGTACCGTTTTGGCGGTAACGGCGAACTTTCCGGCCATAACCTTGGAAATTTGATGCTTAAAGCGCTGGATCACCTGTCAGTGCGCCCGCTGGAAGCCATCAATTTGATCCGAAACCTGCTCAAGGTTGACGCGTTCCTGATCCCAATGTCCGAACAACCGGTCGATTTAATGGCGATCGATGCGGAAGGGCACGAGGTTTATGGCGAAGTAAACATCGACCAGCTTACCGTGCCGCCAAAAGAGCTGATGACCTACCCAAGCGTGCCCGCCACGCGTGAAGCCATTGAGGCCATCGGCGAAGCGGATTTGATTTTGATTGGGCCGGGCAGTTTTTACACCAGTCTGATGCCCATTTTACTGGTCAAAGAGCTGGCACAGGCCCTGCGCAGAACGCCCGCCCCCATGGTTTACATCGGCAATTTAGGCCGTGAGCTGAGCCCGGCGGCGGCCAGCCTGTCGCTGGCGGACAAACTGAATTTGATGGAGCAGTACGTCGGGAAGAAAATCATCGATGGCGTGGTGGTCGGCCCGAAAGTTGATGTATCAGGAATTGGCGATCGCGTGGTGGTGCAGGAGCCGCTGGAAGCGAGCGATATCAAATATCGCCACGACCGTCACCTGCTGCGTGAAGCGCTGGAGAAGGCGATTCAGGACCTGGGATAGAGATTAGCCTTCACCCGACCACTCTCCCACGGGAGAGTGCAACCACTAAAAAAATGACAGCCTGCGGCTGTCATTTTGCTTTTACCTAGGAGGCGGCGATAAACAGATCGCGCAGCTGATGCAGCTGGTCGCGGATTTGCGCGGCCTCTTCGAATTCGAGGTTCTGCGCATGCTGCATCATCTGCCCTTCCAGTTCGTGGATTTTCTGCTGCAGCGCTTTTGGCGTCAGCTCGACGGTATCCGGCTCAACCACTGAACGCGCTTTCCCGCGCCCTTTCGCTTTGGTCTTCGCAATGTTCTGACCCAGCGCCAGAATATCCACCACTTTCTTGTTCAGGCCCTGCGGCGTAATGCCGTGCTCTTCGTTGTAACGCTGCTGTTTCTCACGACGACGCTCCGTTTCGCCAATTGCTTTCGCCATTGACGGGGTAATTTTGTCACCGTAAAGGATCGCTTTACCGTTAACGTTACGCGCGGCACGGCCAATGGTCTGGATCAGGGAGCGTTCAGAACGCAGGAAGCCTTCTTTGTCGGCATCCAGAATCGCCACCAGCGAGACTTCTGGCATATCCAGGCCTTCTCGCAGCAGGTTGATACCCACCAGCACGTCAAACTCGCCCAGACGCAGGTCGCGGATGATCTCCATACGCTCGACGGTATCGATATCCGAGTGGAGGTAACGCACCCGCTCACCGTGCTCCTCAAGATACTCGGTGAGATCTTCCGCCATGCGCTTGGTCAACGTCGTTACCAGCACGCGCTCGTTGATGGCCGCGCGGATACGGATTTCTGACAGCAGATCGTCAACCTGAGTGGCGACCGGACGCACCTCGATAATCGGATCCAGCAGCCCGGTCGGACGCACCACCTGGTCAACCACCTCATCGCCCGATTTTTCAAGCTCGTAGTTGCCCGGCGTAGCCGAGACGTAGATGGTTTGCGGTGCCAGCGCCTCAAATTCTTCAAACTTCATGGGACGGTTATCCAGCGCCGATGGCAGACGGAAACCATACTCCACCAGCGTCTCTTTACGCGCCCGGTCACCGCGATACATCCCGCCAATTTGCGGGATAGTCACGTGAGATTCGTCGATCACCAGCAGACCGTCTGCCGGCAGATAGTCAAACAGCGTCGGCGGTGGCTCGCCCGGACCACGCCCGGAGAGGAAACGTGAGTAGTTTTCGATACCGGAGCAGTAGCCCAGCTCGTTCATCATCTCCAGGTCAAACTGGGTGCGCTGGCTCAGGCGTTGCTCTTCCAGCAGCTTATTATTCGCCAGAAGCACCTTACGGCGGTCTGCCAGTTCAACTTTGATCTCTTCCATCGCCTGCACGATACGCTCGCGTGGCGTCACGTAGTGCGTTTTCGGGTAGATGGTATAGCGCTGAACAACCGACTCGACGTGGCCGGTCAGCGGGTCAAACAGCGACAGGCGTTCAACTTCTTCGTCAAACAGCTCAACGCGCAGGGCGATATCGTCCGACTCTGCCGGGAAGATATCAATCACCTCGCCGCGCACGCGGAAGGTACCGCGCTGGAACGCCTGATCGTTACGGGTGTACTGCAGCTCTGTCAGACGGCGTAAAATAGCGCGCTGATCGATGATCATCCCCTGGGTCAGGTGCAGCATCATCTTGAGATAGAGATCCGGATCGCCCAGACCGTAGATAGCCGACACTGACGCCACCACCACCACATCGCGACGCTCAAGGAGCGCCTTCGTCGCCGACAGACGCATCTGCTCAATGTGTTCGTTCACCGAGGCATCTTTCTCAATGAAGGTGTCAGAGCTCGGGACATACGCTTCAGGCTGGTAGTAATCGTAGTAGGAGACAAAATATTCCACGGCGTTATCCGGGAAGAACTCTTTCATCTCACCGTAAAGCTGAGCGGCCAGGGTTTTGTTTGGGGCCAGCACCATCGTGGGGCGCTGCAGATCGGCGATAACGTTGGCAATGGTAAACGTTTTGCCCGAACCGGTTACCCCCAGCAGCGTCTGGTGCGCCAGCCCATCTTCCAGCCCCTCTTCGAGACGTCGGATCGCCTCAGGCTGATCGCCGGAAGGACGGAATGCAGAATTCAATTTGAACGGTTTACTCATGGGCGACAACCTGATGACGTTATAAGCGGCAGGTGAGTAATTTTACTCGTTGCTGCCAGGAATGCCAGTAAAAAACACTGGATGAAAAACCAGTAGCATGTCAGGATATTTAGAGTACCGGCAGGGTGATTAGCGCGATAGCGGTCAAAATTTGGACCGTGACAACATAAAACACCAGTCAGGACGGGTTATCCCCAGAACTTTTTCTTTTTTAACATTTGTCAAGCCAGGTAATGATAGTTTTATGGCAACAGGTGACACTTTCATTACGGCAATTGCTTTTATCTAACCAATTAAATATTAAGCGATATTTTCTAAAGCCGCGTTTCGCGCCAATTTGGTCGTAACCCGCGTCTTCTCTCGCTTATCGCGTGTTTTCTAACTCTAATGCACATGGTTATCCACAGGAATAGTGGATAACTGCTTCCAGCCCGTGCAGACCGCCGCTCAGCAAATTCCCGACTTTTCCCACGAAACGGCAGCAAAAATTTTTTATAGCTATTTTTTGCTGATAAACAGTTGTGTCATTCATAACCAACCGATGCGATCTTGCTCACATTTCCACCATTTTAACCCTGCACCACAACTCATCACGTCCGGCACCGCGGATGTGCAAAGGGGGGTAATCACACACCGCTTATCCCGGATAAATTCCTAAAAAAGTCTCTTTTTTAATCAATTTAGGGTTTCTGGCAGGAGTTTTGCACATCCCACAATGAGCCTCATCCACACAGATTTTTAAGGAGAGAAAGATGTTGAGTCTGCGTGCAGTTAACCAGTTTTACGGAAGCCAACATACGCTATGGAACGTGGATTTAGATTTTCCCAAAGGCATGTGTACAGGCGTTGTTGGCCTGCCGGGGATGGGCAAAACGACCCTGATGAATTGCATCGCCGGGAAAGTGCCTGTCGACAGCGGCACCATCATCTGGCACGAAGCCGGTGCACCGCCGCGAGATTTGCTTAGCCAGACGCCAGAACCCTTCGCTGGCCCGGGAATAGGCTATGTCCCGCAGGACAGGCGGATTTTCTCCCAGTTAACCATTGATGAAAATCTGCATATCGCCATGCGGGCGACAGGGAAACCAGACCCTGAAGCGAAAAGTGACGTTTACGACCTCTTTCCGGAACTCTATGCGCTGCGACAAACCCGGGCCAACACGCTTTCGCCAGACGACCAGTATCAGCTGGCGCTGGCCAATGCACTGGTCATCCGTCCGCGGATGCTGATTCTGGATGAACCGATGCATGGCGCGGGCCACAGCTTCGCCCAGAAGCTGAGCCAGCTGCTGGTGCGGTTAAACCGGGAACTGGGAATGACGGTGTTGTTAGCTGAGCAGCAGCTGTCGTTTATCCGCCGGGTCGCGGAGCGCTTTTGCATGCTGTATCGCGGGCGTAACGTGGCCCAGGGCCACGTTAACGAGCTGGACGACGAGCTTATCGCCCACTGGATGTCGCTGGAGGCAAGACGCTGAGATCGAGGTAATGCCCGGTTTCAGCGCACCCGGCAGTGTCAGCCAGCCACGGGATCTCCCCAAGAAACGGCGCAGGAAGCACCCGCTTCAGCGTTGCCAGATACTCCTGATGTCGCCTGCCCGGCGCAACCACGTCGTTGGCTATCCAGCCGGCCAGGCGCAGCCCGGCCTGCTGAACGGCCTGGGCAGTCAGCATCGCATGGTTGATACAGCCGAGTTTGACCCCTACCACCAGGATTACCGGCAGCTGCTCGATTTGCACCCAGTCAGCAAAGGTCTGGTCCGCCGAAAGTGGCGTAAACCAGCCACCGGCGCCCTCCACCAGCACCCAGTCAGCCTGGCGTTCAAGGGCGCGTAACCCGGCAGAAAGCACGGCAAAATCAATCGGGCGACCTTCATCGGCGCTGATAATATGCGGCGAGGTGGGCTCGGCAAAGGTATACGGATTCACCGCTGAATAGGCAAGTTCAAGCGTGCTGTTACGCTGGAGCGCCAGCGCGTCGGTATTGCGTAACCCGTGCGCCGTCATCTCGCTGCCGGAGGCGACAGGCTTGTATCCGGCGGTGGTTTTTCCCTGCATGCGCGCCGCCTGCAGCAGCGCTGAGCTGGCAACCGTCTTGCCCACTTCGGTATCTGTTCCGGTGACAAAATAACGTTCAGTCACGTTCAATAATCCCATGAAAAAGTTGATATGAGAGCGGGAACTGCCCCCGCTGCTGCGGCCACGCCAGCTCCAGACGCTGCAACTGGCCGCGGGTAAGAGGTTTCTTTTCACGCCCCGCATGCAGATGGGTCGCGCCAATGCCCTTCAGGGAGCGCATGGCGCTGAAGGCATCGTCGAAATTCAGCGTAATGGTCTGCTCAGCACAGCGATAGCGCCACCCCGCCAGCGCGTGGATGACCTGCTCGTGCGGCAAAAAACGGTTAGCGTGAGGTTGTTCATCCACCGCTTTCCACGCCTGATTGAGCTCCGGTAAAGAGCTTTCCAGCAGCGTGGTGAAGGCCACGCATCCGCCCGGGCGCGCCACGCGATAAAGCTCGTTTAATGCCTGCGGGAGACTACTGCACCACTGTACCGCCAGATGGCTCCAGACCAGATCAAACCGCGCATCCGGCAGCGGAATGGACTCAATATCGGCAACCAGATAGTGGTGCGCGGCCTGCTGCTGACGGGCCTCCTCGAGCATATCGGGCGACAGATCGATAGCCGTCACCTCGCTGCCGGCCGCACGCCAGTGTCGGCTATTGGCACCCGGCCCACACCCGGCGTCCAGCACCTGAGAGAACCGGGTCTCGTTGAGTAAAGCAAGCAGACCCTGCGCGCTCTGACGCTGGAGTTCATCGTGCTGCGAATAGCTGCGCGCGGCCCGGCCAAATGCCGCCGCGATCGCCTGTTTATTCACGGGTGTCATGCAGCGCCTCCAGAAGTGCCTCGATATCCTCTGCTTCGTGCGCCGCCGTGAGCGTCAGACGCAGCCGGGCAGTGCCTGGCGGTACGGTTGGTGGACGAATAGCCGTCACCCATATCCCCCGCTCGCGAAGCGTCTGCGCCAGCGTGAGAGCCAGACCGTTTTCCCCCACCATCACCGGCTGGATTGCGCTCTGCGAATCGGTGCTCTGGAACGGGAGATGGCGTAACCCCTGGCGAAAACGCCGAATATGTTCCGCCAGACGCGCCCGTCGTTCCGCACCTTCAGCGCTGCGGATCACCGCCAGTGATGCAGACAGCGCCACGGCCTGTGCGGGCGGCATACTGGTGCTGTAAATGAGATGACGGGCGAACTGCAGCAGATAGTCGGCGACAGACTCGCTGCACAACACGGCCGCCCCGCTCACGCCAAAACCTTTCCCGAAAGTCACCACCAGCAGTTCCGGCTTCACGTTTTGCTGATGGACGCTACCGCGCCCTTCCTCACCCATCACGCCAATACCATGGGCATCATCAACCAGCAGCCAGGCGTTTTGTCGCTGCGCCGTCTCATGCAGCGGACGCAGCGGTGCGCTGTCGCCGTCCATGCTGAACACCCCTTCTGTGACCACCAGCTGCTGTCCGGTGCAGGGCTTATCGAGCAGGCCAGCAAGCTGAGCCGCATCGTTATGGGCAAAGCGGCGGAGCTGCGCAGGGCTTAAACTTGCCGCTTCCAGCAGCGAGGCGTGACTTAAGCGGTCGGCAACAATGCGGTCGTCCTTGCCCATTAGCGCAGCGATGACCGCCTGGTTGGCGGCAAAACCTGAAATGAACAGCAACGCACGCGGATACCCCAGCCAGTCGGCAAGGGCCTCCTCCAGCGCCTGATGCGCCGTGGTGTAGCCGCTGACATGCCCCGAACCGCCGCTGCCGACGCCAAACCGCTCCGCCCCCTGTTGCCAGGCGCGGACGATTGCCGGGTGCTGGCTCAGCCCGAGATAATCATTGCTGGAGAAATTGCAAAACTGCCGGCCCTCGCGGGTGAGAAAACGGCCTGCGCCGTTTTCTACCACGTTGCGAACGCGAAAGGCATCTGCCGCCCGCCGTTCTTCGAGCGCGGAATGGATACGTGCCTGCCAGGTCATACGGTTGCCGCGTTGTAGAACTGGTCAGTATCGGCGTTGAAAATCTGCTGCTCCAGCTGCTGCTGTTGCTCGTTATCCCCCGTCAGGACGTCGGTCTGATGCGGGTTCAGCCCCAGCTTGCGGAACAACTGGACGTCTTTGTCCTCTTCCGGGTTCGGGGTGGTCAGCAGTTTGCAGCCGTAGAAGATGGAGTTGGCCCCGGCCATAAAGCACATCGCCTGCGTCTGCTCGCTCATCTGCTCACGACCCGCCGAGAGGCGCACGTAGGAGGTCGGCATCATGATACGCGCGACCGCAATGGTGCGGATAAAATCAAATGCATCCACGTCTTCGTTATCCGCCAGTGGCGTACCTTTAACTTTCACCAGCATGTTGATCGGCACGCTTTCCGGCGGCGTGGGCAGGTTCGCCAGCTGCAGCAGAAGACCCGCACGGTCTTTCACCGTTTCACCCAGTCCCACAATCCCGCCTGAACAGACTTTGATGCCGGCGTCACGCACTTTATCCAGGGTGTCGAGACGCTCCTGATAGGTCCGCGTGGTGATGATATTGCCGTAAAATTCAGGGGAGGTGTCGAGGTTGTGGTTGTAGTAATCCAGCCCCGCTGCGGAAAGGCGTTGCGCCTGCTCTTCGTTCAGCGTGCCAAGGGTCATGCAGGCTTCCAGCCCCATCTCTTTCACCCCTTTCACCATCTGCTCCAGATACGGCATGTCGCGATCGTGCGGGTTTTTCCATGCCGCGCCCATACAGAATCGGGTTGAGCCTGCATTTTTCGCCTTACGGGCGGAGTCGAGCACCTGCTCCACTTCCATCAGTCGTTCAGATTCAAGCCCGGTTTTATAGCGCGCACTTTGCGGGCAGTATTTGCAATCTTCTGGGCATGCGCCGGTCTTGATCGACAGCAGCGTACTGACCTGCACATGGCGTGGATCGAAGTGCTGACGATGCACCTGTTGGGCTTCAAACATCAGCTCAAGGAAAGGTTTATTGAATAATTCAGTAACTTGCGACATCGTCCAGCGTGCGTGGTGAGCCATGGGGCTTCTCCAAAGGGTTTTGTTAATTTTCAGATCGGTTTATACTCGTAAACCTAAAACTTTTCAAAATGGTTTACAAGTCGATTATGACCCAGGACGATCTCGCCTTCGACAAGCAGCATATCTGGCACCCTTACACTTCCACTACCCGCCCCCTACCCGTTTACCCGGTCGCCTCGGCTCACGGATGCGAACTGACCCTGAGCAGCGGTGAGTCGCTTGTGGACGGCATGTCATCCTGGTGGGCGGCTATTCACGGGTATAACCACCCGCGTCTGAATGCGGCGATGAAAGCGCAGATTGACCAGATGTCGCACGTGATGTTTGGCGGTATCACCCATCAGCCTGCGGTTGACCTGTGCCGGCGTCTGGTCGCGATGACCCCGGCCCCGCTGGAGTGCGTTTTCCTTGCAGATTCCGGTTCTGTTGCCGTGGAAGTGGCGATGAAAATGGCGCTGCAGTACTGGCACGCCAGAGGTGAGGCCCGCCAGCGGTTCCTCACCTTCCGCAACGGCTATCACGGCGACACGTTCGGCGCGATGTCGGTGTGCGATCCGGATAACTCCATGCACAGCCTGTGGAAGGGCTATCTGCCAGAGAACCTCTTTGCCCCGGCACCGCAAAGCCGTTTTGACGGGGAGTGGGATGAAATGGACATGGTCGGTTTTGCGCGGCTGATGGCTGCCCACCGCCATGAGATTGCCGCCGTTATTCTTGAGCCGGTTGTGCAGGGTGCAGGCGGGATGCGGATGTACCACCCGGCGTGGCTGACGCGCATTCGTAAGATGTGCGATCGCGAGGGCATTCTGCTGATTGCCGATGAGATCGCCACCGGCTTTGGCCGCACCGGCAAGCTGTTCGCCTGCGAGCATGCGGGGATCGCACCGGATATTCTGTGTCTGGGTAAAGCGCTGACCGGCGGCACCATGACGTTGTCCGCCACGCTGACAACGCGCCACGTTGCCGACACCATCAGCGACGGCGACGCGGGCTGCTTTATGCACGGCCCGACGTTTATGGGCAACCCGCTGGCCTGCGCGGTGGCGAGCGAAAGCCTGGCCATTCTCGAGAGCGGCGAGTGGCAAACGCAGGTCGCGACGATTGAAGCGCAGCTTCGCCAGGAGCTGAGCGCAGCGTCAGCGGCTGAATTCGTGGCGGATGTGCGCGTGCTGGGTGCCATCGGCGTGATTGAGACTACCCATCCGGTTAACATGGCGGCGCTGCAGCGTTTCTTCGTGGAACGGGGGGTGTGGGTGCGTCCTTTCGGCAAGCTTATCTATCTGATGCCACCTTATGTTATCTCGCCGGCTCAGCTACGTCAGTTAACGGCTGCGGTAGTTGACGCCGTTAACATTCCCGCACATTTTGCGATTTAACCCTGAGCGTTAACGTCGGTACTCTGTTTATGCATTACACTTTTTGCATAATCGGGTACCGAGGTAAATCGTATGAAAATCATCAGTAAAGATCTGCGCGACGGGGAAAAACTGCCTGAACGCCACGTTTTTAACGGCATGGGTTATCAGGGGGATAATATCTCTCCGCATCTGGCGTGGGACGATGTTCCGGCGGGAACCAAAAGCTTTGTTGTCACCTGCTATGACCCGGATGCCCCTACAGGCTCAGGGTGGTGGCACTGGATAGTGGCGAACCTGCCTGCGGATACGCGCGTTCTGCCGCAAGGTTCCGGCTCTGACCTGGTGGCGCTGCCTGAAGGCGCTATCCAGACCCGAACCGATTTTGGCAAAGCGGGTTACGGTGGCGCCGCGCCGCCAAAAGGGGAAACGCACCGCTATATCTTCACGGTTCACGCGCTGGATGTGGACAAGATTGAGGTGGATGAGGGCGCGAGTGGCGCAATGGTCGGCTTTAACGTCCATTTTCATTCGCTGGGCAGCGCATCGATCACGGCGATGTATTCGTAAAAAAACCGGTGGCCTGAACGTGTCCGGGCCACCGGGCAAATCTTAGAGCACCGAAGGCAGTAAGCCCACCAGGCTTCCCTTCTCCAGCAGCGCGATCGCTTTATCAATATCCGGCGCAAAGAAACGGTCATCATTGTAATGCGCGACCTGTTCACGCAGCAGATGACGCGCCTGTTCCAGCAGCGGGCTGGACTTCAGACCTTCACGCAGATCAACGCCCTGACATGCGGCCAGCCATTCCACCGCCAGCACGCCACGGGTGTTGGCGGCCATCTCCCACAGACGACGTCCAGCGGCCGGGGCCATCGAGACATGATCCTCCTGGTTCGCTGACGTTGGCAGACTGTCCACGCTGTGCGGATGCGACAGGGCCTTGTTCTCGCTCGCCAGCGCCGCGGCCGTCACCTGGGCAATCATAAAACCGGAGTTAACCCCGCCGTTGCGGACCAGGAACGGTGGCAGCTGGGACATATGTTTATCCATCATCAGCGCGATGCGACGTTCGGATAAGGCCCCCACTTCCGCAATCGCCAGCGCGATATTATCCGCCACCATCGCCACAGGCTCGGCGTGGAAATTCCCCCCGGAGACCACTTCGTTTTCCTGAGCGAACACCAGCGGGTTATCAGACACCGCATTCGCCTCCACCAGCAGCACTTCTGCCGCGTGGCGCAGCTGCGTCAGACAGGCTCCCATCACCTGGGGCTGACAGCGAAGCGAATACGGATCCTGTACCTTGTCACAGTTATGGTGAGAGTCTGCAATATCGCTGGTCTCGGTCAGCAGGTGACGGTACATCGCCGCGGCGTCAATCTGCCCGCGCTGGCCGCGCACCTCGTGGATACGGGCGTCAAACGGACGACGTGAGCCAAGCACCGCCTCGGTGGTCAGCGCACCGCACACGACCGCGGAGGCGAAAAGATCTTCGGCTTCAAACAGACCACGCAACGCAAACGCCGTCGAGGCCTGGGTCCCGTTAAGCAGCGCCAGCCCCTCTTTCGCCGCCAGCGTTATCGGGGTTAACCCGGCTTTTTTCAGCGCCTCTTTCGCAGGGAGCCACTCGCCCTTCCAGCGAGCCTGACCTTCACCGAGCAGCAGCAGCGACATATGGGCCAGCGGCGCAAGATCGCCGGATGCACCGACGGAACCTTTTGCCGGGATCCACGGATAGACTTCCGCATTCACCAGCGCCATCAGCGCCTCGATCACGCTGAGGCGAATTCCGGAGAACCCACGTGCCAGACTGTTGATTTTGAGCACCATCATCAGGCGGACAATGTCATCATCCAGCGGTTGACCGACACCCGCCGCATGCGAAAGCACCAGCGAGCGCTGTAAATTTTCCAGATCGTGCGTGGCGATACGCGTCTGCGCCAGCAGACCAAATCCGGTGTTGATGCCGTAGGCGGTACGTCCTTCGGCAATAATGGCTTCAACGCAGGCAACGCTGTCGTTAATCGCGGCGTGGGCGCTTTCATCAAGTGAGAGCGTGACCGGTTGACGCCAGACGTTACGCAGCTGTTTGAGCGTCAGTGAGCCGGGAGTGAGGGTTAAGGCGTTCATTAATGCTTTCCTTGTGTGGCAGGGATCATCGGCAGGTTCAGGCCCTGCTCTTTGGCACATTCAATCGCAATCTCGTAACCGGCATCCGCGTGGCGCATTACGCCGGTTGCCGGGTCGTTATGCAGCACGCGAGCGATACGCGCTGCCGCTTCATCCGTACCATCACACACGATGACCATTCCCGAGTGCTGGGAGAAGCCCATCCCTACGCCACCACCGTGATGCAGCGACACCCAGGTCGCCCCGCTGGCTGTATTCAGTAAGGCATTCAGCAGTGGCCAGTCGGACACGGCATCGGAGCCGTCGCGCATGGCTTCGGTTTCGCGGTTCGGGCTGGCAACAGAGCCCGAGTCGAGATGGTCGCGTCCGATAACAATCGGCGCGGAGACTTCACCGCTGCGCACCATTTCGTTAAAGGCCAGACCCAGTTTTTGTCGCCACTCCAGCCCGACCCAGCAGATCCGCGCCGGCAAGCCCTGGAAGTTAATGCGCTCGCGAGCCATATCCAGCCAGTGGTGCAGATGTTCGTCATCGGCGACGATCTCCTTCACTTTGGCGTCAGTTTTGTAGATATCTTCCGGGTCGCCGGACAGGGCCACCCAGCGGAACGGACCAATACCGCGACAGAACAGCGGGCGAATATAGGCAGGCACAAACCCCGGGAAGTCGAAGGCGTTACTCACGCCCATCTCTTTCGCCATCTGGCGAATATTGTTGCCGTAATCAAATGTCGGAATGCCCATCTGGCTAAAGGCCAGCATGGCGTTCACGTGCTCCGCCATGGAACGTTTAGCGGCGAGCACCGTGCCTTCCGGGTCACTTTCGGCGTTTTGCTGATACGCTTCCCACGTCCAGCCCGATGGCAGATAGCCGTGAAGGGGGTCGTGCGCGCTGGTCTGGTCGGTGACGAGATCCGGGCGTACACCACGGGCCACCAGTTCAGGGAGAATGTCAGCCGCGTTGCCGCAGAGCGCAATCGACATCGCTTTGCCTTCTGACGTGTATTTTTTGATGCGTGCCAGCGCGTCATCCAGGTTTTCAGCCTGTTCATCGACGTAACGGGTACGCAGACGGAAATCAATGCGGCTCTGCTGACATTCGATGTTCAGGGAGCAGGCACCGGCAAGGGTCGCGGCCAGCGGCTGTGCGCCCCCCATTCCCCCCAGACCGGCAGTCAGTACCCAGCGACCTTTCAGCGAACCGTTATAGTGCTGACGACCGGCTTCCACGAAGGTTTCGTAGGTGCCCTGCACAATCCCCTGACTGCCGATGTAGATCCAGCTTCCCGCCGTCATCTGGCCATACATCGCCAGCCCTTTGGCGTCCAGCTCGTTAAAGTGTTCCCAGGTCGCCCAGTGCGGGACAAGGTTAGAGTTGGCGATCAGCACGCGCGGTGCATTCTTGTGGGTTTTGAACACGCCGACCGGTTTGCCGGATTGCACCAGCAGGGTTTCGTCATGTTCCAGATGAGTCAGGGATTCAACAATCGCGTCATAGCACTCCCAGTTGCGCGCGGCGCGGCCTATGCCGCCATACACCACCAGCTCGTGGGGGTTCTCCGCGACCTCAGGATCGAGGTTATTCATCAACATGCGCAGCGGGGCTTCGGTGAGCCAGCTTTTGGCGGTAAGTGTGGTGCCGCGCGCGGCGCGGACATCCTGCTGGCGGTATTTACCTGACGACATTGTGTGCTCCTCATACGGGACAGATGATGTATTCAGATATACTTGTATAGACAAGCACACACAAGGTCGGATTTAACAAAAAAGATACAATTTTGTTATATTGCGTTAGCTATCACGCTTTTAAAACGTATGACCCTTACGACATGAAATGGCCCTGCAGCCGGTATCGATTTCCCGGGAACAGCAGTCTGGCATGCGACACAATATGCGACGAAGACCAGGTACGGCGACGAATGAGCAGGCAAGGATCGTGCTCTTTGATCCGCAACAGTTCGCACTCCTGCGGCGTAGCGCGAACGGCTTCCACGATGTGCTCCCCTTCCGTCAGCGGCGCGATGAGCGAAAGATAGGCATGCGGCGTGGTCTGGGTGTAATCCTGATCCAGGTACTCGGGCACCCGATCGGCGTTCACGCAGCGATCTTCAATCTGCACCGGGATGTCGTTTTCATAATGCACCATCACGGAATGAAAGATGCGGCTTCCCTCTTTGACATTCAGCTCCACGGCCTGCTCGGCGCTGGCCTGTGTCTCTTCGAGCACCAGCACTTCACAGTGATGCTGATGGTTACGCGAGGCTATCTCATCGGCAATACTTCTGATCTCAAACAGTGCCGATTGCCCTTTCGGCTCCGCGACGAAGGTCCCGACCCCCTGCAGACGCACCAGAAGGCCCTCATCGGTCAGCTCGCGCAGCGCCCGGTTGATGGTCATTCGGCTAAAACCAAACTGTGCGACCAGTTCGGCCTCGGACGGAATGCGATCGTGCGGCCGCCAGACGCCGGTTGCGATTTTTTCGCTGATAGCCTGCTTCACCTTTTCGTAGAAAGGCGCGGGAGGGCTGGACTGCGACAGCGGTGAGCGTGAAAACATCCTGACTCCTTAAACGTTGTTATGCCCACCAGTGAGCAATTTGCCAGGCCAGACGGGCGGCAAGCTTTGCCCCCTGTCCGTCCCGATCGTACTGCGGGTTAAATTCTACCAGATCGGCAGCCTGCAGTTTTCCACTGCGGCAGATGTGTTCAATCACCGGCAGAAGATCCAGCGCGGGTACCCCTAACGCCGCGGGCGCTGAGACGGCTGGCATTTCGCCAGCAGGCAAAACATCGAGGTCAATGGTGAGGTAAACGCGGTCGGCCTGGGCCAGGACCTTGTCCAGAGCCGATAACGCATCTCGCCTGAAATGAAGGTCTTCCACCAGCGTGACGTTTAGTCGCTCAGCTTCATCCCACAGCGCCTGCGTGTTCGCCGCCCGGCTGACGCCCAGGCAGGCATACTGAAAATCGCGCGCCTGTTCCGCACAGTAGTGTGCCAGCTGACGAAACGGCGTGCCGGAGGTCGCGTGGTCCGCCTTGCGCAGGTCAAGGTGTGCATCCAGGTTTATCACCACCACGCGCACGTTCGGGAAAGCATCCAGAACCCCGCGGCCATGCGCCCAGGCGGTCTCGTGTCCCCCGCCAAAAACCAGCGTACGCATGCCGGACTGCTGGCAGGCCTGCACGGCATCGCTTAACGCCCGCTGAGCCGCTTCCAGGTTATCGCCCTCGACATACACCGATCCCATATCCACCAGCCGGTCATGTCCATGATGACTTGCCATGTTCGCCAGCGCTTTGCGAAGCACCTCCGGGGCCTGTACGGCGCCGGGCCTGCCCTGATTGCGTTTTACCCCTTCATCACATTCAAACCCTATCAAAGCGATGCCGGATGACTGAGGGGTAAATACCGGCGTCTGTCGCAGGGTCTGAAAAATACGTTTTGCATTGCTGGCCTCGGCGCTGTCGTCACGCCCCTGCCAGACGGTCTCGGCAACCGGCCGCCAGAGTCTCATACGCTCTCCCCACGGAAAATACGTTGATACAACGGATTGCGTCCCGGCTCATAGACCATTTCGACCGGGTGATGTGCATCCCAGACGACAAAGTCAGCCACGAATCCAGACTGCAGCTGCCCGTGCGTGGCCCCGCGTCCCAGCGCCTGGGCAGCATGTCGCGTCACGCCAGCCCAGGCCTCTTCAGGCGTCAGGCCAAACTGCACGCAGGCCATATTCATCGCGAGATGAATACTCGCGAACGGGCTGGTGCCGGGGTTATAGTCGGTGGCGACAGCCATGGGAACGCCCTCTTTTCTGAGCTGTTCAACCGGCGGACGCTGGCGCTCCTGAAGAAAATAGAATGCCCCCGGCAGTAATACCGCAACCGTGCCGTTGTGCGCCATCGCCTGAACACCGTCATCGTCGAGATATTCAATATGATCGGCGGAAAGCCCCTTAAAGCGGCTGACCAGCGCCGCGCCGCCAAGATTTGAAAGCTGTTCCACGTGTCCTTTGACCGGAATCCCCAGGGCAGTGGCAGCGCGGAAAAGCCGCTCGGTTTGCGCTGGCGTGAAGCCGACATTTTCGCAAAACACATCCACGGCTTCGAATAAGCCTTTTTGCCACAGCGTGGGCATCATCTGCTCGCACACCGTGGTGAGATACGCGTTCGCGTCATGGCGGTATTCCGCCGGAACCGCATGCGCAGCCAGAAGCGTTGGGCTGATCTCTACCGGATTGTTCTGGCCCAGCTGGCGGGCGACCTGCAGCATCTTCTCTTCCGCTTCGGCGTTGAGACCATATCCCGACTTGATTTCAACCGTGGTCACCCCTTCATCGATCAGCCGCTGCAGACGCTGTTGCGCCAGTCTGAGCAGGGTCTCGGGCGAACTGCTCCGCGTCGCCGTCACGGTCGCGTTAATCCCGCCGCCCTGCGCGCTGATGGTTTGATAAGAGACGCCGTTCAGACGCTGCTCCCACTCTGCCGCACGATCGCCACCGAACACCAGGTGGGTATGGCAGTCAATCAGCCCGGGGGTGACCAGACGACCGTGCAGATCGACACAGTGACGGTGGCTGGAAGGGATGTCAGATTCGGGAATAACGGCCAGAATCGTCTGGCCGCGCACCACCAGGGCGTGCTGCGCTTTCAGGCCATAAGGCGTGCTGTCGTCCGGGATCATTGTCGCCAGTCGCGCATTGCGCCATATTACATCGTCGGGATGAAGCTGCTGCATGGGCATTCCACTTGTCATGAGTTGTATAGACATTTATTTTCATCTGCCCCCTGCTGTCAACCGCTCTGGCGGAAAATGTTATTTATTTGTGATGACTTTCCCGCCTCCCGCGGGTAAAAAATGCATCTTTTACCCTTTTTATCTTCCCGTTTCGCTCAACTTAGTATAAAAAAGCAGGCTATTTCGTCTATCCCGTTAAGACTTGCATACCCAGGAGCTTTACCTTGAACATTTCCAGGATTTCCCGTCTGGCGTTAGCGCTCGCCTTTGGCGTGACATTATCCGCATGCAGTTCTACCCCACCGGACCAGCAGCCTTCTGAGCAGGTTGCACCGGGTACCGCCTCTCGTCCGATTTTGTCCGCTGATGAAGCGAAGAACTTTGACCGTGCACACTACTTCTCGGCGATGGACCCTAACGCTGCGCCGTGGACACCGTCTTCTATTAACCTGCCGAAACAACCTGACTTCGTTGTCGGTCCGGCAGGCACGCAGGGCGTGACGCACACGACGATTCAGGCTGCGGTTGACGCGGCTATCACCAAACACAGCGCCTCTCGCCAGTACATCGCGATCCTGCCTGGGGAATATGAAGGCACCGTTTACGTTCCGGCAGCACCGGGCAGCATCACCCTTTACGGGACGGGCGAGAAAGCGGTCGACGTGAAAATTGGTCTGGCGATTGATTCTGAAATCGACAGCAACACCTGGCGTCGCCTGGTCAACCCGGCGGGTAAATACATGCCAGGCAAACCGGCGTGGTACATGTTTGACAACTGCCAGAGCAAGCGTGCAGCTACCATCGGCGTGATGTGTTCTGCGGTCGTCTGGTCTCAGAATAATGGCCTGCAGCTGCAGAACCTGACCATTCAGAATACCCTGGGCGATAGCGTTGATGCGGGTAACCACCAGGCCGTTGCACTGCGTAGCGATGGCGATAAAGTGCAGATCAACAACGTGAATATTCTCGGCCGTCAGAACACCTTCTTCGTGACGAACAGCGGTGTTCAGAACACGCTGCAGAATAACCGTCTGACCCGTACGCTGGTCACTAACAGCTACGTTGAAGGTGACGTGGATCTGGTCTCCGGTCGCGGCGCGGTGGTGTTTGAGAACACCGATTTCCGCGTGGTGAATTCACGCACTCAGCAGGAAGGTTATGTTTTTGCCCCGGCCACGCAATCTAACCTGTTCTACGGCTTCCTGGCCGTTAACAGCCGCTTTAACGCGTCCGGTGACGGCGTCGCGCAGCTGGGCCGCTCGCTGGATGTGGACTCTGCCACCAACGGTCAGGTTGTTATTCGTGACAGCGTGATCAACGAAGGTTTCAACATGGCTAAGCCATGGGCCGATGCCGCTATCTCCAAACGTCCTTTCTCCGGCAATACCGGTAGCGTGGATGATAAAGGTAACGTGCAGCGCAACCTGAATGACGCTAACTTCAACCGCATGTGGGAATACAACAACCGCGGTCTGGGTAGCAAAGTGGTTGCTGAGCCTAAGCAATAAAAGAATGCGTTGATGTCTTTTGCTTTACTCGCCCGGTGCCCACCGGGCATAAAAAAACCTCGCAAATGCGAGGTTTTTTGTTTTAAGCCTTTTAGTGTGCGTTTACCACCACCCACATTGGCCCCTGGCCGACGGCGTAACGCCCTTTCTCTTCCAGCAGCCCCTGCGCACCTTTGATTTCGTACAGCGCGATGTGGTGGGATTTTTGCCCCGCCGCAATCAGGTATTTACCGCTGTGATCGATATTAAACCCGCGTGGCTGGGTTTCGGTAGGCTGGAAACCTTCAATCGCCAGCACGCTACCGTCTTCAGAAACGCTGAATACCGTAATCAGGCTGGAGGTACGGTCGCAGGCATACAGATGACGCCCATCCGGTGTGATGTGAATATCAGCCGCCCAGCGGGTGTCAGAGAAGTCAGACGGCATCATATCCAGCGTCTGCACGCACTCAATCTTGCCGTTAGGATCTTTCAGTTCCCATACGTCCACAGAACTGTTCAGCTCGTTCACCACATAGGCGTACTGTTGGTTCGGGTGGAACACCAGATGGCGCGGGCCCGCGCCCTCAACGGTGGTCACTTCTGCAGGATTCTGCGCCACCAGGTGACCGTCATCGCTCAGGGTAAACAGGCAGATACGATCCTGTTTCAGCGCAGGGACCCACAGCGTACGGTTATCCGGAGAAATATTCGCCGAGTGGCAACCTTCCAGCCCTTCAACCACCTCCACGGTTTCAACCGGTAGGCCCGCTTCCAGACGCGTTACGCTGACACAGCCCGCATTGTAAGAGCCGCTGAAGATGAAGTTGCCTTTGCGATCGGTGGAGATATGCGTTGGGCTGCCCGGCAAAGGTGCTTCCGCAGTGTAAGTCAGCGCGCCGTCGTCCGGCGAGATGCGGTAGGCCAGCACGCGAAACTCCGGGCGCACACCCACGTACAAGAAACGTTTATCCGGGCTGATAACCATCGGCTGCACCTGACCTGGCACATCAACAACCTGAACCAGCGTGAGGGTACCCTCGGTATTTAAACGCCAGACGTGGATCTGCTGGCTTTCAGGACTGGCGGTATAAACGGTTTGTTTCATGAATATTCACTCCTCACTGCGCATGAAAGTAGTTAACTTTTGACGGTGAATGCTGAATTGTCATCGGGAATTTTGAAGCCTTTGCCTCTCGGTGTACCATCCCTTCAGAACGTAAATTCAATATTAACCCGGAAAAACAAATGACCTCGCGTGTAATAGCTCTGGATTTAGACGGTACCTTACTTACTCCGCAGAAAACCCTTCTCCCCTCTTCCCTTGAAGCACTCAAACGCGCGCAGGAAGTGGGATATCAACTCCTTATCGTAACGGGTCGACATCACGTTGCCATTCATCCTTTTTATCAGGCACTGGCGTTAGATACACCTGCAATTTGTTGTAATGGCACTTATTTGTATGATTATCAAGCAAAAAAGGTTTTAGAATCCGATCCGCTGCCCGTGCCTCAGGCGCTGCAATTGATTGATCTGCTTGATGAGCATGCCATTCACGGCCTGATGTATGTGGATAACGCAATGGTGTATGAACGTCCGACAGGCCACGTGATCCGCACCAGCAACTGGGCATTGTCTCTGCCTGAAGCGCAGCGTCCGGTCTTTACCCAGGTTTCCTCCCTGCGCCAGGCGGCTCAGGATGTCGATGCTATCTGGAAATTTGCGCTGACGGATGAAGATACCACCAAACTGAATGCCTTCGCGACGCACGTTGAACAAACGCTGGGTCTGGAGTGCGAGTGGTCCTGGCACGACCAGGTCGATATCGCCCGCAAAGGCAACAGCAAAGGCAAACGTCTGGCACAGTTCGTGGAGTCTCAGGGCGGGTCAATGCAGGATGTGATTGCCTTTGGCGATAACTACAACGACATCAGCATGCTGGAGGCCGCCGGTACAGGCGTGGCAATGGGCAACGCCGACGATGCGGTAAAAGCGCGTGCTAACGTCGTGATTGGTGATAACACCACCGACAGCATCGCGCAGTATATTTATACCCACCTGCTGTAATCAGGTGGTGATGGAGACGCTCTTGATTTGTGCGTAAAGCCACAGGCCAGGCTTGATCCCTAACTCATCTCTGGCCCACGGACTGATGCGCGCCCAGAGCGTCTTGCTGCCCACTTCGAGCTTCACTTCAACCTGACCGTCATCATCAAAACACTCCGCCACTTTCGCGCGCAGGATATTGCGAATACTGGTCTGCAGCGGCGCTTGCAGCACCAGAGAGACATCTGAAGCCTGAATACGTATACGCAACGCAGACTGCAGCGGTTTGTCGATTTTGTTGACCCACAGATGCTGGTCGCCCAGCGCCAGCGCGGTCATCGCATAGTGCGGGTGATGTTCCAGCACGCTCACCTTAAGGATGCTGCTCTGCTGCTCCTTCGGTAACCACGGGTGCATCACGCTGCTGCCCCACACCTCTTCCAGATGACCGAATGCCTTAACGCTGCCCTCTTCCAGTACCAGCACTTTATCGGCCAGATGCAGGATCTCATCCAGCGAATGGCTGACGTAGAGCATCGGGATATTGATTTCACGCGCCAGTCGCTGAAGATAGGGCAGCAGTTCACGTTTTCGCGGAATATCCAGCGAGGCCAGCGGTTCGTCGAGCAACAGCAGTTCTGGCGCGGTGAGCAACGCGCGGCCTATCGCCACGCGCTGTTTTTCACCACCAGAAAGCGATGAAGGGAGACGGTCCAGCAGTGACTCAATGCCCAGCAGCGCCACCAGCTTATCAAATTGCGCGGCCATGCTTTTGGCCATGCCGTAGCGAAGATTACCGCGCACGCTGTAATGCGGAAATAATCGCGCATCCTGAAAAACATAACCAATTCGCCGCTTATCCGGTGCCAGGTAAATTTTGTTCTCAACGTCGTTTAAGACACGATCGTTGAGCACAATCCGTCCGGACTGCGGTCGCGTCAGTCCGCTGATGGCATTGATCAATGAGGTTTTCCCTGCACCTGATACGCCAAAGATGGCGGTAATGCCGCTCGCAGGCAGCGTCTCGTTAAGGGTCAGGGTATGATTTCCCAGCGTCTGGGTGAACTGAAGTTCGAGCATGACTATTTCCCCATCCGCTCGCGACTGAGTCGCGCCAGCCATTCCGAAACCAGCAGCGAGACCAGCGCCAGCACAATTGAGATAATGCACAGCCGCGCCGCGGCACCTTCTCCACCCGGCGTCTGGATCAGGGTGTACATTGCTGACGGGATCGTTCGCGTCTCACCGGGGATATTCGACACAAAGGTAATCGTGGCACCAAACTCACCCAGCGAGCGGGCGAACGCCAGTACCGTGCCGACAATAATGCCCGGCAGCGTAAGCGGGAGCGTGATGGTGAAAAAGACGCGCCAGCGCCCGGCACCCAGCGTGCGGGCAGCCTGTTCCAGTTTGATATCAACCCCTTCCAGCGCCAGGCGAATGGCCCTGACCATCAGCGGGAATGACATCACCGCCGCCGCCAGTACCGCCCCTCGCCAGCTAAACGCAAACGTCAGCCCAAACCAGTCATATAACCATTCGCCAATGAAACCGCGCCGCCCCATCGACACCAGTAGCAGGTAGCCAACCACCACCGGTGGCAACACGAGGGGAAGATGAAGAACGCTATCCAGCAGGGCTTTGCCGGGAAACTTACAGCGAACCAGTAACCAGGCAAAGAAGATCCCAAAGGGCAAACTCAGCGCAACCGCCAGGGAAGAGACTTTCAGGCTCAGCAGGACAGCCTGCCATTCAGGATCGGTCAATATCATTAGTGAGTCGTAAATCCGTAACGTTTAAAGATTGCGGACGCTTCGGGTCCCTTCAGGTATTCGCTGAAGGCCGTCACGGTCGCATTTTTATGTCCATCAACAATCGCAACAGGATATTCCACTTTCTTGTGGGAGTCTTCCGGGAACGTACCAACCACTTTCACCCCTTTACTGGCGACGGCGTCCGACCCGTAGACTATCCCCAGCGGCGCTTCATTACGTTCAACCAGCGCCAGAGCACCGCGCACATCTTCAGCCGGAGCCAGTGTGGGCGATAACGTCTCCCAGGCACCCAGTTTTTGCAATGCTTCTTTGGCGTAGATCCCCGCCGGTACATGCTCCGGATCGCCAACGGCCAGGCGTCCTCCGTTCAGCAACCGGGTCCAGGGGGTCTCGTTGTTGATAGTGATTTCGCCTTGCTGACTGGCTTTCGGCGCCACCACGACAAGGCTATTCCCCAGCAATGTTTCGCGGGTAGTCGCATCAATCGATTTCTTTTCAGCCGCGTAATCCATCCACTTCTGGTCTGCAGAGATGAACAGATCGGCCGGCGCTCCCGCTTCAATCTGACGTGCCAGCGTCGATGAAGAAGCAAAAGAGGAGACCACCTCGACGTTCTTCTCTTTTTTATACGCTGTCGCGATATCCTGCATCGCGTTAGTCAACGACGCTGCCGCAAAGACGGTAATTTTACCCTCGTCAGCCAGCGCGAGTCCGCTCAGCGAAAGTGTCAGCGTTGCCCCTGCGAAAAGGCGTACCCATGTACGTGCCATTTGTAGCTCCTGTGAGTATCGTTATATACACACTAATATAACGGTAACTCCGGGGAGATCCCAGCGTTAAATCGTACCGCTCAAGGGGTACAGCAAGCTGATGCTTTAAATAATATCGGCGAGAAAGGGAAATACTTGAGAGCAAAACGCCCGGGCAAGCCGGGCGTTTCGGGGGGAAATTAATGCTGCTTTTTAGCCTGGTCTCTGTGACCAATGTTCGAAAATACGTTGAACACTTCACCCAGGCCGTAGATGGCACCGAGGATAACGGCCATCACTACTGGTACCATGATCACGGCGAATACCAGACTTTTCAACAATTCCAACATGGTTTTCTCCAGATATTGTGAATGGCTTATTCTACCCTGAAAAGTGAGAAAAACATCCCCTTTTGTGCGGTGCCCTTTGCGACCTTCGCCATTTGGGTCACAATGCACTTTTTGCCAGGACAGTGTTATGCAGGCCGAAATTCTCCTCACTCTACGACTACAGCAGAAGCTTTTCGCCGATCCGCGACGTATCGCCCTGCTTAAACAAATAGAACAAACCGGTTCAATAAGCCAGGGGGCTAAGAACGCTGGCATTAGCTATAAAAGCGCCTGGGATGCCATCAACGACATGAACACCCTGAGCGAGCAAACGCTGGTTGACCGGGCCACGGGCGGCAAAGGCGGTGGAGGTGCGATCCTGACACGTTACGGCCAGCGCCTGGTTCAACTGTATGATCTGCTGGCGCAGATCCAGCAAAAAGCATTTGATGTGTTAAGTGACGACGATAATCTCCCGCTGGACAGCCTGCTGGCTGCCATTTCCCGCTTTTCGCTGCAAACCAGCGCCCGTAACCAGTGGTTTGGTACGGTGATGGCGGGCGATAACGCCCAGGTGCAGCGTCATATTGAGATCCTGCTTGCCGATGGAACAACCCGTCTGAAAGCCGCGATTACCGCACAAAGCGCAGACCGACTGGCGCTGAATGAAGGTAAAGAGGTGCTGGTGTTACTGAAAGCGCCATGGGTGAATATCACTGCCGATGCCGAAAAAGCAAAAGCCGCTGATAACCAGCTACGCGGTGCCATCCGCCACGTTGAACGCGGTGAAGAGCAGTGTGAAGTACTGATGACCCTGCCGGACGGGCAAGAACTCTGCGCAACCCTTCCCCTCAGCGATGCCGCAGAATTAGAAGAAGGTGCTGTGGTGACCGCATATTTCAACGCCGACCGGGTGATTATCGCCACATTGTGCTGAGCACATTGACAAGCGTGTCGACAGTGAGTATCCCTGACATCTGTTGCTGCAAAAAATGGGATAAGTCATGTCATCATTGCATATTTCGCAAGGCACGTTTCGTCTTAGCGACACCCGAACGCTGACGATTTCTGATTTAACAATACGCGCCGGTGAAAGCTGGGCGTTTGTCGGTACAAACGGAAGCGGGAAATCAGCGCTGGCCCGTGCGCTGAGCGGAGAGCTCGCGCATCTTAAAGGTGAATACCAGTGTAACTTTACGCGCCTGACGCGCCTGTCATTCGAGCAACTACAAAAGCTGGTGAGCGATGAATGGCAGCGCAATAACACCGATTTACTCAGCCCGGGTGAAGAGGATACGGGCCGCACGACGGCAGACATTATTCAGGATGAGGTCAACAATCCTGCCCGTTGTGCGTATCTGGCAGAACAGTTTGGCATCACCTCCCTGCTGAACCGGCGCTTTAAATACCTTTCGACCGGTGAGACCCGGAAAACGCTGCTGTGTCAGGCGCTGATGAGCGAGCCGGAACTGTTGATTCTGGATGAACCGTTCGACGGTCTCGACGTGCAGTCCCGCGCACAGCTGGCCACCCTGCTCGGCTCGCTTAACCAGCAGGGCTATACGCTGGTACTGGTGCTTAACCGTTTTGATGAAATTCCTGAGTTTATTCAGAACGCCGGCGTGCTCGCTGACTGCAACCTGACTGAAACCGGCGAAAAATCGGCGTTACTTAAGCAGGCGTTAATTGCCCAACTGGCGCACAGTGAAAACCTGGACGGCATCACGCTGCCGGAACCGGACGCACCTTCTGCCCGCCACGCGTTAGATCCCCACCAGCCGCGCATCGTGCTGCGTGATGGCGTGGTAGCGTATGACGATCGACCGATCCTTAATCATCTCAACTGGACGGTCAACCCGGGTGAACACTGGCAAATTGTTGGCCCCAACGGCGCGGGAAAATCAACGCTGCTGAGCCTGATCACCGGCGATCACCCTCAGGGCTACAGTAACGATCTCACCCTGTTTGGCCGCCGCCGCGGAAGCGGTGAAACGATCTGGGATATCAAAAAGCATATCGGCTATGTCAGCAGCAGCCTGCATCTGGATTACCGGGTCAGCACCACGGTGCGCAATGTGATCCTGTCCGGGTATTTTGATTCCATCGGCATTTATCAGGCGGTCTCGGACAAACAGCATAAGCTGGCCCAGCAGTGGCTGGATATTCTGGGGATGGATAACCGGGTCGCTGACGCGCCGTTTCATAGCCTTTCGTGGGGACAGCAACGTCTGGCGCTGATCGTTCGCGCGCTGGTGAAACACCCGACCCTTCTGATCCTCGACGAACCGCTACAGGGGCTGGACCCATTAAACCGCCAGCTGATCCGCCGTTTTGTGGATGTCCTGATTAGCGAAGGCGAAACGCAGCTGCTGTTCGTTTCCCATCATGCCGAAGATGCCCCGTCCTGCATTACGCATCGCCTCGAGTTTGTGCCCGACGGTGAACGCTATCAGTACCTGCTGAGCAAAATCGATTAACTCCGGAGGGCTCTGCCCCTCCGTTTTTTCGGATAACCTGCACAAAGACTTCACTATCCCTTTGATCTACAATGTCGCATTGCCGCCAAAAAACGGATTTTAAAAGCAGTGTAAACGATTCCACTATTTTATCCCATGTCACACTTTTCGCGTCTCTGTTATGCTATGGTTATTACATACCATAAGCCCAATGGAGCGAAATATGCGAGTTCTGGTAACAGGTGGTAGCGGTTACATTGGTAGTCATACCTGCGTGCAGCTGCTGCAAAACGGTCATGATGTCATCATCCTCGACAACCTGTGCAATAGTAAGCGCAGCGTGCTGCCTGTGATTGAACGTCTTGGCGGTAAACAACCGACCTTCGTGGAAGGCGACATCCGCAATGAAGCGTTGATGACCGAGATCCTTCACGACCATGCCATTGAGACGGTGATCCATTTCGCCGGCCTGAAAGCGGTGGGTGAATCCGTCGCGAAACCGCTGGAGTATTACGACAACAACGTCAACGGTACCCTGCGTTTGATCTCCGCCATGCGCGCAGCGAACGTCAAAAACTTTATCTTCAGCTCTTCCGCAACCGTCTACGGCGATCAGCCAAAAATCCCTTACGTTGAAAGCTTCCCGACCGGTACGCCGCAAAGCCCGTATGGCAAAAGCAAACTGATGGTGGAGCAGATCCTCACCGATCTGCAAAAAGCACAGCCTGAATGGAGCATCGCCTTGCTGCGCTACTTCAACCCGGTTGGCGCCCATCCGTCAGGCGATATGGGTGAAGATCCACAGGGCATCCCGAATAACCTGATGCCGTACATCGCCCAGGTGGCCGTTGGCCGCCGTGAGTCTCTGGCTATTTTCGGTAATGATTATCCAACCGAAGACGGTACCGGTGTGCGTGATTATATCCACGTCATGGATCTGGCCGACGGCCACGTGGCGGCAATGCAGCAGCTGGCCGATAAGCCAGGCGTGCATATTTATAACCTCGGCGCCGGGATCGGCAGCAGCGTGCTGGACGTCGTGAATGCCTTCAGTAAGGCCTGCGGTAAACCTGTGAACTATCACTTCGCACCGCGCCGTGAAGGCGACCTCCCGGCTTACTGGGCCGATGCCTCCAAAGCCGATAAAGAGCTTAACTGGCGTGTCACCCGCACGCTTGATGAAATGGCACAGGATACCTGGCACTGGCAGTCTCGCCATCCACAAGGTTATCCGGACTAAGGATCCGTCATGACTTCGTTCAATCCCGTCGATCATCCGCATCGTCGTTTTAACCCGCTAAGCGGGCAATGGATTTTGGTTTCTCCGCATCGCGCCAAGCGTCCCTGGCAGGGGGCGCAAGAGACGCCTGCAAAACAGACGCTTCCCCAGCACGACCCGGACTGCTTCCTGTGTCCGGGCAACACGCGTGTGACGGGCGATAAAAACCCGGACTACAAAGGCACCTTCGTTTTCACCAACGATTTTGCCGCCCTGATGACCGACACGCCCGACGCGCCGGATAGCCAGGACCCGCTGATGCGCTGTGAAAGCGCGCGCGGCACCAGCCGTGTTATCTGTTTCTCGCCCGACCACAGCAAAACGCTGCCGGAGCTGAGTGTTGACGCGCTGAAAGAGGTCGTCAGCACCTGGCAGACGCAAACTGCTGAGCTGGGTCAGACCTACCCGTGGGTACAAGTGTTCGAAAACAAGGGCGCGGCAATGGGCTGCTCTAACCCGCACCCGCACGGTCAGATCTGGGCCAACAGTTTCCTGCCAAACGAAGCCGAGCGTGAAGACCGTCTGCAAAAAGCCTATTTCGCGGAAAACGGATCGCCGATGCTGGTGGATTACACCCGTCGTGAACTGGCCGATGGCAGCCGAACGGTGGTGGAAACCGAGCATTGGCTGGCCGTCGTACCTTACTGGGCAGCATGGCCTTTTGAGACGCTGCTTCTGCCAAAAGCACAGGTTCTGCGCATCACCGATCTGAGCGACGCACAGCGCGATGACCTCGCCCTGGCACTGAAGAAACTGACCAGCCGTTATGACAACCTGTTCCAGTGCTCCTTCCCCTACTCAATGGGCTGGCATGGCGCTCCGTTTAACGGTGAAGAGAATCAACACTGGCAGTTGCATGCCCATTTCTATCCGCCGCTGCTGCGCTCTGCGACGGTACGTAAATTCATGGTGGGCTATGAAATGCTGGCAGAAACCCAGCGTGACCTGACGGCAGAACAGGCTGCAGAACGCCTGCGTGCTGTGAGTGACGTCCATTATCGCGAATCAGGAGTCTAAAAAATGAGTCTGAAAGATAAAACACAATCCCTGTTTGCTGAGAAATTTGGCTACCCTGCCACCCATGTCATTCAGGCGCCTGGCCGCGTGAACCTGATTGGTGAACATACCGACTATAACGATGGTTTCGTTCTGCCGTGCGCCATTGATTACCAGACCGTCATTAGCTGCGCTAAGCGCGATGACCGCACAGTCCGCGTTATTGCAGCGGATTACAATAATGAGACGGATGAGTTTTCCCTCGATGCACCCATCGTTACCCACGACAGCCAGCAATGGTCTAACTACGTGCGCGGCGTGGTAAAACACCTGCAGAAACGTAATAAAAACGTGGGCGGCGCTGATCTGGTCATCAGCGGAAACGTGCCTCAGGGTGCCGGATTAAGCTCATCCGCGTCGCTGGAAGTCGCCGTGGGTACCGTCTTCCAGCAGCTTTATCATCTGCCGCTGGACGGGGCACAAATCGCCCTGAATGGTCAGGAAGCGGAAAACCAGTTTGTGGGCTGTAACTGCGGCATCATGGACCAGCTGATCTCTGCGCTGGGTAAAAAAGAGCATGCCTTGCTTATCGACTGCCGCTCTCTGGGCACCAAAGCCGTTCCCTTGCCAAAAGGCGCAGCTGTGGTAATTATTAACAGCAACTTTAAACGCACGCTGGTGGGCAGCGAGTACAACACCCGCCGCGAGCAGTGTGAAACCGGCGCACGTTTCTTCCAGCAACCTGCGCTGCGTGACGTTTCGCTCAACGAGTTCAATAAAGTGGCGCACGAACTGGATCCGGTAGTGGCGAAACGTGTTCGTCATGTGCTGACGGAAAATGCCCGTACCGTTGAAGCGGCGTCCGCGCTGGCGAAAGGTGACCTGAAACGTATGGGTGAACTGATGGCAGAATCTCACGCCTCCATGCGCGATGATTTTGAAATCACCGTTCCGCAAATCGATACCCTGGTGGACATCGTCAAAGCCACGATTGGCGATAAAGGCGGTGTGCGCATGACCGGCGGCGGCTTCGGTGGCTGCATTGTTGCCCTGATGCCGGAAGAGCTCGTCCCTGCCGTCCAGCAGGCGGTGGAAAAACAGTACGAAGCGAAAACAGGTATTAAAGAAACTTTCTACGTGTGTAAAGCATCACAAGGAGCAGGACAGTGCTAAACGAAACGCCAACCCTTGCCCCGGATGGCCTGCCGTATCGCCTGTTAACCCTGCGCAACAGCGCAGGAATGGTGGTTACGTTAATGGACTGGGGTGCCACTTTGCTATCCGCTCGCGTACCAATGCCTGATGGCAGCGTACGTGAAACCCTGCTTGGCTGCGCGTCGCCTGAGCAGTATGTCAATCAGTCCGCCTATCTTGGCGCGTCTGTCGGCCGTTATGCTAACCGCATCGCGAAAAGCGCTTTCGAACTTGATGGCGAGCGTTACTCGTTGCTTTCCAGTCAGGGCGAAAACCAGTTACACGGTGGACCTGAAGGGTTCGATAAGCGCCGCTGGAAAATCGTTCAGCAAAACGACCGCGAAGTGCTGTTCTCACTGGACTCGCGTGACGGTGACCAGGGATTCCCCGGTAACCTCACCGCGTTCGCGCATTTCACGCTGGCTGACGATAACCGTATCGCCATTGAATATCGCGCGAAAGTTGATAAGCCGTGCCCGGTCAATCTGACCAACCACGCTTATTTCAACCTGGACGGCAACCAGTGCGACGTGCGTAATCACACGCTCCAGATCCTGGCAGATGCCTATCTGCCGGTGGATGAAATGGGGATCCCGTATCAGGGGCTCAAGGCCGTCAGCGGTACCAGCTTTGATTTCCGCAGCGGAAAAACCATCGCGCAGGATTTCCTGAGCGATGACGATCAGCGCAAGGTGAAAGGCTATGACCACGCGTTTCTGCTGCAGGCGAAAGGCGATGTGACTCAGCCTGCCGCGCAGGTCTGGTCTGCGGATGAGAAACTGCAGATGACGGTCTACACCACGGCCCCTGCCCTGCAATTCTATTCAGGCAACTACCTTGGCGGCACCACGGCACGCGAACATGAAGAGTACAGCGACTGGCAAGGGCTGGCGCTGGAAAGCGAGTTCCTGCCGGACAGCCCGAACCATCCAGAATGGCCACAGCCGGACTGTGTGCTGCGCCCGGGTGAAGAGTACGTTAGCGTGACAGAATATCATTTCATCCCGCATTCATAATTCCCAGCCCTCCTTGCGGAGGGCTTTTTCTCTCCGTCTTGCTGAAAATAGCGCCGATCGCAGACAAAATCATAACCCTGGATTCACAAGCATCTTACACTCAGAGACTATTTTCGCTATGGTTAGGGTTAAGCGTTGCTGCTGGCACTGTCACGGCAATATAATGAGAATTGTTATCATTCAATAAAGCTTATGAGGAGTACGATATGGCTGTAACTAAGCTGGTCCTGGTGCGTCATGGCGAAAGCCAGTGGAACAACGAAAACCGCTTTACCGGTTGGTACGACGTTGATCTGTCAGAAAAAGGCGTAAGCGAAGCAAAAGCAGCAGGTAAACTGCTGAAGGCTGAAGGCTTCAGCTTTGATTTTGCTTACACCTCTGTGCTGAAACGTGCCATCCATACTCTGTGGAACGTTCTGGACGAACTGGATCAGGCCTGGCTGCCGGTTGAGAAATCCTGGAAACTGAACGAGCGTCACTACGGTGCGCTGCAGGGTCTGAACAAAGCGGAAACCGCTGAAAAATACGGTGACGAGCAGGTTAAACAGTGGCGTCGCGGCTTCGCGGTAACCCCACCAGAGCTGACCAAAGATGACGAGCGCTACCCGGGCCACGACCCGCGTTACGCGAAACTGACGGATGCTGAGCTGCCAACGACCGAGAGCCTGGCGCTGACCATCGACCGCGTTGTGCCTTACTGGAACGAAACCATTCTGCCACGCCTGAAAAGCGGCGAGCGCGTGATCATCGCAGCTCACGGTAACTCCCTGCGTGCGCTGGTGAAATACCTGGACAACATGGGTGAAGACGAGATCCTCGAACTGAACATCCCAACTGGCGTTCCGCTGGTGTATGAGTTCGACGAAAACTTCAAACCAATCAAACATTACTATCTGGGCAACGCTGATGAGATCGCTGCAAAAGCCGCGGCTGTAGCGAACCAAGGTAAAGCGAAATAATTTTCGCTGGACATAAAAAAAGCGTGGAGCAATCCACGCTTTTTTATTTGGCTCCGGAAACTCAGCCGCGACGCGCTTTTACCGCATTCGCCAGCTGACGCAGAAGCGCATCCGTATCGTCCCAGCCGATGCAGGCGTCCGTGACGCTCTTACCATAGACCAGCGGCTCGCTGCCTTCCAGATTCTGGTTACCTTCCACCAGATGGCTTTCGATCATCACGCCAATGATCGCGTTCTCACCGCCGGCAATCTGCTGACAAACATCGGCGCCGACTTCCATCTGCTTTTTAAACTGCTTGCTGGAGTTGGCATGGCTGAAGTCGATCATCACCTGTTGTGGCAGACCCGCTTTTTCCAGCCCGACCTTCACGTCTGCGACATGTTTTGCGCTGTAGTTCGGCTCTTTACCGCCACGCAGAATAATATGACAGTCACCGTTACCGCTGGTATTCACAATGGCGGAGTGACCCCATTTGGTGACGGACAGGAAGCAGTGCGGTGCCCCGGCGGCATTGATGGCGTCAATTGCCACCTTAATGGTGCCATCGGTACCGTTTTTAAAACCAACCGGACACGAGAGACCTGACGCCAGTTCGCGGTGAACCTGAGATTCTGTAGTACGCGCACCGATTGCGCCCCAGCTCATCAGATCCGCCAGATATTGCGGCGTAATCATGTCGAGGAACTCACCGGCAGCCGGCAAACCGCTGTCGTTGATCTCCAGCAGCAGTTTGCGCGCAATACGCAGACCGTCGTTGATCTGGAAACTGTTATCCATATGCGGGTCGTTAATCAGCCCTTTCCAGCCAACGGTCGTACGCGGCTTTTCGAAGTAAACACGCATGACAATTTCCAGCTCGCCTTGCAGTTCTTCGCGAAGCTGAAGCAACCTTGCTGCGTACTCTTTGGCCGCAGCAGGATCGTGAATTGAACAAGGGCCAATCACCACCAGAAGACGATCGTCATTACCTTTCAGGATCTTATGGATCGCTTTACGAGCATGAGACACCGTGTTTGCGGCATTTTCAGTGGCGGGGAATTTCTCAAGGAGTGCTACAGGAGGTAATAACTCATTGATCTCTTTAATACGTAAATCGTCGTTCTGATAATTCATTTTCTTTCCAGCTCTGCCATATCTTTAGTAATGAAAGCAATCCTTTCAATCTAACTTGCCGACCAGAAAGTGTAAACACGGTTTTACACTTCACGCAGATAATTCCTGGAATTCACCTAAAAATCGCCACAAAATAGCGAAAAACGAGATCTAACCTAAGCTTTTTAACTGTAACAACCACTTTTGTTTGATTAAACGCGATTCCATACTGACGTAAGTCCGTATGACGGAATCTTTCGCCTCTGAAAAAGATGCACTGTTGGAAAATGTTATCCAGCGTAACGACAAGAACAGGAGCACCAAGATGAAAATGACGAAACTGGCAACCCTCTTCCTCACAGCCTCCCTCACCCTGGCAAGCGGCAGCGTCCTTGCTGCTGAGACGGGCTCAACAGATAACAACGGTGACGCGAATGCCGCGGCGGCGGCGGGACAGGTCGCCCCTGATGCAAAACAGAATATCGCCCCGAATAATGTCGATAACAGCCAGATCAATACCGGGAACACCAATACCGGAGGCACGATGTTGCATCCGGACAGTAGCGGCTCTGGCACCATGAATCATGACACGATGAGTACCGATGAGATGCATAAGAACACCATGTGCAAAGACGGTAAGTGTCCGAATTCGAATGACAAAGTGGGCGACGATGCCAATACCAAAACGGATGGCACAACCCAATAATCCGTGACGGATGTAAACGTAAAAGGAGAGCTCTGGCTCTCCTTTCTTTTTGGAGTAAGCCATTAAAAACGCTACACTAAAAACAATAACAAAAAGGAAAGCTGATATGGCGCACACGCATTCACACACCCCATCTTCTGGCGATGACAACGCTAAACGCCTTATGCTGGCCTTCGGCGTCACGGCAACGTTTATGGTTATCGAGGTCATTGGTGGCCTGGTTTCCGGCTCTCTGGCGCTTCTGGCGGATGCCGGACATATGCTTACCGATGCCGCCGCCCTGCTCTTTGCCCTGTTGGCCGTGCAGTTTGCCCGTCGTCCGCCTAACGCGCGTCATACCTTTGGCTGGCTGCGACTGACCACCCTGGCGGCGTTTGTTAACGCTATTGCTCTGGTGGTTATCACCCTTCTTATCGTCTGGGAAGCCATACAGCGCTTTCGTCACCCTCAGCCGGTCGCCGGAGCGACAATGATGGTTATCGCCGTAGCAGGTCTGCTGGCGAATCTTCTGGCGTTCTGGATTTTGCATCGCGGCAGCGGGGAAAAGAACCTCAACGTGCGCGCTGCGGCTCTGCATGTTATGGGCGATTTACTGGGTTCCGTCGGCGCCATTGTGGCCGCGCTGGTGATCCTTTATACCGGCTGGACGCCCGTCGACCCGATTCTTTCCGTGCTGGTATCGTGTCTGGTATTGCGCAGTGCCTGGCGGCTGCTGAAGGAGAGCGTGAATGAACTGCTTGAAGGGGCGCCGGCATCCGTGGACATTGCCGAGCTTAAACGCAACCTGCGTCGTTCCGTACCCGAAGTGCGCAATGTGCATCATGTTCACGTCTGGCTGGTGGGTGAGAAACCGGTCATGACATTGCACGTCCAGGTGATCCCTACCCATGACCATGATGGCCTGCTTGAGCGCATCCAGCACTTTCTCGAACATCACTATGAGATTGGCCACGCCACCATCCAGATGGAGTACCAGCCCTGTAACGGCCCGGACTGCCACCTGAACGAGGCGCAGTCCGGACATTCACATCATCACCATCATTAGTTCGAAAGCGCGCGAGAGCCTCGCTCACGCGCGCTGTTAATCCACATCCGGCTCCCGTTCAGGGCAATGAAGGTCAGCAGCAGATACTCCAGCGACATCGCATAGACGCCCTGAAGTGCAAAAATAACCACGCTAATGACGTTAATGACGACCCAGAGCAGCCAGTTCTCAACGTATTTACGGGTCATCAGGATCATCGCCGCAATCGACAGCACCATCATGCAGGAGTCCCAGAACGGGAAAGCATCCGGCTGGAGTGATGGCATAGCGACATTCAGCCCGAGGCCAGACATAACCGACACCGCGACACGGGTCAGGAATGCAAACACCGGGTTGATATAGACGGTCATTAAACCAATGGCGACAACGCAGGCGACAAACCAGGCGATAGCTTTCGGTAAGGGCAGCCAGCGGATTTGCAGCTCTGCCTCCTGCTGGCTGTTCTGCCGCGACCACGCGTACCAACCATAAATGTTCGCCGCAAAGAAGAACAACTGCAAAAGCAGGCTGGCGTACAGCTGGATCTGGAAGAAGATAATCGCAAAGAGCGTAACGTTAATTAACCCGAACGCGTAGTTGCTGATCTTCTCCAGACTTGCCAGCCAGATACACAATAACCCAGCCAGCGTACCCACGGCCTCAATCCATGACAGGTCATAGCCACCTGCACCAATCGGTATATGAACCAGAATGTTCTGTGTGCTAAAAAAATCCATCTTTTCCCCAGGGCGTATTGAATTAAGTACGTAGTGTAGCCGCAAAATCCAGCATGCGGTTAAGCGGAATTAACGCACCTTCACGCAGAGCAGCATCCACATGGATTTCATGCGCTGCTCCGCCTTTCTCCAGCCCCTCAGCAATAGCTTTCAGGCCGTTCATCGCCATCCACGGGCAGTGCGCGCAGCTACGACACGTCGCCCCCTCGCCCGCCGTTGGTGCTTCAAGCAGCTCTTTCTCAGGCACGGCCTGCTGCATCTTATAGAAGATACCGCGGTCGGTTGCCACGATGAGCTGCTTGTGCGGCAGCGTCCTGGCAGCATTGATAAGCTGGCTTGTGGATCCCACGGCATCCGCCATGTCGACAATGGACTGCGGTGATTCCGGGTGAACAAGGACCGCAGCGTGCGGGTAAAGCGCCTTCATGCGCGAGAGCGCCTGCGTCTTAAATTCATCATGAACAATACAGGCACCCTGCCAGCAAAGCACGTCAGCGCCGGTCTGCTTCTGCACGTAATTGCCGAGATGGCGGTCAGGCGCCCAGATGATTTTCTCGCCCAGACTGTCCAGATGCTCAATCAGTTCAACGGCGATGCTTGACGTCACGACCCAGTCTGCCCGCGCTTTCACTGCGGCAGAGGTATTGGCATAGACCACCACGGTACGGTCCGGATGGGCATCGCAGAAGGCCGAGAACGCATCAATCGGACAGCCGAGGTCGAGTGAACATTCCGCATGTAGCGTTGGCATCAGAATGGTTTTTTCAGGGCTGAGAATCTTTGCGGTTTCACCCATAAAGCGAACGCCTGCGACCAGTAACGTGGAAGCAGGATGTCTGGCACCAAAGCGTGCCATCTCCAGAGAGTCAGAGATGCAGCCCCCGGTCTCTTCCGCCAGTTGCTGGATTTCCGGGTCGGTGTAGTAATGTGCAACCATCACTGCATCTCGCTCTTTGAGAAGACGTTTGATCTTCTCACGGTAAAACTGCTTCTCATCCTGACTCAGCGGGACAGGCTTTGGCGGGAAGGGATAGATTGCGGCTTCTGGATCAAACATCACGCTCATTATGGCTTCTCGTTTTACTGGCTTAACATTATTGCCTTTCTTTTGCATGACATAGCAAAACGGACGGCAAATGTGTTTTGTATACTAAACAAGATAGCGAATTTGCGAGAAAAAGTCACCGGAAATAGGTGTGCGTAGCACGCATCGGATGGCGACTTCGCCGGAGCCGACCTGCAAGGTCAAAATATGCGGAATACAGATAGCAAAAAAGCGCCTTTAGGGCGCTTTTTTACATTGGTGGGTCGTGCAGGATTCGAACCTGCGACCAATTGATTAAAAGTCAACTGCTCTACCAACTGAGCTAACGACCCCTTGCGGGATGTACTGCAAATCTATTCAGGCTGGTGGGTCGTGCAGGATTCGAACCTGCGACCAATTGATTAAAAGTCAACTGCTC